>NZ_AP019365.1:1336833-1646500 GCF_033095865.1 Pseudomonas sp. KU43P | reverse complement strand
GCCTTGAGGACCCGCTCGATGTGCGCCTGCTGGCCTTTCAGTTCAGGGAAGGCCTCGCCCATTTCGGCCGCCAGGGCCGCGACGATCTGATAGAAGAAGCTGCCCTTGGCACCCAGCTTGTTGCCGTGACGGCAGGCGCGACGGATGATGCGACGCAGCACATAGCCACGGCCTTCGTTGGACGGCAGCACGCCGTCGGCGATCAGGAAGCCGCAGGAACGGATATGGTCGGCGACCACCTTCAGCGAGGCCTGGCCGTCGTTGCTGCAGCCGATGGCCTGGGCCGCGGCAGACAGCAGGTTCTGGAACAGGTCGATCTCGTAGTTCGAGTGCACGTGCTGCATGACCGCACTGATGCGCTCCAGGCCCATGCCGGTGTCCACCGACGGCGCTGGCAGCGGGTGCAGCACGCCATCGGCCGTGCGGTTGAACTGCATGAAGACGTTGTTCCAGATCTCGATGTAGCGGTCGCCATCTTCTTCCGGCGAGCCGGGTGGGCCGCCCCAGATGTCGGCGCCGTGGTCGTAGAAGATCTCGGTGCACGGACCGCACGGGCCGGTGTCGCCCATGGTCCAGAAGTTGTCGGAGGCGTACGGGGCGCCCTTGTTGTCACCGATGCGCACCATGCGCTCGGCCGGCACGCCGACTTCCTTGGTCCAGATGTCGTAGGCTTCGTCGTCGCTGGCGTAGACGGTGACCCAGAGCTTTTCCTTCGGCAGGTTCAGCCACTTGTCGGAAGTCAGGAACGTCCAGGCGAAGGTGATCGCATCGCGCTTGAAATAGTCGCCGAAGCTGAAGTTGCCCAGCATCTCGAAGAAGGTGTGGTGGCGCGCGGTGTAGCCGACGTTTTCCAGGTCGTTGTGCTTGCCGCCGGCGCGCACGCATTTCTGGCTGCTGACGGCGCGGGTGTAGGCACGCTTCTCTGCACCGAGGAAGCAGTCCTTGAACTGGTTCATGCCTGCGTTGGTGAACAGCAGGGTCGGGTCGTTGTTCGGGATCAGCGAACTGGAGGCGACTCGGGTATGGCCCTGCTCTTCGAAGAAGCGAAGGAAGGCTTCACGGATTTCTGCGCTTTTCATAGGTTCTTCCACGGAAACGGCGGCCCTTGGGGCAAACGCGTCGACGAAACGACGGCAAAGGGCCGCATTATATCGGTCCTGCAATCTCGGTGCAGTGTGTTTATGCGATAGAAAGCGTCGAATGGACGGCTTTTGAGCTCATGCAAACGAAAAAGACATGACCGGATGCTAAATGCAGCCTTTCGCCCCTGGCAAGCCAATTACCGCCCAAGGGAAGGAAAATGGACCAGGCGGTAAACCAAAGCGTTTTCTCAAGGGATCAGGTCCGCCACCCTCCAGTCACCTGCGCAGGTTCCAGCCCCACCACAATGCCTGTGGCGACTCATTGAATAACTACCACATCCCGCCCTTGCCACTGCCCTAGCCTTGACCGCTCTGCAACCCCTGGCCCCAGCCAGTACAGCGCATACGAGGCAATCCCATGAACCCCAAACCGACTTACTTCATTTCCGGAAGAACCAGTGGCTTCCGCCAGTGGAGGGAGACACTCACGCAAGGCAAGACCGTTCATAAAATGCTCGTGCACCGCGACGATCAGCTTGATATCTACCTGGAGCAGATCTGGCTCGAGGCAGGTCGAGGCCCAAGCCGATTCCACATGGTGGTCGAGAGTCGCTTCGCTGGCACAACCATCGATATATCAACCCGTGATTGCCACCTCGCGGCCAGTGTCGATGGCAAGCCATTCATACTCGCACCGACGCCAGAACAAACGCTCATCCTCAAGGCCCCCGATGGAAACACCAAGATCCGTGTGCATGATGACGTGGAAACGCCGGTCATCATCCAGATCGGCAACGGCAACAGTAGCATCAAGACAGGCAGCGGCGTCACCGAGGTATTCTCAGGCGCCGGCGACATGCGCATCGAAGCGGGCAAAGGGCTGGCGTTTATCAAGAGTGACTCGGCCAACTGCCATATCACCGGACATGTCCTGATCGACAACCCGCACGGATCAGGCACCTATGCTCGTTCGCAGCCGGGTGACGAACGGTTCGCAGGGCCACTTTCACCTCCCTACGATACGCTCGCCAACGCCACATTCACGGTAGAAGGCAGCGATACCTTCAAACAGGCAGTGGACAACCACCTGGTCTTCCTGCGCCACACGCACTGCGGCCATCAACTCTTGGCCGAACTCGCCAAACGCGCATGGATTACGATCCGCGAAACAAACAGGGCGACCCGGTTCGAGGTGCAGATTACCGACCCCTCGGACGAGGGGCACCACCTGCAACAAAACCCCCAGCTTGCATGGGAATCCGGCTGGCCCGCCGAAGGTGGCTACCTTGAATTCAACCTGACGCGTTCGGACAGCGACAATCTGCCGCTGCTGGATTTCTACCGCTGCCTGTGCGAGGCGTACAACGCATTCAGCGGCACTACCATGCCGGGCAGCATGACGACAGAAACCTATGATTACAGGCAGCTTGAGGTCAGCAGGGCCAAGCTGCAAGCGATTGGCCTTGCGGCGGGCATCTTTTACGATTTCGACAAGAACCCGGAAACACCGCCGACCGATACCAACCCGCCGCAGTTCACCGAAAATGGATTAAGGCTGGAGCTGGGCCTGCAACCACGACGTCACTACTAGACTAGACCGCTGCGCGATCGCAGTGGGCCGCGCGCTGGGCCTGACTCGGCAAACGCCTGAAAAAAGCCTGATCGGCACGTTCATTCAGCCGAGTTTCTGCCCAGCATCCGGCACGATCAGTATCCCCGCCCTGAGGCCATTCTTGACCTTGGGATTGGGGAAGATGATCCGCGCCCCCTCCTCCTCGACCACCCAGCGCATTTCCGCCAGGTCCTCGGCCAGCAGGTACCCCTTGCTCAGCTCGGAGAAGTTCTCGATATCGGCCGGCAGGTGCAGGTGGAAGCTGTCGCTGTGCTTGATGATCTCGCGGGCGACGCTGAACAGCTTGAGCCCGTCCAGCGAACCATCGTTCTCGGGCTCGGTATTCTCGATGATGCGGATCAGCCGTTCTTCGAGCTTGTCGAGGTTGACCTGCTCGTTCTGGCCGAACGGCCGCGCCTTGCCCAGCTCCAAGGTAAATGCCTCGGCATCGAGCTGTTCATAGGTAAAGGCACTGAAGGTGATCGACGACTTGCTCTGCAGCAGCACCGCCTCCATGCCGGCCGCAGCCAGGCGGGCCAGCTCGCAACGCGAATGCTGGCGCCCCTCTTTATAGGGATACAGGGCGAACTGTTCGATCTTCGAGCCACGAATGGCGGTATGCAGGTCGTAGTGAAGGCGGCTGCGCTTGGGTATGCTGAAAAACACCCGGGCGAACTGTTCGAGCTCTGCCGCTCGCAACGCTTCGAAACCGCTGGAGAGTTCGTGGCGACCGTTGAACAGACGGTTGATGTCCTGCTCGATGAAGCGCTCGCCCTTGCGGATCGCCGCCGGGTTGCCGAACAGGAACAATACCCGCGCCTTCGGCTTGATCTTGCCATTGGCCACGCCGTGCAGCAGCCGTTCGAGCAGTTCGATCGGCGCTGTCTCATTGCCGTGGATACCGGCCGAGAGCAGCAGGTCGAGCCCGCAGTCCTCGCTGTCCAGTGGACGCACTTCCAGTGCGCCCTCCCCCAGCCAGCGCAACCGCACGCCCTTGGTTGTCACTTGGGTCTTCTCGGCCGGCTCGTGATCGGTCAGGGTCAGCTCAAGCAATTTGCCAAGGGCGAGCATAGGCGCTTCCTTAGTGGTGGTGGCCGCAATCGGGGCCATGGACGTGATCATCGCCTTCGCCGACTTCGGCCGGCTCCATCTCCAGCTGCAGGCTGACCAGGTTGGTGGCCATTGGGCGCAGCAGCAGGTTGGCGTACTCGGTATCGCCTTCATCAACGTCCACGCCGATCAGCAGCTGGCCGCGGCCATCTTGCTGGATCCACACTTCCTTGCCTTGCCAGACCACGGCAAAGCGCGTGCAGGAGGTTTCCAGCTGGGTACCGTCGGAATCTTCGAGGATGAGGCGCATGGCGTCGGTCATTACAAGTTCTCTCTTCAAGGTTGGCGTTGGAACGGATAGACCGAGCCCAACTTCAGGATCTGGGTCAGCTCATCCAGCGCAGTACGGCATTCCACCAGCAACTGCGGGTCAGCAAGGTCCGCCTCGCCAAGGCGATCGCGGTAGTGCTTGTCGACCCACTGCAGCAATGTGTCGTACAACGGGGCGGTCATGATAACGCCTGGATTGACCGCTGCCAGTTCCGTTTCCTTCAATGCCACGCGCAAGCGCAGGCAGGCGGGGCCACCGCCGTTCTGCATGCTCTGCTTGAGGTCGAACACCTTGACCTCTTTCACCGCGCCGCCCTGGGCGGTCAACTGGTTCAGGTACGCCCAGACCCGCTCGTTGTTGCGGCATTCTTCCGGCACCACCAGCAGCATGGAGCCGTCGTCGCGGCTGAGCAGCTGGCTGTTGAACAGGTAGGAACGCACCGCATCCTCTACCGTTACCGCTGCGCGTGGCACGCGGATGGCCTGGAAACGGCCGCCCTTGCTGGCCAGTTTAGCCTGTAGTTGGCCAAGCACCGCGTCAGTCTCGAGGAAGGCATCCTCGTGGTAGAACAGTACCTCGCCGTTGCCCACCGCAATCACATCGTTGTGGAACACGCCCTGGTCGATCACCGCCGGGTTCTGTTGAGCGTAGACCACACCTTCTTCGCTCAGGCCATGCAGCCGGGCCACAGCCTGGGACGCCTCCAGGGTCTGGCGCGCCGGGTACTTCTGGGGCGCTGGGTAGCGGCTGTCGAAAGCGCTGCGCCCATAGACGAAGAACTCGACGCCTGCCTCGCCATAGCGCCGGCAGAAGCGCGTGTGGTTGGCCGCACCCTCGTCACCGAACTGCGCCACCGCAGGCAGCGCGGGGTGATGGGCAAAGTGCTTATCGTCGTTGAACATGGCCGCCAGCACACGGCTGGTGGTCGGGTGCTCGATGCTGCGGTGGAACTTGCAGTTGAGATTGGCGGCGGTGAAATGCACGCGGCCATCGGCGGTGTCGGCGCTGGGGCTGACGGTGGCGGCATTGGCCACCCACATGCTTGACGCCGAGCAACTGGCAACCAGCAGCGGCATGGCCTCCTTGGCAGCACGCTGGATCACTTCGGCATCGCTGCCGCCAAAGCCAAGGCGGCGCAACGCGGCCACATCTGGGCGCTCCTGGGGCGCCAGCACACCCTGCTGGAAGCCCATGTCGGCCAGCGCCTTCATCTTCGCCAGGCCCTGGCGCGCCGCTTCACGCGGGTTGGACGCCTGCTGGCTGTTGCTCTGCGAAGCCACGTTACCGTAGGACAGGCCGCCGTAGTTGTGGGTAGGCCCCACCAGGCCATCAAAATTCACTTCATAGGATTTCATCGGCTAGGCTCCGTGACCTGTTGTTATAAGGTGACACCCGGCGTCAGCGACGCCGGCAAAGCAAGGCTGGCGGTCTCCAGCGAAGCCACGGGGTAAGCGCAGTAATCGGCCGCGTAATAGGCGCTGGCGCGGTGGTTGCCGCTGGCGCCCACCCCCCCGAACGGCGCGCTGCTCGCGGCGCCGGTCAGCTGCTTGTTCCAGTTGACGATGCCGGCGCGGCTGCGCAGCCAGAAGTACTGGTAGCGGGCACGGGAATCGGACAGCAGGCCAGCGGCCAGGCCGTACTGGGTGTTGTTGGCCTCATCGATCGCGGCATCGAAGTCGGCGTAGCGGATCACCTGCAACAGCGGGCCGAAGAACTCTTCGTCCGGGCGCCCGGCCACCGCGGTGACATCGAGAATGCCTGGGGTCAGCAGCGCGGCGCTGGCCTGCGGTTGGGTCAGTGGCAACAACGCCACTGCCCCCTTGTCGACCAGTTCTGCCTGCGCTGCCACCAGTGCCTGCGCCGCTTGCAGCGAGATCACCGCCCCCATGAACGGCGCAGGTTGCTGGTCGAAGGCACCGACGGTAAGGCTTCTGCTCACTTCGACCAGGCGCGCGATCAGCGAATCACCCCAGGTACCGGCAGGCACCAGCAGCCGGCGAGCGCACGTGCAGCGCTGCCCAGCGGAGATGAAGGCCGACTGGATGATGGTGTACACCGCTGCGTCGATGTCCTTGACCTCATCGACCACCAGCGGGTTGTTGCCGCCCATTTCCAGGGCGAGGATCTTGTCCGGGCGCCCGGCAAACTGCTGGTGCAGCAGGTTGCCGGTACGGCTGGAGCCGGTGAAGAACAGCCCATCGATACCCGGGTTGGCAGCCAGTGCCACGCCCGTTTCGCGAGCACCCTGAATCAGGTTGAGCACCCCCGCCGGCAGGCCCGCGGCGATCCAGCAATTGACGGTCAGCTCGGCGACCTTGGGGGTCAGCTCGCTGGGCTTGAACACCACGCAGTTGCCCGCCAGCAGCGCCGGGACGATATGGCCGTTGGGCAGGTGACCCGGAAAGTTGTAAGGGCCGAACACCGCCACCACGCCATGGGGCTTGTGGCGCAGCACGGCCGTGGCATCGGCCAGCGGGCCGCTCTTTTCACCGGTACGCTCGCGGTAGCTCTGCACCGAGATCGCCACCTTGTTGACCATGCTGGAGACTTCGGTAGCCGACTCCCACAGCGGTTTGCCGGTCTCCTCGCCAATGCAGTGGGCCAGCGCCTCGGCATGCTGCTTGAGCTGCTCGGCAAACTTTTCCAGCACATCGATGCGCGCTTCCAGGCTCAACTGCGCCCAGGCCGGGAAGGCCTGGCGCGCTGCCTGCACGGCAGCTTCGACCTGGCCGGCGACGGCGCCCTGCCCTTGCCAGATGACGGCCTGGGTCACCGGGTTGAGCGATTGCAGGGGCTCACCCTGGCCGGCCTGCCAGTTGCCGGCGATGTAATGCGTGGTCATTTACTGGGCCTCCCGGCTTGCCGACAGCGGCACGGCGCGCACGTTGTCGCCTGCACCCATGCGCAGGCGCTTGGCGGTCAATGGGTCGACCACCAGGGTGCCGGCGGCCAGGCGTGCAGGTGCAGCGGTGATGCGGCAATCGTCGCGCTTGCGGTTGTGAATGATGTAAGGGGTCGCGTCATCGCCAGGCGTGCCGACGGCCAGTACCAGGGTCTGGCTTTCGCGCACGGCGCGGATCTTCGAGGTTTCGCATTCGATGGCAGGGCCGGCGTCGAAGATATCGACATAGCCCTGGTAGCTGAAGCCTTCTTGCTTGAGCATCGCCAGCGCAGGCTCCGTGTCGGTGTGCACGCGGCCGATGACATTGCGCGCCGCCTCCGACAGGAAGCAGGTGTACAGCGGGAACTTGGGCATCAGCTCGGCAATGAACGACTTGTTGCCCACACCGGTGAGGTAGTCAGCCTGGCTGAACTCCATCTTGAAGAAGTGCCGACCAAGGCTTTCCCAGAACGGCGAACGCCCCTGCTCGTCGGACATGCCACGCATTTCGGCGATGATCTTGTTGCCGAACAGCTCGGGGAACTCGGCGATGAACAGCATGCGCGCTCGCGACAGCAGTCGGCCATTGAGCCCGGAGCGGTAGTCGCCACGCAGGAACAGCGAGCATAGCTCGGAGTTGCCGGTGAGGTCGTTGGCCAGGAACAGGGTCGGGATCTCGCGGTAGATGTTCAGCTCCTGGGAGGCGCTGACGGTCAGGCCGACCCGGTAGTTGTACCAGGGCTCGCGCAGGCCGACGGCGCCGGCGATGGCACTGATGCCCACCACCATGCCTTCATCGTTCTCCAGCACGAACAGGTAGTCGGTATCACCACGCTCGGCTTCGCCACGGAAGCTTTTCTCGGCCCAGCCGACACGGTGCCCGAGGCGCTCCTCGTTGGCCGGCAAGGTGGTCAGCCCGGTGGTCCCGGTGCTGCGAGCCAATTCGATCAGCGCGGGTAAATCGCTGCTGCGTACAGGACGAACGATCATGCTATCTCCTTGTGCGGCAGCGCTCGCCACCGCAAAACTCTGTTCCCAGGCTTCAGACCGCGACCAGGCGCACGCTGGCGCCCTCGCCCACACCCAGTGCATCGGCGGCTTCGGCGCTCAGGCCGACCGGCTTGCCCGGCACCCAGTCCAGCTCCAGCAGCACTGCGCGGTAATCCTGCAGCTGGCCGTTGCATACCAGGTACTGGCGGCCACCCTTGGCCGGGGCTTCTTCCAGCTTCACCGGCACCACTCGGCTCTGGGCGATCGAGCGAATGCCCGACGCCCGTGCGTGCAGGGTCGGCCCGCCGTCGAAGATGTCGATGTAGTGCTCGGTCTCGAAGCCTTCGCGCATGAGAATGTCGAAGGTGATCTGTGCACGCGGGTGTACCTGGCCCATGGCCTCCTGCGCAGCGTCCGGCAGAAGTGGCACATAGATCGGGTAATGCGGCATCAGCTCGGCGAGAAAGGTACGGCTCTTCAAGCCGCACAGGCGCTCGGCGTGGGCGTAGTTGAGGTCGAAGAAGTTGCGCCCGATGGCATCCCAGAACGGCGATTCGCCCTGCTCGTCGCTGTAGCCGACGATTTCGGTGACCACCGACTCGGCAAAGCGCTCCGGATGCGAGGCCATGAACAGCAGACGGCCGCGCGAATTGAGCTCGGCCCAGCCGCTGTCGACCAGTTCGGGAAGCACGTAGAAGCTGGTCAGCAGGCTGTTGCCGGTGAGGTCGTGGCACAGCGACAGGACGTGGATCTTGTTGTGGATCTTCAGCTCGCGCGAGGCGTGCACGAAGGTCTCGTTCCGGAAGCTGTAGAACGGTTCGGAATAGCCGGCCGAGGCGACGATGGCCGAACACCCGGCGAGCTTGCCGGTGGCGCTGTCCTCGAGCACGAAGAAGTAGCTCTCCTCGCCGTTGAAACTGACTTCGGCAGCGAACGAGGTTTCCGAGGCGGCGATCTTGTCGCCCAGGCGGGCGGCATCGTCCGGCAGCGAGGTGACACCAACGGGGCTGTCCGCAGCCATGCGCTGCACTTCGTTCAGATCAGCCATTTGCGCGGGGCGCATCACCAGCATGGTGTCACTCCTTTGGAAAAACTGGCCGTGCACGACGGCGCGAGAAAACGGCGGGCGCCTGCAAGCACGCACCCGCTGTGGAAATCAGGGTTCGCCGACGCCCTCTGGCACCGGCGAGCAGATCGCAGGGGTATCAGCCCTTGATCAGGTTGGCCACGGCGCGCTCGAAGCGGTCCAGGCCTTCATCGATATCGGCATCTTCGACCACCAGGCTTGGCGCGAAGCGCACCACGTCCGGGCCGGCCTGCAGCACCATCACGCCTTCTTTTTCGGCCGCATTGAGGATGTCCTTGGCCTTGCCCTTCCAGGCGTCGCTCAGCACGCAGCCGATCAGCAGGCCGACACCACGCACCTGGGTGAACAGGCCGGCCTGCTGGCCGATCTTCTCCAGGCGGGTCTTGAAGCGTTCGTGCTTGGCCTTGATACCTGCCAGGGTTTGCGGGGTGTTGATCACGTCCAGCACGGCGCAGGCCACGGCGCAGCCCAGCGGGTTGCCGCCATAGGTGGTGCCATGGGTACCGACGGCCAGGTGCTTGGCGATGTCGCTGGTGGTGAGCATGGCACCGATCGGGAAACCACCGCCCAAGCTCTTGGCGCTGGTGAGGATGTCCGGGGTCACGCCGTAGTGCTGGTAGGCATACAGCGATCCGGTACGGCCGACGCCGGTCTGCACTTCGTCGAAGATCAGCAGGGCCTTGTGCTCGTCACACAGTTTGCGCGCACCTTCCAGGTAGGCCTTGTCGGCCGGCACCACGCCGCTCTCGCCCTGGATCGGTTCGATCACCACGGCGCAGGTCTTGTCGGAAATCTGCGCTTTCAGCGCTTCCAGGTCGTTGTAGGGCACATGGCTGATGCCGGTGATCTTCGGGCCGAAACCATCGGAGTACTTTGGCTGGCCGCCGACGCTCACGGTGAACAGGGTGCGACCGTGGAAGCTGTTCACGGTGGCGATGATTTCGTGCTTGTCCGGGCCGAAGCGGTCATGGGCCACGCGACGGGCCAGCTTGAAGGCGGCCTCGTTGGACTCGGCGCCGGAGTTGCAGAAGAAGGCACGCTCGGCGAAGGTGGCGTCGACCAGCTTGTGTGCCAGGCGAAGGGCCGGCTCGTTGGTGAAGACGTTGGAGACGTGCCAGAGGGTGTTGGCCTGTTCGGTCAGGGCCTTGACCAGCGCCGGGTGGCAATGGCCCAGGGCGTTCACCGCGATGCCGCCGGCAAAGTCGATGAGCTCACGCCCCGATTGATCCCACACGCGGGAACCCTCGCCTCGCACAGGAATGAAGGCCGCCGGAGAATAGTTGGGAACCATGACCTGGTCGAAATCGGCACGTTGCACCGGGGCTTGCTCAACGGACATCTGAGTCTCCTGAAGAGGAACGCTGGCCTGGAAGTGGCGAGCGATGGGGGGATTGTAAGGACTGATCCGCGCCTGTCCTTGCGGCCAAGCGACAACTTGTTACAGCGCAAAACCCAGTTTTGGCCAGGCTTTCGGCAATGCGACAAACACTGTCGCAATCGCGCAGTGTACCGGCTGAGAGGGGGCTGGGTGAACGGGTGTTCACATTCAATTGGAGGGGGGGCTGTGGGTGTAGGGCGTGGATTTTTTGGTGCAGCGGAAATCGAGCGCCGCCCGCGCGGCGCATCGCGGATGAATCCGCTCCCACATTGGTTGCAACGTGCCACAGTCTGTCAGGCCATGGTTGTCCGCCTTTGGCGCCCGCCGAGAAATCGCGTCGAGCCAACAAGGCTGGCAACCATGGCCTATCAGGCATAGGTACGTTGCAACAAATGTAGGAGCGGATTTATCCGCGATGCGCCGCGCGGGCGGCGCTCGGCCTCATGGCCGCCCTAAAACTCAAGGCATGCACCCTCAGGCACATCAGCCCTTTTCCGCAGGCGCCGAACTCAACTCGAACGGGCTGCTGCTGCGCCGCTGGTTACGGTCTTCGCGCGGCGTGGCACCGAAGAAGTTGCGATAGGCACTGGAGAAATGCGGCCCCGAGGAGAATCCGCAGGACAAGCCGATCTGGATGATCGACTTGCTGGTCTGCATCAGCATCTGCCGCGCCTTGTTCAGGCGCAGCTCCAGGTAATACTGGCTTGGCACGCGGTTCAGATACTGCTTGAAGATCCGTTCAAGCTGACGCCGCGACACGCACACGTGCTGGGCGATTTCGTCGGTAGTCAGCGGCTCTTCGATGTTGGCCTCCATCAACAGCACCGCCTGGGTCAGCTTAGGGTGACTGGAACCCAGGCGATTCTGCAGCGGAATACGCTGGCGCTCGCCACCTTCGCGAATACGCTCGACCACCAGCTCCTCGGACACCGCACCCGCCAGCTCCGCACCATGATCACGGGCCAGTACCGCCAGCAGCAGGTCGGTAACCGCCATGCCGCCACAGGCGGTCAGGCGATCACGGTCCCAGTCGAACAGGTGGCTGGTGGCAATGACCTTGGGGAAGCGCTCGGCAAAATCGTCCTGCCAGCGCCAGTGCACAGCGGCGCGGTAGCCATCGAGCAGCCCGAGCATGGCCAGCGGGTACACCCCAGCGGACAAACCGCCAATCATGCAGCCACTGCGTGCCACCTGCTTGAGCGCCGAAGAGAGCGCCGAGCCGATCGCCTGCGGCAGATCATCCGCCAGCAGGAACAGCTTGTGACACCCCTCCAACCGGCCATTCCACGGCTCGCCCGGCAGGCGCCAGGCGCCCTCTTCTGCAGGCTCGGCCTGAAGAAAGGCCAGCTCGTAGACCACGTCCGGATGCACCCGCTGGGCCACCTGCAATACTTCCTCCGCCAGCGCCAGAGTCAGAGGCTTGGTGCTTGGCCAGATGAGAAAACCGATTCGCTGGGTGGTCATAGGGTAAGGTCCGAAACCTGAGGTCGTTCGCGTCTGTGGCGCCGGGGGCAGGCCGCGCTCGCTGCGCAGCATGCCCTATTCTGGTGCAAAGATGCAGCCTTTACTTCAGGCTGCCCGAGAGAAACTGCTTGAGCCGCTCGGATTGCGGGTTGGCCAGCACTTCGCGCGGGCAACCGGTTTCTTCGACCAGACCTTTGTGCAGAAACACCAGTTGGTTGGATACCTCGCGGGCAAAGCCCATCTCGTGGGTCACCACCACCATGGTCCGGCCTTCCTGGGCCAGGGCCTGCATGACCTTGAGCACATCGCCCACCAGCTCCGGGTCCAGCGCCGAGGTCGGCTCGTCGAACAGCATCACTTCCGGCTCCATGGCCAGGGCGCGGGCAATGGCCACGCGCTGCTGCTCACCACCGGACATATGGCCGGGGAAAGCATCCTTGCGGTGCGCGACACCAACTTTGGCCAGGTAGTGCTCGGCCTTCTCCAGGGCTTCCTTCTTGCTCACCCCGAGCACGTGCACCGGCGCTTCGATGATGTTTTCCAGCGCAGTCATGTGCGACCACAGATTGAAATGCTGGAACACCATCGACAGGCGCGAGCGCATGCGCTGCAACTGGCGCGGGTCGGCCGCCTTGAGTGCGCCGTCCTTGCCGGCAACCATCTTCAGCTCTTCGTTGTTGAGCAGGATCTTGCCTGCGTGCGGCTGCTCGAGCAGGTTGATGCAGCGCAGGAAGGTCGACTTGCCCGAACCGCTGGAGCCGATGATGCTGATCACATCGCCTGCCTTGGCCGCCAGGGATACACCCTTGAGCACTTCATGGCTGCCGTAGCGCTTGTGCAGGTCTTGGACTTCGAGTTTGTACATGCTGTCGGTTCTCACAGAGCGTTCAGTGCTTGCGCGGCGCCAGGTAGCCGAGCCAACGGCGTTCGGCCAGCTTGAACAGGCGCACCAGGATGAAGGTCAGGCACAGGTAGAACACGCCCGCCGTGATGTAGGCCTCGAAAGGCAGGTAGTACTGGGCATTGACCGTGCGCGCGGCACCGGTGATGTCGATCAGGGTCACGATCGACGCCAGGCTGGTGGTCTGCAGCATCATGATCACTTCGTTGCTGTACTGCGGCAGCGCCCGGCGCAAGGCTGAAGGCAACAGGATGCGGCGGTACATCTTCATGCGCGACATGCCCATGGCCTTGGCTGCCTCGATCTCGCCATGGGGCGTGGCCTTGAGGCTGCCGGCGATGATCTCGGCGGTGTACGCGCTGGTATTGACGGCGAAGGCCAGGCAGGCGCAGAAGGTCGCACTGGACAGCCACGGCCAGAAGATGCTTTCGCGCACCGCTTCGAACTGTGCAAGGCCGTAGTAGATCAGGAACAGCTGCACCAGCATCGGCGTACCACGGATGACGTAGGTGTACAGCCAGGCGCTCATGTTCACCAGCGGCTGCTTGGATACCCGCATCAGCCCCAGCGGCACGGCCGCGAGCAGGCCGAACAGCAGCGACAGCGCCAGCAGCTTGAGGGTGGTCAGCAGGCCACCCAGGTACAGCGGCATGGCTTCCCAGATGACGTTGTAGTCGAAAATCATAGCTCAGCCACCTTGACGCCCACCGAGTAGCGCTTCTCGAGATACTTCAGGGCCAGCAGCGAGACGCTGGTGATCACCAGGTACAACGCCGCCACCGCCAGGAAGAAGGTGAAGGGTTCGCGGGTGGCGTCTGCCGCCTGCTTGGCCTTGAACATCATGTCCTGCAGGCCGACCACCGAGATCAGCGCCGTGGCCTTGGTCAACACCAGCCAGTTGTTGGTGAAGCCCGGAATCGCCAGGCGGATCATCTGTGGCACCAGGATGCGGAAGAACACCTGGCGATTGCTCATGCCATAGGCCACGCCGGCTTCGGCCTGGCCCTTGGGAATACCGAGGAAGGCACCACGGAAGGTTTCCGACAGGTAGGCGCCAAAGATGAAGCCCAGGGTACCGATACCCGCCACCAGCGGGTTCAGGTCGATGTAATCGTCATAGCCGACCAGCGGCGCCACACGGTTGATGATGTCCTGCCCGCCGTAGAAGATCAGCAGGATCAAAACCAGGTCCGGAATACCACGGATCACCGTGGCGTACATATCGCCCAACCAGGCCAGCCAGCGCACAGGCGACAAGCGCAGCGCCACGCCGATCAGGCCGAGCACGATGGCCAGGGCCATCGACGACAGGGCGAGCTGCAGCGTCAGCCACGCCCCGTCGAGGATGACTGCCCCGTAGCCTTTCAACATGATGAGGTCCTCGACCTAGAGAATGAAAAATGGTGCAAACCTCAGAGCCTCTGCTGTTTGCACCATTGCACAGGTGAAACTCGACGTCTTAGTTCGAGTCTGGACCGTAGATATCGAAGTTGAAGTACTTCTTCTCGATTTCTTTGTACTTGCCGTTGGCACGAATCGCGTCGATCGCCTTGTTGATGCGCTCGCGGTTGGCATCGTCACCCTTGCGCACGGCAATGCCGACGCCGTCACCGAAGTACTTCACGTCGGTGAACGATGGGCCCACGAAGGCGAAGCCCTTGCCGGCGTCGGTCTTCAGGAAACCATCGTCGAGCAGGGTGGCGTCGGCCACGGTGCCGTCCAGGCGGCCGGCGGCGACGTCCAGGTAGATTTCGTTCTGGGTACCGTAAGGCACGACGGTGGCACCTTTGGGCGCCAGCACTTCCTTGGCGAAACGATCATGGATCGAACCGCGCTGCACGCCGATCTTCTTGCCCTTGAGCTCATCCAGGCTCTCGCTCACGGCGGTACCTTCCTTCATCACCAGGCGAGCTGGAGTCAGGTAGTAGCGCTTGGTGAAGTCGACCGACTTCTTGCGGTCTTCGGTGATCGACATCGACGACAGGATGGCGTCGATCTTGCGCACCTTCAGCGCCGGGATCAGGCCGTCGAACTCCTGCTCGACCCAGGTGCACTTGGCTTTCATTTCTTCACACAGGGCGTTGCCGATGTCGTAGTCGAAACCGGCGATGTTGCCGTCGGGCTGCTTGAAGGCGAAGGGTGGGTAGGCGGCTTCGATACCGATCTTCAACGGCTTTTCATCGGCCTGCGACACCAGGGAAAACACGGAAAGCGCCAGGGCGCCAAGCAGTGCGAGCTTCTTCATCAGGTAACTCCATCGGTACGGGGCAATACAAGGCAGGGTAACAACTGCCCGATATGCGAATGGGTACAACGCGAGCCGCGCAGGGTTCGACCAAGGTCGCAGACCACGAGCGAGTGAGTGGCATTTTAACGACAGCCCGGTAGTCGATATTTCTTCAAAGCGACAACTACTTACAGAAGCGCTTGAAACCGCAGCGGGCGAGGTTGACAGCCATTGCAGAGTATGCAAGAGCGCAAGAAATAGAACCCATGGGACTAGCAATTACTGGGCCTATTATTGGCAAAGCCTTGAGTTACGGCAAGTACAGCGTGCTACGTTGCAAAAAATGCCTACAACATCGCACCTGAATGGGTCAGAAATGTTTCCTGCCGCCTCGTTTTTAGGCATAGGCGGTGACATAAGAGTTACCGATGAATGTCGGGTAACAGTAAAGCAAAAACCCCGCCGGTTACCCGAGCGGGGTTTTTACAGACGACCCTGAGCCTTAGGCCGTAGCCAGGTTCATCGCCTTGCGGGTATCGATCAGGTGCTGCACCACACCCGGGTCAGCCAGGGTCGAGATATCCCCCAGCGCATCGTATTCACCCGTGGCGATCTTGCGCAGGATCCGCCGCATGATCTTGCCCGAGCGCGTTTTCGGCAGCCCCGGCGCCCACTGGATCACATCCGGCGAGGCGATCGGCCCGATCTCCTTGCGCACCCAGTTCTTCAGCTCCAGGCGCAACTGCTCGCTCGGTTCCTCGCCGGCATTGAGGGTGACGTACACGTAGATGCCTTGCCCCTTGATGTCGTGCGGCACGCCCACCACTGCGGCCTCGGCCACCTTGCTGTGGGCGACCATGGCGCTTTCGATCTCGGCGGTACCCATGCGGTGCCCGGACACGTTCAGCACATCGTCCACACGGCCGGTGATCCAGTAGTAGCCATCCTCGTCGCGGCGTGCGCCGTCGCCGGTGAAGTACATGCCACGGAAGGTCTTGAAGTAGGTGTCGACGAAGCGGTCATGGTCGCCGTACAGCGAACGCGACTGGCCTGGCCACGAATCGAGGATCACCAGGTTGCCTTCGGCGGCGCCCTCGATCAGGTTGCCCAGGTTGTCCACCAGCGCCGGCACCACGCCGAAGAACGGGCGGGTCGCCGAGCCTGGCTTGAGCGCCGTGGCGCCCGGCAGCGGGCTGATCAGCACGCCACCGGTCTCGGTCTGCCACCAGGTGTCGACGATCGGGCAGCGTTCCTTGCCCACGGTCTTGTAGTACCAGTTCCAGGCTTCGGGGTTGATCGGCTCGCCCACCGAGCCCAGCAGGCGCAGGCTGGAGCCGTCGGCCCCGGCCACGGCGGCCTCGCCCTCGGCCATCATCGCGCGGATGGCGGTGGGGGCGGTGTAGAGGATGTTGACCTTGTGCTTGTCGACGATCTTCGACACACGGGTGATGTCCGGGTAGTTCGGTACGCCTTCGAACAGCAGGGTGGTCGCGCCGTTGGCCAGCGGGCCGTAGACGATGTAGCTGTGGCCGGTGACCCAGCCGACGTCGGCGGTGCACCAGTAGACTTCGCCCGGGCGGTAGTCGAACACGCGCTCGTGGGTGAGCGCGGCGTACACCAGGTAGCCGCCGGTGGTGTGCAGCACGCCCTTGGGCTTGCCGGTGGAGCCGGAGGTATACAGGATGAACAGCGCTTCCTCGGCGCCCATCTCTTTCGGCGCGCAGTGGCTGGAGGCAACTTTCATCAGGTCTTCGTACCAGATGTCACGGTGCTGGTGCCAGGCGATGTCGCCACCGGTGCGCTTGCACACGATGATCTTCTGCACGCTGCTGGTTTCAGGGTTGGTCAGCGCCAGGTCGACGTTGGCCTTGAGCGGGGTACGACGGCCACCGCGCACGCCTTCGTCGGCGGTGATGACGACTTTCGACTTGCAGTCGATGATCCGCCCGGCCAGGGCTTCCGGCGAGAAGCCACCGAACACCACGGAGTGGATCGCGCCGATGCGGGCGCAGGCCAGCATGGCCACCACGGCTTCGGGGATCATCGGCATGTAGATGGTGACGACGTCACCGCGGTGCACATCCTGGCCGCGCAGGGCGTTGGCGAACTTGCAGACCTGCTCGTGCAGTTCACGGTAGGTGATGTTGCGGTGTTCGCAAGGGTCGTCGCCTTCCCAGATGATGGCCAGCTGGTCGCCGCGGGTTTCGAGGTGGCGGTCCAGGCAGTTGGAGGACACGTTCAGGGTGCCGTCGGCGAACCACTTGATGTCGACATGGTGGTCGTCGAACGAGGTCTGCTTGACCTTGGTGAATGGCTTGATCCAGTCGAGGCGCTGGGCCTGCTCGCGCCAGAAGCCGTCCGGGTTGATCACCGATTGCTGGTACATGGCCTTGTAGGTGGCCTCGTCGGTCAGGGTAGTGGCCGCAACCTCGGGACGAACGGGATACAGTGGAGCCGCACTCATCTGTGTTACCTCGGTGTAATAGTTGTTTTTGTATGGAATCGTTTGTAACTGTACCAGAGCGGCAAAAGCCATTCGACGATGGTAGTAGCGAGGGCAGGATTTTTTTCAGAGCGTCGAGGCGACCGCTCTAGGCCGCGGCCGGCGGCCCGGCGAGGGGAAAATGATGGGCATCTTGCCAAGCGATTGTTACAGATTCTGTCAAAAGGCGAAAAAACTTTATCAAAACACTGTCTGTTTCCCTTAGTTACCGAGGCATAAGATTCACCTCGCCAGCAACGGCAAGGCGATTAACTACTGGTAACAGCCCCCACGAAGGCAAACGTTAATCCCTCTCTAATCTCTAGTTGAAAACTTGGCAGTAATCGCGGCGCCACAAGCGCCGCGTGCCCCCTCACGACCTTAGACAGGTAAATAGAAAATGAAAGCTTTACTGGTATTGGTACTTGGCGGCCTTTGCAGCACGGCGATGGCCGGCGAGGCAAATGATGTCGAGCAGATTCCGGTTGAACAGTACAGTTACTCGCAGCACCTGGACATCGCTCGCGTTATTTCCATGAGCGAAGTGCCGAATGTCTGCGAAGTCGTGCCTGCCCGCATGACCTACGAGGACTCCAAGGGCCAGAAGCACATTCTTGAATACCGCGTGATGGGGAACGGCTGCTCGAACGGCTGAGTTCTAGAAAAGGGGCCTGCGGGCCCCTTCGCCATTTAATTCATTCGGCCGACTTGCCAAGGGAATAATCGCGCAACTTGTTGGCGATGGTCGTGTGCGAAACACCCAATCTTTTTCCCAATGCGCGGCTACTTGGGTATTCACTCATCAAACTTTCCAATACCGCCTTCTCGAAACGTCCGACAATCTGCGAAAGATCCCCCTCCAGCGAAAACTCCCCCAACGGTTGACGCACGCCATAATCCGGCAAACGGATATGTTCGCTCTTCACCACCCCGCCTTCGCATAGCGACACGGCCTGGAACAATACGTTTTCCAGTTGCCGTACATTGCCCGGCCAATGGTATTGCGCCAGTTTGTCCATCGCCGCCGGCGCCAGGCGCGGCATGGCGCAGCCGATCTGCCGGCTGGCCTGATCGAGAAAGTGCTGCACCAGCCCCTCGAGCCCATCCATGCACTCGCGCAGCGGCGGGATATGCAGCGACAGCACATTGAGGCGGTGGTACAGGTCCTGGCGGAATTCGCCACGGGCACACAACTCGGACAGGTCGACCTGGGTCGCGCAGATTACCCGCACGTCGAGGTACACCTCTTCATCACTGCCTACCCGACGGAAGCATCCGTCCTGCAAAAAACGCAGCAGTTTCACTTGCAGACGGGGGCTCATCTCCCCCACCCCGTCGAGGAACAACGTGCCGCCCGCCGTCAGCTCCAGCAGCCCCAGCTTGCCTTCGGCCCGGGCCCCCTCGAAAGCGCCTGGGCCATAACCGAACAGCTCGGTCTCGGCCATGGACTCCGGCAAGCCCGCGCAATTGAGCGCCATCAGCGGTGCCTGCCCACGTGGGCTGGCGAGATGGCAGGCACGGGCCAGCAACTCCTTGCCAGTGCCGGTTTCGCCTTCGATCAGCAGCGGTGCGTCCAGAGGCGCCATGCGCCGCGCCTCGCGCACCACCGCCGCCATGACACGCGAACTCTGGAAGATACTGTCAAAGCCCCGCAGCTCCTGCTTGCGCACGTTGTATATACGCTCGCCGATGCGGTCTGCACGATGCAGAGTGAGCACCGCGCCGGCCAGGGCCTCGCTGTCATCGTGCTCGGACTGCAACGGCGCGATGTCGGCCAGGAACACATCGCCCTTGACCTTGATGCGCAGGCCATTGATCCGCGACTTGTTGGCCCGTACCAGCTCTGGCAGGTCGAAATCCTCCACATAGCGCGCCAACGGCATGCCCGGCACCTCGTCGACGCGCACGCCAAGCAGCTGCGCCGCAGTACGGTTGGCGGCGACGATGCTGCCCCCCATGTCCACCGACAGCACCGGAAAGTCCAACGCCCCCAGCAGCGCGTTCAACTCCATGTGCCGCCGCTCGCTGGGCATCAGCCCGACACGCTTGACTCCGAACACGCCGGCAATCGATTCGAACTTCGGCCGTAGCGCCTGGAACTGCAGGTTGATGAGGTTCGGACAGTGCAGGTAGATGGCATTGCCGTGATCTCCCCCCACTTCGCCGCGCAGCACGTTGATGCCGTACTCCACCAGCAGGTTGAGAATGTCGCGAAGGATGCCGATGCGGTTCTGGCAATGCACTTTGATACGCATGAGAGCTCTCGAAACGCCGAAGTTTTTCAACCCCGCGCGGAAAAGTCGTAAAGATAAGCTGACAAAAACGCCGATTACGCCAGCTCGATGAGCCGAATTTTCCGGCATGCCGCGCATTTTGTAAAATTATCGTTACGAACTCAGGGGCAGCGGCAAGCTGCCAGTGCCCGCCCACCCCGTGCAAATCGTCCGATTGCGGGATATTCCTGATGCATGTCGTGGACATAACAAGAATGCCCTCACCAGGAGAGCCACATGAAACAGACGCAATACGTGGCACGCGAGCCCGATGCGCACGGTTTTATCGACTACCCGCAGCAAGAGCATGCGGTGTGGAATACGCTGATCACCCGCCAGCTCAAGGTGATCGAAGGCCGCGCCTGCCAGGAATACCTGGACGGCATCGACCAGCTCAAGCTGCCCCATGACCGCATTCCACAGCTGGGCGAGGTCAACAAGGTGCTGGGCGCCACCACCGGCTGGCAAGTTGCCCGAGTACCGGCGCTGATCCCCTTCCAGACTTTCTTCGAACTGTTGGCCAGCAAACGCTTCCCGGTTGCCACTTTCATCCGCACCCCGGAAGAACTGGACTACCTGCAGGAACCGGACATCTTCCACGAAATCTTCGGCCACTGCCCGCTGCTGACCAACCCCTGGTTCGCCGAATTCACCCATACCTACGGCAAGCTCGGCCTGGCCGCGACCAAGGAACAGCGCGTGTTTCTGGCGCGGCTGTACTGGATGACCATCGAGTTCGGCCTGATGGAAACGCCCCAAGGTCGCAAGATCTACGGCGGCGGCATCCTCTCCTCGCCCAAGGAGACTGTCTACAGCCTGTCTGGCGAACCCGAGCACCAGGCCTTCGACCCGATCGAAGCCATGCGCACCCCCTATCGCATCGACATTCTGCAGCCGCTTTACTTCGTGCTGCCGAATCTCAAGCGCCTGTTCGACCTGGCCCACGAAGACATCATGGGCATGGTCCAGCAAGCCATGCAGCTGGGGCTGCACGCGCCGAAGTTTCCACCCAAGCAGGCTGCCTGAGCCCTCCCATAACAACTCGAACCGGATAACTACCCATGAATGCCTTGAACCAAGCCCATTGCGAAGCCTGCCGGGCCGACGCGCCGAAAGTCACCGACGAGGAACTGGCCGAACTGATCCGTGAGATCCCGGACTGGAACATCGAAGTACGCGACGGCCATATGGAGCTGGAGCGCGTGTTCCTGTTCAAGAACTTCAAGCACGCCCTGGCATTCACCAATGCCGTGGGTGAGATCGCTGAAGCCGAAGGCCACCACCCAGGCCTGATGACCGAGTGGGGCAAGGTCACCGTGACCTGGTGGAGCCACTCGATCAAGGGCCTGCACCGCAACGACTTCATCATGTGCGCCCGCACAGACAAGGTTGCCGAGACGGCTGAAGGCCGCAAGTAAGCAGTGCTCGAGCAGAGAAAGGGGCCGCATCGCGGCCCCTTTTTCGTGGGCTGAATGTCCGGTATCCGCCCGCAAAACCGACCAGCGACGGGGAAAAAATGCAAACTGTCATCCAGACTTGTGTATCCTGCCCCAGCTTTGCGAAGCTCGAACCGCGCCTGGCGCAGACTTTTCACTCACACTTGCGAGGAACGACGAGATGCATGAAATCCCGAATCTTCCCTTCCCAAGCCTGAACCCCGAAGAGCCAACCGTTGCCGCCCACTCCGAACCGACGCCTGCCGTCGAGGATGGCGACGATCAATCCAGCGCTGATCAGGAATAACCGCGCACTCCCGTTGACTGTGTGAAAACGGCTGACCTGCGGGCAACCCCCGTCATCACGTTTTCACACCGCCCGGCCTCTGCCCCTACCCTGCTAACACCTCGCCTTTGCCACCGGTAAGCACATTGACGGCCCCTTCCAACAGGAGCCAACGCCATGTCACCGGAGAAACCGTACGATGAGCTGCACACACTGATCAGTGCAGTCGACACGCAAAACCTCGTGTTGCACAGTGAACTGTCAGGCCCTCACGACCTCAAGACACGTCTACACGACCCTGGCCAGAAAGCTGCTGACCGCAGCCGATCCGCTTGCCCACTGGACGCCGACTGCGGCCCCTTACAGCATCAGCAGCTTTGCCCAATCGCTGTGGGCGGACCAGCAATGCCTGATACGACGTGATGCGTTCGACACCCCAGAGCCACGACACCAGGCCCTGGCCCACTGCTCGACGTGCTCTACCCACCAGAGTCACGGCGACCGGGCTATATTCTGGATTTCGAACTGTTCAGCCAGGACAATGCACTGACACCGCAGCCGCCTGTCACCTTTATCGATGCACGCGCACACATGCGAGATCAGGCGCCAGCCCCCCGGTTCACCCAACTGCCGGTATTGCGCCGCAGCGATCAGCTGATCGAGAGCACCCACGTACGCACCTTGGACTCGGAACGCTTGATAGCCTCCACGCTGAATGCACATTTGCTGACGCAGCACGACCAAGTCCAATACATTCATGTTTTCACCCTGTTCGACACCTGCCGCTCCTGCGGCGGCTATGTACTCCCGCGCCTGCGCCTGGACCACCCCAGCGCCGATTTCAGCGTGACCTGGTTACTGCCCTATACCGATTGACCTTCCGGGCCTGACCGGACTGTGAAAGCTTCACCCCACAGTCCGGTCAGGCCCGGTATCATGGCCAGCATCATGCTTCAGCGGTTACGGCCCTTCTATGCCACAGCGTTCCCCCTCCTCCTTTGCGATCACCCTGCAAGTGGTCTCCATCGTCCTGTTCACCTTCATCGGCTACCTGAACATCGGCATTCCCCTGGCCGTGTTGCCTGGCTATGTACACAACGACCTGGGCTTCAGCACCGTGGTCGCAGGCCTGGTAATCAGCGTGCAGTACCTGGCCACCCTACTCAGCCGCCCCACTGCCAGCCGCATCATCGACAATCTGGGCAGCAAGAAGGCGGTCATGTACGGCTTGTTTGGCTGCGGCCTGAGCGGCGTGTTCATGCTGGCCTGTGCCTTCCTTACCCACCTGCCCTGGGTCAGCCTGGCCTGCCTGCTGGTGGGCCGCCTGGTGTTGGGCAGCGCCGAGAGCCTGGTGGGCTCTGGCTCGATTGGCTGGGGCATCGGCCGGGTCGGCGCCGATAACACCGCCAAGGTCATTTCCTGGAACGGCATCGCCAGCTATGGCGCACTGGCCGTCGGCGCACCGCTGGGTGTGCTGATGGTCAAGAGCCTGGGGCTGTGGAGCATGGGCGCGAGCATCATCTTGCTGGGCGTCATCGGCCTGCTGCTGGCCTGGCCGAAACGCGCCGCACCGATCGTCAGCGGCGTGCGCCTGCCGTTCCTGCGAGTGCTCGGTAAAGTGTTCCCGCATGGATCGGGACTGGCCCTGGGCTCGATCGGCTTCGGCACCATCGCCACTTTCATCACCTTGTACTATTCCAGCCGCGGCTGGGCCAATGCGGCCCTGACATTGAGCCTGTTCGGTGCGAGTTTCATCAGTGCGCGGTTGCTGTTCGGCAACCTGATCAACCGCATTGGCGGGTTTCGCGTGGCCATCGCCTGCCTGTCGGTGGAAACCCTTGGCCTGCTGATGCTGTGGCTTGCGCCCAGTGCAGAGATGGCGCTGGCGGGTGCGGCATTGAGTGGGTTCGGCTTCTCGCTGGTCTTCCCGGCGCTGGGGGTGGAAGCGGTGAACCAGGTGACGGCAGCCAACCGCGGGGCGGCAGTAGGGGCGTATTCGCTGTTCATCGACTTGTCGCTGGGGATTACCGGGCCGTTGGTGGGAGCGGTGGCGTCGGGGTTCGGGTTTGCTTCGATGTTCCTGTTTGCGGCGGCGGCGGCGTGTTGTGGGCTGGTGTTGAGTTTGTATCTGTACAGGCAGGCGCGAACGGGGCGTAACAAGGTGCGCGAAGCCTGAGTGTGGCAGTGGCATTACCGGCCCTATCGCCGGCACGCCGGCTCCCACAGGGGACCGTGCACATATTGGGATCTGCGCGGTATCTGTGGGAGCCAGCTTGCTGGCGATAGGGGCCTGAGGTTCAGCGCTGTGCGTACTGCAACACCACTTCCAGCGGGTGGCGCATCTGCCGCTCGGTCATGCGCTTGACCTGGCTGCGGCACGAATAACCGGTCGCCAGGGGCTCACCTTCCTTGTCCAGCTTGGTCGCCCACGACTGCTCGAAGATGGTCCGCGAGGTGTCTTGGTTGCGCGCTTCGTGGCCATAGGTACCGGACATGCCGCAGCAACCGGTGGCCTCGGTCACCAGCTTCAGGCCCAGGCGAGCAAATACCTGTTCCCATTGCTTGGTGCTGGCCGGCACATTGGTCTTCTCGGTGCAGTGCGCCATCAGTCGGAAATTGCCAGGCGCGGTGGGCGCCTGCTCGGGCAGCACATTCATCAGCCACTCTTGCGGCAACAGCACCGTCGGGCAACCATCCAGGCCAGGTACCTTCTGGTATTCCTGGCGATAGACCAGGGTCATCGCCGGGTCCAGGCCCACCAACGGCACACCACAGTCGGCCAGGGCCTTGAGCTGGGTGGCATTGCGAATGGCGGCCTTGGCGAAAGCGCCAAGGAAGCCTTGCACGTGCAGCGGCTTGCCGTTGGCGCTGTAGGGCGCCAGGAACACCCGGTGGCCCAGGCGGTGAGCCAGCTCGATGAACGCGGCCAGCAGCGGCGTTTCGAAGTAACGGGTGAAGGCATCCTGTACCAGCACGATGCTGCGCTCGCGCTGGGCAGGCGTCAGCTCGCGCAGCGCGGGCACACTGGCCACGCCGACGCGGCAACGGGTCAGGGTGGACTGGAAGTTGAAACGGCTGATCAACGGGCTGTCGACCATCCCGACCTTATCCGCCAGCAACTTGCTCACCCACTTCGAGCCCATCACCGCGTTGTACAGGCCCGGCGCATGGGCCAGATACGGAATGGTGAACTCCAGCGAGCCGATCAGATAATCGCGCATCGGGCGCTGATAGCGGCCGTGGTACAGCTCCAGGAACCGTGAGCGGAAGTCCGGCACGTTGACCTTGATCGGGCACTGGCCAGCGCACGACTTGCACGCCAGGCAGCCAGCCATGGCGTCGTACACCTCATGGGAAAAGTCTTCCTGCCCCTGGCTGCGGGCGCGGTTGTTGCGCAAGCGTGCCGGCAGCCCCTTGAGCCAGGACACCTTGTTGCGTGCCGCCGCCAGCACATCGATGTTCGCTTCGCCCTGCAAGCGCAGCCATTCGCGCATCAGCGAGGCACGCCCCTTGGGCGAATGCTGGCGCTCACGGGTAGCCTTCCACGACGGGCACATGGCGTCGTTGGGGTCGTAGTTGTAACAGGCGCCGTTGCCGTTGCAGTGCACGGCGCTGGGGAAGTCCTGCCACACGCGCTCGTCGATGGTGCGGTCGAGGTCACCGCGCAGGGTCACGCCGTCGACCTTGGTCAGGCCTTCGGCACTGTCCGGCGGGGTGCAGATCTTGCCGGGGTTGAGCTGGTTGTGCGGGTCGAAGGCGCCTTTCAGGCGCTGCAGCGCCGGGTAAAGTTCGCCGAAGTATTCCGGCACGTATTCCGAGCGCAGGCCCTTGCCGTGCTCGCCCCACAGCAGGCCGCCGTAGCTTTTGGTCAGGGCCGCCACGGCATCGGAGATGGGCTTGACCAGCGCGGCCTGGGCCGGGTCTTTCATGTCCAGCGCCGGGCGCACGTGCAACACGCCGGCATCGACGTGCCCGAACATGCCATAGGCCAACCCATAGCCGTCGAGCAGCGCGCGGAAGTCGGCAATGTAATCGGCCAGCTTCTCCGGCGGCACAGCGGTGTCTTCCACGAACGGCTGAGGACGCACTTCGCCTTCGACGTTGCCCAGCAGGCCCACCGAGCGCTTGCGCATGGTGTACACCCGAGTCACCGCCTCAGCGCCTTCGGCCAGGGTATGGCCCAGGCGCTCGACGCCAGTGTCGCGCTGCAGGTGTTCGATGAAGGCCTGAACCCGGGCATTGACCTCGGACGGCTCGTCGCCACAGAACTCCACCAGGTTGATACCCAGGGTCGGGCGCTCGGGGTCGGCCGGGAAGTATTCGGCGACGCTGTGCCAGACGATGTCCTTCATCGCCAGCATCAGCACTTTGGAATCCACCGTCTCGATCGACAGCGGCTTCTGCGCCATCAGCGCATTGGCATCGCGCAGGGCATCCATGAAGCTCGCGTAGCGGACGTTGACCAACACCGCGTACTTGGGGATCGGCAGCACATTGAGCTTGGCTTCCACCACATAGCCCAACGAGCCTTCGGCGCCGCATAGCACGCTGTTGAGGTTGAACCGGCCCTGTTCGTCACGCAGGTGCGCCAAGTCATAGCCAGTCAGGCAGCGATTGAGCTTGGGGAAGGTGCTTTCGATCAGTTCGGCCTGAGTTTCCTGAATGTCCCGGGCCATGCGGTACACCTCGCCAACCCGGCCGTCGGCGGCACAGGCCTGATCCAGCGCGGCATCGTCGATTGGCAAGCTGTGCAGGCGTTCGCCGCCCAGCAGCACACTGTGCAGCTCGAGCACGTGATCGCGGGTTTTGCCGTAGGTGCAACTGCCCTGGCCGCTGGCGTCGGTGTTGATCATGCCGCCGACGGTGGCGCGGTTGGAGGTGGAAAGCTCAGGGGCGAAGAACAGCCCATATGGCTTGAGCGCGGCATTGAGCTGGTCCTTGACGGTACCGGCCTCGACCCGCACCCAGCGCTCCTCTACGTTGATCTCGAGGATCTTGTTCATGTGCCGCGACAAGTCGACGACGATGCCATCGGTCAGCGACTGGCCGTTGGTGCCGGTACCGCCGCCACGGGGGGTCAGCTTGACCTCGCGGAAGCGCTCCTCGCCCATCAGGGTGGCGACCCGCGCCACGTCGTCGGCATCCAGCGGAAACACGGCGGCCTGGGGCAGGCGCTGGTAGATCGAGTTGTCGGTGGCCAGCACCGTGCGGGTGCCGTAGTCGGCACTGATCTGGCCACGGAAGCCGCTGTTGCGCAGGGCTTCGAGAAATTCGGGGTAGGCGGCGGTCGGCGCAAGGGTCGGCAGCTGGGCGATCATCGAAGGATGGCCTCTTGATATGGGCTAATTCACGGGAATCCTGTCATTCCGGCATGGGTCTAAGCAGGCAGGGATGACGTATAGGCCAATGTTCCTGTAGTTTCGCCCCAGGGGCAAACGGATAATCCTGCCGCTATCGATGACTTTTGTGAATGAATTACCGCCACCTCACCCCCTCCATGTCACTGCTGCTGGCTTTCGAGGCCGCTGCCCGGCATGAAAGCTACACCCGCGCCGCCGCCGAGCTGTCTCTGACCCAGAGCGCGGTCAGCCGGCAGGTGCAAGCGCTGGAGCAGCAACTGGGCTTGACCCTGTTCCGCCGCGAAGGTCGCCAGGTACTGCTGACCGATGTCGGCCGGCTGTACCAGCGCGAGCTGAGCGAAGCCCTGGGGCGCATCCGCAGCGCCACCCTGCAGGCGCTGGCCTACCAGTCCGGGGTCGGCACCCTGCGCCTGGCCACCCTGCCCACCTTCGGCTCCAAGTGGCTGCTGCCGCGCCTGCATGCGTTCTACAACGCCCACCCGGGCATGCTGGTACACATTCATTCACGGATCGAAGCCATCAACTTCGACACCAGCGAGATAGACGCCGCCATCGGCGTGGCCAGCCATGACCTGCCAGGGTTGGTCTGCCATCGCCTGCATGCCGAGGAGCTGGTGGTGATCCTGCCGCCGCAGGCGCGTACCGAAGCCCACGGCTGGCCGCCAGCACGCATCAGCGAAGAGGTGCTGCTCAACGTCGCCAACAACCCCCATGCCTGGGGCGAATGGTTCTCGCACCATGGCCTGGCGCACCGGGCAATGCGCCTGGGGCCGAGCTTCGAATTGACCTCTCACCTGATCCAGGCAGTGAGGGCCGGGATTGGTATCGGGCTGGTTCCGCGGATTCTGGTGGAAGAAGAACTGGCCAAGGGCGAGTTGTTCAGCCCAGGGGCGGCGTTTGCCAGTCAGCGCAGTTATTACCTGATCTATCCGCCCAGGAACGAGGCGCTGCCTTCGCTGCGGGCGTTTCGCAGCTGGTTGCTGGAGCAGATCTGAACGTTTTTCTGCCTGTACCGGCCCTATCGCCGGCAAGCCGGCTCCTACAGGATCAGCGCTGCCCCTGTAGGAGCCGGCTTGCCGGCGATAGGGCCGGTACAGCCGACAAAAAACCCGATGCCAGTCACCTGACATCGGGTTCTCTATTACCCACCGCAGCCCTTACTTGGCCACGGTACCGGCAGCGCCATTGGCCTGCGACCGGCGTTTACCCTTCAGCAGGTAGGCCAGCAGCATCGCCAGCAGCCAAACCGGAATCGCATACACCGACACCTGGATACCCGGAATCATCAGCATGATACCCAGGATCAGCACCACGAAGGCCAGTACCAGGTAGTTGCCATACGGGTACCACAGCGCCTTGAACAGCGGCTTCTGGCCGGTGCGGTCGAGGTGCTGGCGGAACTTCAGGTGCGAGTAGCTGATCATCGCCCAGTTGATCACCAGGGTGGCGACCACCAGCGACATCAGCAACTCCAGCGCGTTTTGCGGCATCAGGTAGTTGAGCAGCACCGCGATCAGGGTCACGGCTGCCGATACCAGGATCGAACGCACCGGTACACCACGCTTGTCGACCTTGGCCAGCGCTGCCGGGGCATCACCCTGCTCGGCCATGCCCAGCAGCATGCGCGCATTGCAATAGGTACCGCTGTTGTACACCGACAGCGCAGCGGTCAGTACCACGAAGTTCAGCAGGTTGGCTGCTACATCACTGCCCAGCAGCGAGAACACCTGGACGAACGGGCTGCTGCCGTAGCTGCCGCCGGAGGCATCGATGCTGGCGACCAGGCTATCCCATGGGGTCAGCGACAGCAGCACGACCAGGGCACCGACATAGAAGATCAGGATGCGGTAGATGACCTGGTTGATCGCCTTGGGGATCACGGTCTTCGGCTTGTCGGCCTCGGCTGCGGTGAAGCCGAGCATTTCCAGGCCACCGAAGGAGAACATGATGAAGGCCAAGGCCATGACCAGCCCGCTGACACCATGCGGGAAGAAGCCGCCATGGGCCCACAGGTTGGTGACCGAGGCTTCCGGGCCGCCGCTGCCGCTGGTCAGCAGGTAGGCACCCAGGCCGATCATGCCGACGATGGCGGCGACCTTGATGATGGCGAACCAGAACTCGGCCTCACCGAAGAATTTCACGTTCATCAGGTTGATGGCGTTGATCAGCAGGAAGAAGCCTGCCGCCGTGACCCAGGTCGGGATCTCCGGCCACCAGTAATGAACGTACTTGCCGACCGCCGAAAGCTCCGACATGCCCACCAGGATGTACAGCACCCAGCAGTTCCAGCCTGACAGGAATCCGGCGAAACCGCCCCAGTACTTATGGGCAAAGTGGCTGAACGAGCCGGCCACCGGCTCTTCGACGATCATCTCGCCAAGCTGGCGCATGATCATGAAAGCGATGAAGCCGCAGATGGCGTAGCCGAGGATCATCGACGGGCCGGCGGATTTCATCACGCCTGCCGAGCCGAGGAACAGGCCGGTACCAATCGCACCACCCAAGGCGATCAACTGGATATGGCGGTTCTTCAGGCCCCGCTTGAGCTCGCCTGAATGCATGTTTTGTCCACTCATGAACGAAGTCACCTGCATTGTTTTTATCTGTGACGGAATCGGACCCACCGCGCTCGTGGCGCAGCGGAATGGGCAAGGTGGTTACCTTGGGTTTCTTGCCAGCGGCGCCGCAGGGCGGATCAACCGGGGGTGAGCAAGAGTGCGCGGTACGCAAAGGGGTCACAGGTAAAACGCGGCGCACTGTATACCCCTGCGAGCGCGCAGGCGTCAACGCGTTGCGTCAATTCCCGGGGGAAAAACGCAGCGATCCTGTGGTGAGAGCCATCAAGGGCGAAGTGATCGGCGTACATGGCGCCTCCATTTGTTGTTTTGTCTGCCCGACGCTGAGGACGGGCTAATGCACACGGCAATGGTGGCTATAACAGCGTGGGGACGGGGGTTTGGGCAATAGGGGGGCGGGGCGGGAGGGGGGATACCGAGGACGAGCGCGGCAAGTTCTGTTTACAGAAAACCTGGCCCCTCAAGGAAACCTGGGTAATTTGTACAGATTTCTTTACATGGCGGTTTGAAAACTTGCCAGTCGTCCGAAAAATTCTTTTTCCTCAATATCTTGGCTGCTTTGCGTCCAATCGCCGGCAAGCCAGTTCCCACAAAAAAGCCAGCCCGAAGGCTGGCTTTTCGTCACTGCCAGAGCAGATCAGTCGCGCGGTTTGCCGCGACCGCGACCTGCCGGCTTGTCAGTGCCAGGCTTGCCTGGGCGCTTGCGCATATCGCTTGGGCGCTCGGCAACGGTGCTGCCACGGCTCTTGCGTGGTGCTTCCTCACGCGGCTGGCGTGCTGGGCGCTCGGCAGCAGCACCGCCCTCGTGTGCCGGGCGCAAATTGCGTACGCGCTCGCCACGGCCCATCGGGCGGGACGACTTGCGCTGCATGCGCTCCATCTTGTCCTTGGCCTTGAGGTTCATGGCAGGCAGCGCTACCGGCTGCAGGCCCACTTCGGCGGCCAGGATGTCGATCTCGCCCTGGCTCATTTCACGCCAGCGGCCCATCGGCAGGTCGGAGTTGAGGAACACCGGACCGAAGCGCACGCGCTTCAGGCGGCTGACCACCATGCCCTGGGATTCCCACAGGCGACGTACTTCGCGGTTGCGACCTTCCATCACCACGCAGTGATACCAGTGGTTGAAGCCCTCGCCACCGGGCGCCTTCTGGATGTCGGTGAACTTGGCCGGGCCGTCTTCGAGCATCACGCCCGCCTTCAGGCGCTCGATCATCTCGTCGTCGACTTCGCCACGCACACGCACCGCGTACTCGCGGTCCATCTCGTAGGACGGGTGCATCAGGCGGTTGGCCAGCTCACCGTCGGTGGTGAACAGCAGCAGGCCGGTGGTGTTGATGTCGAGGCGGCCGATGTTGATCCAGCGGCCCTCTTTCGGGCGCGGCAGGCGATCGAACACAGTCGGGCGGCCTTCCGGGTCGTCACGGGTGCAGATCTCGCCATCAGGCTTGTTGTACATGATCACCCGGCGAGTGGCCTCGGCGGCCTCTTCGCGCTTGATCAGCTTGCCGTCGACGGCGATGGCGTCATGCAGGTCGACACGCTGGCCGAGGGTGGCCTCGACGCCGTTGACCTTGATGCGGCCCTGGCTGATCCAGGCTTCGACGTCGCGGCGCGAGCCCACGCCGATGCGCGCCAGCACTTTCTGCAGCTTTTCGCCGGCTGGCGGGGTCATTTCGGTAGATTGCAGGTCTTGCTCACTCATCTGGGCACCTCCCGGTGTAGGAATGAAAAATCAGGTTTCTGGCGACGCAAGCGCCAAAAGGCCGCGCATCATACGCGGTTCGGTGGGGGAACGCACTGGAGGGTAGTGGGTTTTGTTGGGGTGGGAGGGATTATCTGCTCAGTGGTCCCTAGCTGCCTTTGCCGGCCCTATCGCCGGCAAGCTGGCTCCCACAGGGACCGCACAGGTTTCAAGGGCTGTGATCTTCCGGTGGAAGCTGGCTTGCCAGCGATGAGGCCAATACAGCCGATACACATTTCAAGGCTGTGTCTTGCCCTCTTCTTCCACCGGAACCTCAGGCTCATCTTCGCGCAAATCATCGAAATCGGTCTTCAAGCCCTCTTCCATGGCATCCAGCTCCACCAGCAAGCTGCGGAAACTGGTCTCCTCCTTCGGCTCGCCGATCTCTTCCTCCTCACCCAGGCTGGCATCGGCCAACGCCTGCAGGTGCGCCGGCACCGGCGCATCATCCGGGTCGGGCAACGGCTCTGGCTCCATTTCCCGCAATTCGGCCAGGGCTGGCAGCTCGTCCAGGCTCTTGAGGTTGAAGTGGTCGAGAAACGCCTTGGTGGTGGCGAACATCGCCGGCCGGCCTGGCACCTCGCGGTAGCCGACCACACGGATCCACTCGCGCTCCATCAGGGTCTTGATGATGTTGCTGTTGACCGCCACGCCACGCACATCCTCGATCTCGCCACGGGTGATCGGCTGGCGGTAGGCGATCAAGGCCATGGTTTCCAGCAGCGCACGGGAATAACGCTGCGGGCGCTCTTCCCACAAGCGGCCTACCCAGGGCGCGTAGTCCTCACGGATCTGCAGGCGGTAGCCGCTGGCCACCTCTTTGAGCTCGAACGCCCGGCCCGCACAGGACTTGCCTAGCAATTCCAGGGCTTTCTTGAACACCTTGGGCTCGGGGCGCTCGGCCTCTTCAAGCAATTCGTACAGGCGCTCCAAGGACTGCGGTTTACCCGAGGCGAGCAGAAACGCCTCGATCAGCGACGCCAGGTCGCGGGGGTCATTCAGGTTCATCGGTTTCTTCGACAGACTCGGCGCGAAGCCGCACATGGATGGGCGCAAAAGGCTCATTCTGCACCAGTTCGATCAGCGATTCCTTGACCAGTTCGAGAATCGCCATGAAGGTCACCACCACGCCCAACTTGCCTTCCTCGGCGCCAAACAGCTCGACGAAGGGCACAAAACCACCGCCTTTCAGGCGCTCCAGCACATCGCCCATGCGCTCGCGGGTCGACAGGGTCTCGCGGGTGATTTGGTGGCTCTCGAACAAGTCGTTGCGGCGCATGACTTCGGCCATGGACACCAGCAGCTCCTCCAGGCTGACCTGCGGTAGCAGCTTGCGCACCTTGGCCTGCGGCGCCTCCAGACGCGGCACGACGACGTCACGGCCGACCCGCGGCAGCTCATCGATGCCCTCGGCGGCCGCCTTGAAACGCTCATACTCCTGCAGCCGGCGAATCAGTTCGGCACGCGGGTCGCCCTCTTCTTCCTCGACCTCGGCCGAGCGCGGCAACAACATGCGCGACTTGATCTCGGCCAGCATCGCGGCCATCACCAGGTATTCGGCGGCCAGTTCCAGGCGCACGCTCTTCATCAGTTCGACGTAACCCATGTACTGGCGGGTGATCTCCGCCACGGGGATGTCGAGGATGTCGATGTTCTGCTTGCGGATCAGGTACAGCAGCAGGTCCAGCGGGCCTTCGAAGGCTTCAAGGATGACTTCCAGGGCATCCGGTGGAATGTAGAGGTCCACCGGCATTTCGGTCAGGGCTTCGCCGTAGACCAGCGCCAACTGCAACTGCTGCGGCGCACCGACCGTTTCGACCGGCGCCTCGGGCGCGTCCACCTGACTCACACGGTGCCCAGGAAGGGCGTGGGGTCGCCGCAACCTTCACGGATCAGCTCAGGCTCGTCGCCGGACAAGTCGATGATGGTCGAGGCCTTGAGGTCGCCGAACCCGCCGTCGATGACCAGGTCGACATGGTGTTCCAGGCGTTCGCGGATCTCGTAGGGGTCGGTCATCGGCTCGCTGTCGCCCGGCAGAATCAGGCTCACGCTCATCAGCGGCTCGCCCAGCTCAGCCAGCAACGCCAGGGTGATCGCATGGTCCGGCACACGCAGGCCGATGGTGCGGCGCTTTTCGTGCAGCAACAGGCGCGGCACTTCGCGGGTGCCGTTGAGAATGAAAGTGTACGGGCCGGGCACATGCGCCTTGAGCAAGCGGAAGGTGCCAGTGTCGACCTTGGCATACAGCCCCAGCTGCGACATGTCGCAGCACATCAGGGTGAAGTTGTGCGTTTTGTCCAGCCCACGCAGGCGCCGCACCCGCTCGACCGCTGCCTTGTCGCCAATCTGGCAACCCAGGGCGTAGGCCGAGTCGGTGGGGTACACCACCACACCGCCCCTGCGGATGATCTCCACCGCCTGGCGGATCAGCCGCGGCTGCGGGTTCTCCGGATGAATTTGGAAAAATTGGCTCACGTAGTCGTCCTGTTCATACCGCCAAAGGCTGTTCATGGCTGAATCGGCGCCACAGAGGTGGCAAGTCCTCGGGCAATGGCCGGTAGGCACCGATCTCGCCCCAGGTGCCGGGGCCGTGGAAATCGCTGCCAGCGCTTGCCAGCAGGCCGAACTCACGGGTGAGGATGGACATCGTGCCCACCTGCTCGGCCGGCATCATTCCGTTGACCACTTCAAGTGCCTGCCCGCCTGCCTGAATATAGTCGGCAATCAGCCGCCTGCGCTTGCTGCGCGTCAGATCGTAGTGCATGGGATGGGCCAGGCTCACCCACGCGTTGGACTGACGCAAGGTGGCGACAGTTTCTTCCAGAGTTGGCCAGTGCAGCTTGACGTCGCCCAGCTTGCCCGCCCCCAGCCACTTGCGAAACGCCTCGCCACGGTCCTTGACGTGGCCTGCACGCACCAGGTACTCGGCGAAATGCGGGCGAGCCGGTGCGTTGCCACTGTCGCCCAGCGCCTGCTGCACGGCGCGGGCGCCCTCGAGCGTGCCAGGCATGCCCTTGGCGGCCAGCCGTTTGTCGATTTCTTCGGCGCGCAGCCAGCGGCCACGGTGCAAGGCCTCGATGGCCTCGGCCAGCGGCGCGGCGTCGAGCGGGAAGTCGTAACCCAGCACATGGATGGTCGCGCCACCCCAGGTGCACGACAGCTCTACCCCACTGACCCAGCGCATGCCTCGCTCGGCACAGGCCTGGCGCGCCTCTGCCAGGCCTTCGAGGGTATCGTGGTCGGTCAGGGCCAACGTCTGCACCCCATGCTCATGGGCCCGGGCGACCAGGACCGTGGGCGACAGGGCGCCATCGGAGGCCGTGCTGTGACAGTGCAGATCAACATTCATGGAGGAGCGCTTTCGCTGGAATCGATGTTTGTTATTATGCCGTCACATCCCGATTCTGGCTGCCATTGTGAAACAATTCATCGATTTCATCCCGCTGCTGCTGTTCTTCATTGTCTACAAGCTCGACCCACGCCCCCTGGAAGTCGCCGGCCACAGCTTCGAGTTCGGCGGCATCTACAGCGCCACGGCAATGCTGATCGTCAGCTCGGTGCTGGTATACGGCGCGCTGTTCCTGCGCCAGCGCAAGCTGGAAAAGGGCCAGTGGCTGACGTTGATCGCCTGCCTGGTGTTCGGCGGCCTGACCTTGACCTTCCACAGCGAGACCTTCCTCAAATGGAAAGCACCGGTGGTCAACTGGCTGTTCGCCCTGGGCTTTGCCGGCAGCCACTTCATCGGTGACCGGGTGCTGATCAAGCGCATCATGGGCCATGCCCTGACCCTGCCCGATGCGGTGTGGACGCGCCTGAACCTGGCGTGGATCGCCTTCTTCATCTTCTGCGGCGCGGCGAACCTGTTCGTCGCCTTCACCTTCCAGGCCTTCTGGGTCGACTTCAAGGTGTTCGGCAGCCTGGGCATGACCGTGATCTTCCTGGTGGCGCAGGGTGTTTACCTGTCGCGCCACCTGCACGATGACCCTTCCACCTCCAAGACCAAGGATTGACATGCTCTACGCCATCATCGCCAGCGACGTCGCGAACTCCCTGGAAAAACGCCTGGCCGCCCGCCCGGCGCACATCGAGCGACTGCAACAGCTCAAGGCCGAAGGCCGCGTGGTACTGGCCGGTCCGCACCCGGCCATCGACAGCAACGACCCAGGCGAAGCTGGTTTCAGCGGCAGCCTGATCGTCGCCGAGTTCGATTCGCTGGCCGCCGCCAAGGCCTGGGCCGATGCCGATCCGTACATTGCTGCAGGCGTGTATGACAAGGTCATCGTCAAGCCTTTCAAGCAAGTCTTGCCATAATCGAAAAAAATTTGCGGTGTCTGCTGTATCTTTGCCACTGGCGGACACGTCAGACGCCGTCGATTTGAATTGAGTGAGTCATGAGCGAGCTGTTACTGATTGATGATGACCAGGAACTCTGCGAGCTGCTCGGCAGCTGGCTGACCCAGGAAGGTTTTGCCGTGCGCGCCTGCCACGATGGCCAAAGCGCCCGCCAGGCCCTGGCCGAGCACGCTCCGGCAGCGGTGGTACTGGATGTGATGCTGCCCGACGGCAGTGGCCTGGAATTGCTCAAGCAGCTACGCAGCGAGCATGCCGACCTGCCGGTGCTGATGCTCTCGGCCCGCGGCGAGCCCCTGGACCGTATCCTCGGCCTGGAACTGGGCGCCGACGACTACCTGGCCAAGCCCTGCGACCCTCGTGAACTCACCGCTCGCTTGCGTGCCGTGCTGCGCCGCAGCCACCCGACCGCCACCACCACACAAGTCGAGATCGGCGACCTGGCCTTCAGCCCGGTCCGTGGCGTGGTCAGCATCGATGGCCGGGAAATGAGCCTGACCCTGTCCGAAAGCCGCATTCTCGAAGCCCTGCTGCGCCAACCGGGTGAGCCGCTGGACAAGCAGGAACTGGCGCAGATCGGCCTGGGCCGCAAGCTGACCCTGTACGACCGCAGCCTGGACATGCACGTGAGCAACCTGCGCAAGAAGATCGGCCCGCACGCCGATGGTCGCCCGCGCATCGTCGCCCTGCGCAGCCGCGGTTATTACTACAGTCTGTAACCTATACAGCCCCGTCCATCTTTACCGAGCCTTTACCCTCCCCTGACTGCGCTTGACCTTGATCTCCCTAGACTGAGCTCATCCGGTAACCACCGGCCCTTGAAAGGAGAGACACCATGCGCAAGACCCTTATCGCCCTGATGTTCGCCGCCGCCCTGCCGACTGTGGCCATGGCCATGCCTGAAGGCGGCCCGCGCCATGACGGCCCGCATCATCGCGGTGACGCGCCTTTCGCCCAACTGGACCTGAGCCGCGACCAGCGCCAACAGATCGGCAAGCTGATGGGCGAACAGATGAAGCAACGCCGCGACATCACCGAGCGCTACCTGTCCAAGCTGCCGGCCGCCGACCAGAAAGCCATGAAAGACGAGCTCAAGGCCAGCCACGACAAGACCGACACCCAGGTCCGCGCGCTGCTCAAGCCTGACCAGCAGAAGAAGTTCGACGAACTGCAGAAAGAGCGTGAAGCACGCAAGGCCGAATGGAAGGAATTCCAGGCCTGGAAAGCTGAAAAAGCCGGCAAGGCCCAGTAAGCTGTCCACCCCTCGACGCCCGGCCCGCCTTCCCCAGCGGGCCGGGCTTTTCCCGTTTACAGGAGGTGCTCTTGCGTTCTCTGTTCTGGCGCATCCTGGCCAGCTTCTGGCTGGCCATCACCCTGGTCGCCGGCCTGTCGATCCTGCTGGGCCACATGCTCAATCAGGACGCCTGGATCCTCAGCCGCCACCCTGGCCTGAACACCCTGGCCAGCCACTGGGCCAAGCACTATGAACAGGACGGCCTGGAAGCCTCGCAGGCGTTCCTGGAGCGCCGCAAGCAGCGCTACAAGATCGACGTGCAGGTGCTCGACGACAGCGGCACCGCCGTGGTGCCCGGCACCTTCCCGCGCCGAGCGGCAGCCTTCGAAGCCCGCCAGCACAACGACCAACGCCGCCTGCCGTGGCGCCGCCTGACCGAGGAATACACCAGCCCCGAGAGCGGTGAAACCTACCTGCTGATCTATCGGATCCCCCACCCTGAACTGGACGCCTGGCACCGCGAAAGCCTGCTCTGGCCGCTGAGCGCCCTGGGGATCGCCTTGGTAGTGTTGACCCTGTTCAGCCTGCTGGTGACCCTGTCCATCACCCGGCCACTGAGCCGCCTGCGCGGTGCGGTCCATGACCTCGGCCAAGCCAGCTACCAGCAGAACAGCCTGGCGCGACTGGCCGCCCGGCGTGATGAATTTGGCGTGCTGGCCAAGGACTTCAACAAGATGGGTGCCCGCCTGCAGAGCCTGATCGGCAGCCAGCGCCAGTTGCTGCGCGACGTATCTCACGAGCTGCGCTCACCCCTGGCCCGCCTGCGCATCGCCTTGGCGCTGGCCGAGCGGGCCGAGGCCGATCAACGTCAGGCGCTGTGGCCACGCCTGACCCGCGAATGCGACCGCCTGGAAGACCTGATCAGCGAGATCCTGACCTTGGCCCGGGTCGATGCCGAGCAGGCCCATGCCGAACCTGTCGACCTCAATGCCTTGCTGGGCAGCGTACGCAAGGATGCCCAGCTCAGTGCACCGGAGCAGGAAGTGAGGCTGGAGGCCCAGCCTGGCCTGACCCTGCAGGGCTGGCCGACACTGATCGAGCGGGCGGTGGACAATCTGCTGCGCAATGCCTTGCGCTTCAACCCACAGGGGCAGCCGATCGAGGTGCGCGGCGGGCGTGAGCAGGATCGGATCGTGGTGAGCGTGCGCGACCATGGGCCGGGGGTGGCAGCGGAGCATCTGGCGCAGCTGGGCGAGCCGTTCTTCAGGGCACCGGGACAGGATGCGGCTGGCCATGGACTAGGGCTGGCGATTGCGCGCAAGGCGGCGGAGCGCCACGGCGGCAGCCTGGTCCTGGAAAATCATCCGCAGGGTGGTTTTGTAGCGCGGCTGGAGTTGCCTGTGAGGGTTACGACCATTTGATGGGTATTGGGGCTGCTTCGCAGCCCATCGCCGGCAAGCCGGCTCCTACAGTGATAGCAGAGGTTTCACGGCCAGCGCCGTACCTGTGGGAGCCGGCTTGCCGGCTCCTACAGTGATAGCAGAGGTTTCACGGCCAGAGCCGTACCTGTGGGAGCCGGCTTGCCGGCGATGGGCCGCAGAGCGGCCCCGTACATTACTCGCCCCAGGCGCTGACGTACTCAGCGGTCTCCAGCACCGGCGCCGTGCGCGGCTCGGCCATCGGCGTCCCCACATACAGGTAGCCGATCACTTCCTCGTTCTCGGCCATCCCCAGCCCCTTGTGCACAAAGGGATCGAAGGCCATGTCGCCGGTACGCCACACCGCGCCGATACCCTGGGCATGGGCCGCAATCAGGATACCGTGGGCCGCGCAGCCTGCTGCCAGGCGCTGCTCCGACTTGGGTACCTTGAAGTGCTCCTGCAGCTTGGCAATCACCACGATCAACAACGGCGCGCGCAATGGCATCGCACGGGCCTTGTCCAACGCCGCCTGGCTCGCCTCGCCCTTGCGCTGCAGCGCTTCGGCGAACAGCTCTCCGAGCTTCTCGCGGCCCTGACCCTCGATGGTCAGAAAGCGCCACGGCCGCAACTGGCCGTGATCAGGTGCCCGCAGCGCCGCCTGGAACAGCGCCTCGCGCTGGGCGGCATTAGGCGCCGGTTCGGTCAGACGTGGCACGGAAACACGGTTGAGCAATGCGTCGAGAGCCTCCATCGGCTACCCTCCTGGCAGGTGAATGTGCGGGCATTCTAGCGTTTACATCACCAGACCCATAGGTAGAATGGCGCCCTTCCGTTCAGAGTCAGAGCAGATCACATGGCGTTGCCGACCTTAAGGATCATTGGTTTCATCATCGGCATCTTCCTCATCACCCTGGCAGTCAGCATGGTCGTGCCCATGGCGACCCTGGTGATCTTCGAACGTACCGGCGACATGCCGTCGTTTCTCTGGTCGAGCCTGATCACCTTCATCGCCGGGCTGGCCATGGTCCTGCAGGGCCGCCCCGAGCATGTGCACCTGCGCCCGCGCGACATGTACCTGCTCACCGTCAGCAGCTGGCTGGTGGTATGCGTGTTCGCCGCCCTGCCCTTCCTGCTGACCCAGCACATCAGCTATACCGACGCCTTCTTCGAAAGCATGTCCGGCATCACCGCCACCGGCGCCACGGTGCTCAGCGGGCTGGACAACATGTCGCCCGGGATCCTCATGTGGCGCTCGATGCTGCACTGGCTCGGCGGTATCGGCTTCATCGCCATGGCGGTGGCGATCCTGCCACTGCTGCGCATCGGTGGCATGCGCCTGTTCCAGACCGAATCGTCCGACCGCTCGGAAAAGGTCATGCCGCGCTCGCACATGGTCGCCAAGTCGATCGTCGGGGTGTACGTCGGTTTTTCGGTGCTCGGCGCCCTGGCCTTCTGGTGGGCCGGCATGAGCCCGTTCGATGCCATCAACCACGCGATGTCGGCGATTTCAACCGGCGGTTTCTCGACCTCCGACCAATCCCTGGCGAAATGGGACATCCCGGCGGTGCATTGGGTAGCGGTGGTGGTGATGATCCTGGGCAGCCTGCCGTTCACCCTCTACGTGGCGACCCTGCGCGGCAACCGCAAGGCGCTGATCCGCGACCAGCAGGTGCAGGGGCTGCTCGGCATGCTGGTGGTCACCTGGCTGGTGCTGGGCACCTGGTACTGGGCCACGACCAGCCTGCATTGGCTGGATGCCCTGCGCCACGTGGCGCTGAACGTGACCTCCGTGGTCACCACCACCGGCTTTGCCCTGGGCGACTACAGCCTGTGGGGCAATTTCTCGCTGATGCTGTTCTTCTACCTGGGCTTCGTCGGCGGCTGCTCCGGCTCCACCGCAGGCGGTATCAAGATCTTCCGCTTCCAGGTGGCCTACATTCTGCTCAAGGCCAGCTTGAACCAGCTGATCCACCCGCGTGCTGTGATCAAGCAGAAATACAACGGCCACCGCCTCGACGAAGAGATCGTGCGTTCGATCCTGACCTTCTCGTTCTTCTTCGCCATTACCATCTGCGTCATGGCCTTGCTGCTGTCGCTGCTGGGCGTGGACTGGATGACCGCACTGACTGGCGCTGCCGGTACCGTCTCGGGCGTGGGCCCTGGCTTGGGCGAAGTGATCGGCCCTTCGGGCAACTATGCCTCGCTGCCGGATGCCGCCAAGTGGATCCTGGCCTGCGGCATGCTGCTCGGCCGCCTGGAGATCATCACGGTGCTGGTGCTATGTATGCCGGCGTTCTGGCGTCATTGAGGACGGCGGGTTCCGCCCCGCCCAGGCGGGCGCGGTACTCGCTCGGTGTCACGTCGAACCAGCGGCGGAAGGCCCGGTAGAAATTGCTGGGGTCGGCAAAACCCAACAGGTAGGCGGTTTCCAGCAGGGTCATGCCCGGTTGGGCAAGGTACTGCTCGGCCAGCTCGCGACGAGTATCGTCCAGCAGTGCCTGGAAGCTGGTGCCCTCTTCCTGCAGGCGCCGCTGCAGGGTGCGCTGGGACAGGTGCAGGGCCTGGGCCAGGGTTTCCCGCTTGGGCTCGCCCTGGGGCAGGATGCGGCATAGTACCTGGCGCACCCGATGGGTAACCCGACTTTCGGAAAAACGCGCCAGGTACTCGCCGGCAAAACGGTCATGCAGCACCGCCATGGCCTCGTTGGCAGTTGGCAGCGGCGCCTCCATGTCGGCGCGTTCGAAAATCAGCGCATCGTGAGGGGCGCCAAACACCAGAGGTGAATGGAACGCCACCTTGTAAGGTTCGATGTCTTTCGGTTGCGGCCCCTGAATCATCACACGCCTGGGCTGGATGGGGCGGCCGCTGAGCCATTTGCTCAGCGCCAGCGCGCACGCCAGCGACGCTTCCGAGCTGTGCCGGGTCGGCGGCAGATGGTCGCCATGCACGGTAAGAATCAGGGAATAGCCTTCAGGCCCCAGGCGGAAGCTCAGATCGGAGCTTTCGGCGATGATGCGCTGGTAGCGCACCAGCCGTTCGAAGCCTTCGGCCAGGGTACGGCTGGACATCAACGCGTAGCCCACCACATGGAACGAGGCCGGCCGCACCACCCGCGCCATGTTCAGGCCGATGGCTTCGTTGCCGGACAACTCCACCGCCAACTGCCACAGGCGGGTCATGGAGTCTTGAGGAAAACGTGCGTCCGGGTCGTCGAGGGCGGCGAAGTCGAGCCCCAGTTGCTTGAACATGGCACGGCAATCGAGCCCTTCCAGCTCGAGTGCCTTGACGATCCCTGATGCCCAGCTGGCTGACGTGGTTCTCTCACTCATGACAGGCTTCTTATGCTGACCGCTTCATGCGGTGAACCTAAGGATACTCATTTGGCGCCCATTGTCACTGGCCGGCTCCGCCAATGACTCTAGACTCGATTCAGGCTCCACGCCGTGTATCCTGTCAAAAAGTGATAATCCCGGAGCATTGCGATGAACAGCACAGCGCAGTACCGCAGTTTTGCCGAGTTCTATCCCTATTACCTGGGCGAGCACAGCAACCCCACCTGCCGGCGCCTGCACTTTGTTGGCACCAGCCTGGTCATTGCCCTGCTCGCCTATACCATCGGCAGTGGCAAGTGGCTGCTGCTGTTGGCCGTGCCGCTATTCGGCTATGGCTTCGCCTGGGTCGGCCACTTCTTTTTCGAGAAGAACCGGCCGGCCACCTTCAAGCATCCGCTGTACAGCCTGATCGGCGATTTCGCCATGTTCCGCGACATCTTGCGGGGCAAGATCAGCCTCTAACGCGCCTCAGGCAGGTTCGCGCAGCGCGGCAGCCTGCTCGGCTTGCCGCGCCTGTGCATCGGCCAGCCGGTACAGCTCGATGCTGCCATCCCAGTGCTCGATCAACGCCGAGCACGACTCGACCCAATCGCCACAATTGAGGTATTCCACTTCGCCGACCCTGCGGATCTCGGCATGGTGGATGTGCCCGCACACCACCCCGTGAAAGCCACGGCGCGTGCATTCGTGGGCAATGGCATCCTCGAAGTCGCTGATGAAGTTCACCGCGCCCTTGACCTTGTGCTTGAGGTAGGCCGACAACGACCAGTAGCCATAGCCGTAGCGCGCTCGCCAATGGTTGAGCCAGCGGTTGAGCACCAGGGTGAACTCGTAGGCACGGTCGCCGAGGAAGGCCAGCCAACGGTGGTAGCGGGTGATGACGTCGAACTGGTCGCCATGGATCACCAGCAGCCGGCGGCCGTCCGCCGTCAGGTGCTCAGCCTCGTCCACCAACTGGATGTTGCCGAGCAGCAACTTCGAATAGCGGCGCAGGAATTCGTCGTGGTTACCCGTGACATAGATCACCTCAGTGCCGCGCTTGCTCATGGTCAGCAGGCGACGGATCACGTTGGTATGCGCTTGCGGCCAGTAGATGCCGCTGCGCAGTTTCCAGCCGTCGATGATGTCACCGACCAGGTAGATACGGTCGGCCTGGTAACCCTTGAGAAACTGCGACAGGTGTTCGGCCTGGCAGTCACGGGTGCCCAGGTGCACATCGGAAATCCACAGCGTGCGCACGCGCTGCTTGCGTGACGGGCGAGAGAGTTCGGCGTGGGTCATGGGCGGGCTCCGGCGCTGTTTGCTGGAGACTGGCAGGCGCAGATGACAGGTTGGTGGCAGCAATGTGACGGGTGATGGACCGTGAGGAATGGGGCACAATGATTGCCTGCCCCGCGAGGAAGCCCCATGACCGCCGGCCCGATCCTTTCCCTGCGCCATTACCGCCACGACCTGATCGCCCACAGCCACGAACACCCGCAACTGGTGTTCGGCCTGGGTGGCCGCCTAGATTTCGAGGTACAGGGGCACAGTGCGCGGCTCGACCGCCAGGCCCTGATGGTGGTACCCGCCGGTACTCATCACAGTTGTGGCAGTGACACCGGCAGCCACTGCCTGGTGCTCGATGTGCCGGGCGAGCATTGGCTGCACGAACAACTGGGTGAGCATGCCGATGCCAGCCGGCGACTGCTGGACCGCCCGGCCGCCCTAGGCCTGGACAACCGCCAGCAGCAACTGGTCGACTGGCTGGCGGCCAGCCCGGTGGATGACCCGCTGATCGCCCGGCAAGGTGCGGTGCTGCTACTGGCCAGCCTCAACCCCACCGCTTCGGCCCTCGTCGCGCCCAGCCATCGGCTGCCCTATGCAGCGTTCGATAGCCATATCGATCAGCACGCCGCGTACCCGCTGCAGGTCGCCGACCTGGCGCGTATCGCCGGGTTGTCCGCTGCGCGGTTGCATGCGCGCTTCACTGCCGAATGCGCGATGACACCGATGGACTACATCCGCCAGCGGCGGCTGCTCAAGGCGCGGCAGTTGGTTACCCAGACATCTTTGCCTTTGGGGGAAATAGCCGCGCAAGTGGGGTACAGCTCGCAAAGCGCGTTTTCGGCAGCAATGCTGCGAGCGTTTGGATGCACCCCGATGGCGTTGCGGCGAGAGTCCGGCGATAACGGGCGCTAGGCTGGCGACAGATCATGTTTGCCTGGCGCTTTACACTGTGCCTGTACCTGCCCTATCGCTGGCAAGCCGGCTCCCACAGGTACACCACTAGCTTGAGAACTGTGGTGTACCTGTGGGAGCCGGCTTGCCGGCGATAGGGCCCGCCAATACAACGAGACCCCCAAGGACCACAATGAACCACCGCACCGCCCTCGGGGCCCTGCACATCGGCGCACTGTTCTTCGGCCTGACCGGCGTGTTCGGCAAGCTGGCCGCCAGCGCCAGCCCGGCAATCATCGTCTTCGGCCGCGCCGCCTTCGCCGTGCTCGCCCTGGCCCTGTTCGCCAGCCTCGCCGGCCCCGGCTGGCAACGCCTGAGCGGGCGCGATGTGCGCCGCCTGGTACTGGGCGGCGTGCTGCTGGCCGGCCACTGGGTCAGTTTCTTCATTGCCGTCAAAGTCGGCGGCGTGGCCATCGCCACCCTCGGGTTTGCCAGCTTCCCAGCATTTACCGTGATTCTCGAAGGCGTGCTGTTCCGTGAACGTATCCGCCGCAACGAAGCCTTGCTGGTGCTGCTGGTAAGCATCGGGCTGATCCTGGTGACGCCGTCCTTCGACCTGGCAAGCGAAGCTACCGGCGGCCTGCTCTGGGCCTTGCTCTCGGGCCTGCTGTTCTCGCTGCTTTCGCTGACCAACCGCGCCGGCTCCGGACGCTTGCCCGCCGTGCAGGCAGCCCTGTGGCAGAACCTGGTGGTGGGGCTGTGCCTGGTGCCCGTAGCCGCCCCAGGCCTGTCCGCGGTGGCCCCCCAAGACTGGCTGTGGATCGCCCTGCTCGGCATCTTCTGCACCGGTGTCGCCCACAGCCTGTTCGTCGCCAGCCTGGCGGTGATCAAAGCACGCACCGCGGCCGTGGTGTTCGGCATGGAGCCGGTCTACGGCATCGCCGTGGCCTGGGTGGTGTTCGCCGAAACACCGACCGTGCGCATGCTGCTGGGCGGTGCGCTGATCATCTTTGCCATCGTGCTGTCCAGCCGCCTGGCCGCCGAACAGCCGAGCAAACCGCGCGCAATGGCCGAAAGCGCCTGATCAGCGATCGTTGTGGCCCAGGTCGCGCTGCGGGTCGATCTGGTCGCGCACTCGCTGCTTGAGTACCTTGGCCTCGGGGAAGCCGCCGTCAGCCTTGCGCTCCCAGATCTGCACGCCTTGGCAGGTGATACGAAACACACCACCCGTGCCAGGCTCCAGTGCCACCCGGGCCAGGTCGTCGGAAAAGGTGCTGAGCAGCTCCTGGGCCAGCCAGGCCGCGCGCAGCAGCCACTGGCACTGGGTGCAATAGGTGATGACAATTTCTGGCTTGGTGTGGGCCATGGTCAAGTCTCTGAAGGTAAGGGGCCGCTTATACTAGCGATCTTTAGCCCAGGGTTTGAGACTCACGATGCACCGCCTGCTGTTCTGCCTTTTGCTGACGCTCACGTCCATCACCGCGCTCGCCACCGAACCCGCACGCCCGAAGGTCGGGCTGGTGCTCTCGGGTGGCGCGGCCCGCGGCCTGGCCCATATTGGCGTGCTCAAGGCCCTGGAAGAACAGGGTGTGCGCATCGACGCCATTGCCGGCACCAGCATGGGGGCGGTGGTGGGGGGACTGTACGCGTCCGGCTACAGCGTCGAGGAACTGGAAAAACTGGCCACCACCCTGGACTGGCAGCAAGCGCTTTCCGACGCTCCGCCCCGCAAGGACGTACCGTTCAGGCGCAAACAGGATGACCGCGACTTTCTGGTCAAGCAGAAACTGAGCTTTCGCGATGATGGCAGCCTGGGCCTGCCGCTGGGCGTGATCCAGGGCCAGAACCTGGCCTTGCTGCTGGAAAGCAAGCTTGCTCATACCGCCGATACCCGCGACTTCGACAAGTTGCCCATCCCCTTTCGCGCCGTGGCCACCGACATCGCCAGTGGCGAGAAAGTGGTATTCAGCCGCGGCCACCTGCCCCAGGTGATTCGCGCCAGCATGTCGATCCCCGCCGTGTTCGCACCGGTGGAACTCGATGGCCGCCTGCTGGTAGACGGCGGCATGGTCGACAACATCCCCGTGGACGTGGCACGCGAGATGGGGGTGGACATGGCCATCGTGGTCGACATCGGTACCCCGCTACGTGACCGCAAGCAACTGGCCACGGTGGTCGACGTGCTCAACCAATCGATCACCCTGATGACCCGGCGCAACTCCGAGGAACAACTGGCCAGCCTGCACCGCGACGATATTCTCATCCAACCGCAACTGGCCGCCTTCGGTGTCACCGACTTCGGCCGCGCCCGCGACATGATCGAAGCCGGCTACCGCGCCGCGCGCCTGCTCGAACCGCGCCTGGCCGCGCTGCGTCAGCCCGAGGGCGATGCCGAACTGGCGGTGGCCCGCTCGCCGCGCCAACGCACGCCGGTGATCACCGCGATCCGGGTGGAGAACGATTCGAAGGTCAGTGATGACGTGATCCGCTACTACATCCGTCAGCCCCTCGGCGAGCCGCTGGAACTCGACCGCCTGCAGACCGACATGGGCACCCTGTATGGCCTGGACTACTTCGACCGGGTGCAATACCGCGTGGTGCACAAGGGCGATGACAACACCCTGGTGATCAACGCCCGCGGCAAGCGTGGCGGCACCGACTACCTGCGCCTGGGCCTGAACCTGTCGGATGACCTGCGCGGCGACAGCGCCTTCAATCTGGGCGCCAGCTATCGGGTCAACGGCATCAACCAGCTCGGCGCCGAGTGGCTGACGCGCGCGCAGATTGGCGATCAACAGGAGCTGTACAGCGAGTTCTACCAACCGCTGGACGTGGGCTCGCGCTACTTCATCGCGCCCTATCTGGACTTCGGGTCACAAAACATCGAAGCGACCCTGGACAACGACCCGGTCGCCGAATACCGGCTGGAGCGTTACGGTTTCGGCCTCAATTTCGGCCGGCAGATCGGCACCTATGGCGAAGTGCGCCTGGGGGCAGGCAAAGCCTGGGGCGAAGCGGATGTGCGAATCGGCGATCAGGACCTGCCCAAGGTCAGCTTCAATGAAGGCTTCTACGAGTTGAAGTACTCGTTCGATACCCTCGATAACGTGTACTTCCCGCACAGCGGCGAAGACATCGGCCTGACCTTGCGCAAGTACGACAAGTCGCTGGACTCCGACGACGAATACCGGCAATGGCTGCTCAACCTGGACAAGGCCTTCAGCTACGGGCCGAACACCTGGGTGCTGGGAGGGCGTTACGGGCGCACGCTGGATGCCACAGAGGTAGTGACGTCGAGCTTCGTGATTGGCGGCGCACGGGAGCTTTCAGGGTTTCGCCAGGACTCGGTGTCGGGGCAGAACGTGAGCCTGATGCGCATGGTCTACTACCGCCGACTGACGCCACGGGCCTACCTGCCGCTGGACTTCCCGCTGTATATCGGAGGGTCGCTGGAGCGGGGGCGAGCCTGGAACAACGACAACGAGTTCGACAGTGGATATATCAACGCGGCGAGCGTCTTCCTGGGGCTGGAGACGCCGCTGGGGCCGTTGAACTTGAGTTACGGGGCCAACAGTGCGCATGAGCAGGCCGTGTATCTGAACCTGGGGCATACCTTCTAGATTGCCGGGCCCGCCTTGCGGGCCCAGAAGTTCAGGACTTTTCGAGGTTGGCCAGAATCTTCGCATGCACCCGCATGCACACTTCGAGGTCTGCCTCATCCACCCCGGTGAACAGCTCCAGGCGCAAGGCATTGGCGATGGTCTCGATCTGCTCGATCAACGGTTTGGCCGGCGGGCACAGCAAAATCTTCTTGGCACGGCGATCCTCCATCACCGCCTGGCGCCGTACCAGGCCCTGGTTTTCCAGGCTGTCGAGCAGGCGCGCCAAGGTCGGGCCCTCGACACCGACGCTCTGGGCCAGCTCACGCTGGGTGGGCGCCTCTTCGAAACGGGCAAGATGCAGCAACACCAGCCAGCGTGCCTGGGACAGGTTGAGCCCGGCCAGGCGGCGATCCAGCTCGGCACGCCAGCCCCGGGACATCTGGGCCAGCTGCATGCCGAAGCGGTGTTGGTTGTCGGTCAGGGGCATAAGCAACTCATGAACTAGAACTAATTATTAGTCAGCTAATCATGTCCCGTGCCATCAAGCAAGGCTGCCCGCCGCGCAAACGTTCGCAATTCGTCAAAAAGGATGACAAAGGTCAGCAGTTGTCCGAAATGTCTTCAATTACAGCTCGAACTCCGCCGCCAGTGCCGCACGAATGCAGTACAGCACCCCTTCTGGAACCCGTGGGCCGAACAAGGGTGCGATGGCCGATACCGGCGGCAATTCTCCTTCACCGTCGAGAAACGCGTCCTGCACCTCCATCATCAGGTCTTCCGGCAGGTCCAGCGCCTGCTCCAGGCTTAGCTCCTGGCGGCCGATGGCTTCGGCCAGCAGGCTGTAGACGTTCTTTTCGCTGCATTTGAGCTGCCCGGCGATCTGCGCCGGGGTCATGCCGGCGCGGGCCAGGCTGACCAGCTCATGGCGCAGGTCGAGTACCACTTTCGGCGCCTCCTCGGTGCCACCCGCGCCATTGAGGACTTCGAGAAAGGCCTGGCCGTAGCGCTCCAGCTTGCGTGCGCCCACACCACTGACCTGGGCCATGTCGCTGAGGCTGGTCGGCTGGCTGCGCAACATTTCCAGCAAGGTGGAGTCGGGGAAAATGACGTAGGGCGGCACGCTGTGTTCTTCGGCGAGCTTGCGCCGCAGGGTGCGCAGGGCCTCCCACAGTTCGCGCTCCTCGACACGCACCAGCTGGCTGGCCGGGCTGCCGCCGCTGGTAGAGGCCTTGGCCACTGTCTGCGGCTTGAGGTCGCGGCGCAGTTGCAGCTTCACCTCGCCACGCAACAACGGCCGGCAACTGTCGGCCAGGCGCAGGCCGCCATACCCTTCCAGGTCGATGTCCACCAGGCCGCGCGCCACCAACTGACGGAACAGCGACCGCCATTCGGCCTCGGCGAGCGCGTTGCCGACGCCGAACACCGAAAGTTTCTCGTGGCCGAAGTTGCGCACCTTTTCGGTGTCCTTGCCCAGCAGTACGTCGACCAGATGGCCCACCCCATAGCGCTGGCCAGTACGGAACACCGCCGACAGGGCCTGGCGCGCAGGTTCGGTGGCATCCCAGGTCTGGATCTGGTCGACGCAGTTGTCACAATGCCCGCACGGCTGCTCGAGCACTTCGTCGAAGTAGGCCAGCAGCGACTGGCGGCGGCAGCGCGTCTCTTCGCACAAGGCCAGCATGGCATCGAGCTTGTGCTGCTCGACCCGCTTGTGGCGCTCGTCACCCTCGGAGTTCTGCAGCATCTGCTTGAGCATCACCATGTCCTGCAGGCCGTAGGCCATCCAGGCGTCCGACGGCAGGCCGTCACGGCCGGCGCGGCCGGTCTCCTGGTAATAGGCTTCCAGCGACTTGGGCAGGTCGAGGTGGGCGACGAAGCGCACGTTGGGCTTGTCGATGCCCATGCCGAAGGCAATGGTGGCGACCATGATCAACCCTTCCTCGTTGAGGAAACGGTGTTGGTTGGCGGCACGCGTTTCGGCGGCCAGGCCTGCGTGATACGGCAGCGCCGGGAAGCCTTGCTCGCACAGGAAAGCGGCGGTCTCGTCGACCTTCTTGCGTGACAGGCAATAGACGATGCCGGCATTGCCACGGCGCTCGCCGAGGAAGGCCATCAGCTGCTTGCGCGGCGCCTCCTTGGGCACGATGCGGTAGAAGATGTTCGGCCGATCGAAGCTCGACAGGAACCGCTCGGCGCCTTGCAGATGCAGGCGCTGGACGATCTCTTCGCGGGTACGCATGTCGGCGGTGGCGGTCAGGGCGATGCGCGGTACATGGGGGAACAGCTCGGCCAGCTGGCCGAGTTGCAGGTATTCAGGGCGGAAGTCGTGGCCCCATTGCGATACGCAGTGGGCCTCGTCGATGGCGAACAGGGCAATGTCCAGCCCGCGCAGGAACTCCAGCATGCGCGGCTGCACCAGGCGCTCCGGTGCCAGATACAGCATCTTCACTTCGCCACGGCGCAGGCGCGCGGCGAGGTCACGTTGCTGCTCCGCGCTCAGGGTGGAATTCAGCGCCGCGGCGGCGACACCCAGCTCGTCCAGCGTGGCGACCTGATCATCCATCAGCGCGATCAGCGGCGACACCACTACCGTCAGCCCCGGGCGCAGCAACCCCGGCACCTGGAAGCACAGCGACTTGCCGCCACCGGTAGGCATCAGCACCAGGGCGTCGCCGCCGCTGGCCACGCATTCGATGATCGCTGCCTGGCGCCCACGGAAACTGTCGTAGCCGAAGATATCCTTGAGAACGCGCTGAGCCTGTTCGAGCATGTGCAACTCCAAATCGCCGTACCATCCTGGACACAGGCTGGACGAAAAACCCGCTCCGCACACGCCGAATGCGTAAGCGGCTTTTGCCAGAAGACCGGGAAACCCCGCCCCTGCATGAAAAACCGCGGAGTATACCGCAGTGCCGCTTTACACAGGATGCCCGGGTGACAGACGTTCCCTTTGCACCGCCGTCGCCGCAAGGTGCTAGAATTCACTATCGTTTATTCCCCAAGGTAGCCCTGTAATGTCCTTCGCCGAGCAACTGACCCGCCTGCAAGCCTTCCTCGACGCCGATGAGCTGCACGAAGAAGCGCTGGACTACGTCGCCGCCCACGGCTACCTGACCGCGCTGTCGATCTGCTCGGAAGACGTCCCCGAGCGTGAATGGATCGACGCGCTGTTCGCCGAAGAACCCCATTACGCCAGCGATGCCCAGCGCACCGAAATCGAAGCGACCCTGGTGGCACTCAAGGGCCACATCGCCCGCCAGCTGGCCAGCGACGAAGAGTTCGACCTGCCGTGCGAGCTGGACCTGACCGACGAGCCGGACGATTCCGATCTGCGCGGCTGGTGCATCGGCTTCATGGAAGGTGTGTTCCTGCGCGAGGAAGCCTGGTTCGAGAACGCCGAAGAGGAAGTCAGCGAGATGCTGCTGCCGATCATGGTCGGTTCGGGCCTGTTCGACGAGCAACCAGAGTTCGCCGACATCGCCAGCAATGCCAACCTGCAGGACGACATGATCGTGCAGATCCCCGAGGCGCTGAGCGCGCTGTTCCTGCTGCTGCACGCTCCTGACGAGAAGCCGGCGCTGCTCAAGCCACGCCACCACTGAGTCGGCCATGCGCTACCTGTTGCTGGCCATCGGCTGGCTCAGCGTCGCGCTGGGGGTGCTGGGGATCTTCCTGCCGGTGTTGCCCACCACCCCTTTTCTGCTACTGGCGGCTGCCTGCTTCGCCCGCAGCTCGCCACGCTTTCATCACTGGCTGGTGAATCACCCGAGGCTTGGGCCCTGGATTCGTGACTATTTGAATGGCGAAGGGATTCCGCTCAAGGGCAAGGTCTACGCCATCGGCCTGATGTGGGCGAGCATCGGCCTGTCCTGCTACCTGGTGCCTTTGTTCTGGGCGCGAGCATTCATGCTGACCAGTGCGGTGCTGGTGAGCTTGTACATTCTCAGGCAGAAGACCTTGCGCAAGCCTGGTTGAGTGCTGTTGGCCGCACTGGCCCCATCGCCGGCTCCCACAGGGAGCGCGCAGCCACACCTGTGGGTGCCGGCTTGCCGGCGATAGGGCCAATGGCTTCAGCGAAACATCCAGGCCTAACTCCTCATACCGTATCAACCTTCAACGAATGATCATTGAGCATCCCATTGATGATCGTCGCCGTGTCATGCCCCGCCGATATCACCCCACCCGCCCCCGCCGTCACGCCATAATGCTGGGCCAGATCGACCCCCGCCAGGTCGATGGTCTGGATCGGTGCCGCGCCCGGCGCACTGGCGACCTCGATAGTGGATACCACATTGGTGCCCGTACCACTGACCTTGAAGTGCAGGTAATCATCCAGCGTGGCTGCCGTGGCATGCTCGCCTTGCAGTAGCTGCGACAGGTCGAGTTTGTCACTGCCCGGGGTGAAGTCAGTGACCGTGTCATGCCCACTGTCTCCCTTCTGCCAGACGAAGGTGTCATTGCCGTTGCCGCCAGTCAGCGTATCGTTGCCTGGCCCACCGATCAGGATGTCGTTGCCATCCCCTCCCTTGAGCACATCGTTGCCCTTGCCACCCTCGAGCACGTTGTCGCCACTATCACCAATCAAGGTGTCGCCGTAGTCGGAGCCGACCAGGTTATGGATACCATTCAAGGTCTGGATACCTGCTCCCCCCGTGTCCTGCGCCCCTTCATGGCCGAGGTCGATGGTGACCGCGCCCTTGGCCTGGGCGAAGTTGGCCGTGTCATGGTCCAGGTGGCCTGCGGACTCATGGCCTTCCAGCGAAGCGACATCCACCAGGCTGGAGAGGCCCGCAGCGCCATGGTCATCGCTTCCCTTGTCATGCGCAGCCGGTTGTTGCGCATCGGCGTAGTCGAGCACCAGGCCCAGCTTGTAGCTTTCCGCAGCGCCCGGGTTGCTCAGGTGAATGCTGTAGACCCCGTCATGGCTGGCCGTAATGCTGTCGCCAGCGGCAATGGCCTGGTAGCTGCCAGCCGAGTCTTTCCACTCCATCAGCAAGTTGCCGTCGTGCGCATCGTGGTTCAACTGCAAGGTTTCGCCTTTATGCAGGCTGATGTTGAGCACCTGCTCACTGTTGCCCTGGGCGCTGCCCATCGCCCCCAGGTAGCCCAGCACCACCAGCGCGGCAGTCATGCTGCTGGCATCGAGGGTGAACGCACTCCGATCCACCGTCCGAGGCTCCTGCGCTCGGCCATAGCCACATTCCGCGATCGAGTTGTCATGCACGTTGATGGTGATGGTAGTGGTGCTTTCGTCACCATCGCCATCGCGGATGGTGTAGACGAATTTATCGATCGCATCGCGCGGTGCGGCGACATTGGGGTCGGAGTGGTACACCGCATTGCCTCGGGCATCCAGGGTCAAGTAGCCGTACTGCCCGCTCACGTGGGTACCCAGTTGGCCGATGGCCGAGGTGGAAGTGTCGCCACCGGCTCGCACTCCGACCACATAGCCACAGTGGCTTGGCACATCTGCGCCGATCACGTCGTTGACCAGTACATTGCCACGCACTTCGTCACCCTTGGCGACACTTGCAAAATCGCAATGGGCCTGCGGCACGTCATCGACGATGGTGATGTTGACGGTACTGGTGGTCCAGTTGCCTACCGTGTCCTCAACCCGGTAGATGAACGATTCCGTCACCGTATTCGCACCGTCGTTGCCATGCACCGGCGAGTTCGCCGGTGACGTCAGGGTGTAGGTATAGGAGCCATCGGCATTCAGGTGGATCTGCCCGTACTGGCCTATGGCATTGCCGACTAGGGTGTAGGTCAGCGCACCCACCCCACCACCGACCTGCCCGACCAGGCTGCCCGAAGCGGTTTCTGCGGTGGAGCAAGGCTGGCTGCCGGTAACGCTGCCGGGTACCAGGTCGTGGCCATCCTGATTCAGGTCCAGGGCTTTCTCGTACACAGCCACGCCACCATCCCCACAAGGGTTCAGCGAGTGATCGTGGACATTGATGGTAACGGTCGCCGTGCTCTCGTCGCCATCACCATCACGGATGGTGTACACAAAACTGTCGAGCGCGTCGCGCGGCGCCACGGCATTGGGGTTGGCGTGGTATTCGGCGTTGCCCTGGGCGTCGATGGTCAGGTAGCCGTACTGGCCGTAGACAGGGGCCCCAAGGTGGCCAATAGCCGAAGTGGAGGTGTCGTGGCCTGCACGCACGCCGACCACGTAGGCTCCGTCGCTCAAGGTGTCCGCCCCGACCACGTCGTTATGCATCACGTTGCCACGCACCACGTCGCCCTTGCCCACGCTGACGTAGTCGCAATGGGCCTGCGGCACATCGTCGACGATGGTGATGGTCACGGTGCTGGTGGTCCAGTTGCCCACCGTGTCCTCCACCCGGTAGGTGAACGCTTCGGTCACGGTATTGGCACCGTCGTTGGCGTGCGTCGGTGAATTGGCCGGCGAGGTCAAGGTGTAGGTGTAGGAGCCGTCCGCGTTCAGGTGCATTTCACCGTAATGGCCTACGGCATTGCCGACCAAGGTGTAGGTCAATGCGCCAACGCCACCGGCGACCTGCCCCACCAGGCTGCCACTGGCAGTCTCGCGCGGCGAGGTCGGGTCACTGCCGGTAACGGTGCCTGCGGCCAGGTCGTTGCCGTCCTTGTACAGGTCCAGGGCGTTCTCGTACACCTTGACGCCACCGTCGGTGCACGGCTGCAGCGAGTGGGTGTGCACGTTGATGGTGACGGTCGTGGTGCTCTCGTCGCCATCGGCATCACGGATGGTGTAGACGAAGCTGTCGAGCGCATCGCGCGGCGCCACGGCATTGGGGTTGGAGTGATACTCGGCGTTGCCCTGGGCATCGATGGTCAGGTAACCGTATTGGCCGTGTACCTGGGTGTTGAGCTGGCCGATCGCCGAAGTGGAGGTATCGCTGCCGGCGCGCACGCCGACCACATACTGGCCATCGCTGCGGACATCTGCGCCTACCTCGTCGTTGTACATCACGTTACCGCGCACCACGTCGCCCTTGCCGACACTGACATAATCGCTGTTGGCTGTCGGCACGTCGTCGACGATGGTGATGACGATGGTGCTGGTGGTCGAATGGCCCTGCGAATCCTGCACCTGGTAGGTGAAGGTTTCGCTGACTGTGTTCGGCCCATCGTTGGCATGGTGCGTCGAGTCGGCAGGTGAAGTCAGGGTATAGGTGTAGGAGCCGTCGGCATTCAGATGGATCTGCCCATATTGGCCTACGGCGTTGCCGACCAGGCTGTAGGTCAGCGCCCCGACGCCGCCGCTGGTGGAACCGACCAAGCTGCCGGAAGCCGTTTCCTGGGTGGAACCTGGATCACTGCCGGTGACACTACCCGCTGCCAGGTCGTTGCCATCCTTGTGAAGGTCCAGCGCCTTTTCGTGAACGGTGACGTCATGGTCCTCGCAGGCCATCAAGGCGCTGCGCACATTGACGGTGATGGTTGCCGTACTTTCGTCGCCATCGGCATCGCGAATGGTGTAGACGAAGGTGTCTGTGGCATCGCGTGGCGACACGACGTTGGGGTTGGAGTGATACTCGGCGTTGCCCTGGGCGTCGATGGTCAGGTAGCCGTACTGGCCGTTGACCTGGGTGTTGAGCTGGCCGACGGCCGAGGTCGAAGTGTCGTTGCCGGCACGCACGCCGACCACGTAATGGCCGTCCGCGCGAACATCGGCACCGACCACGTCGTTGTACATCACGTTGCCACGCACCACATCGCCCTTGGCCACGCTGGCGTAATCGCAATGGGCCGTCGGCACATCGTCGACGATGGTGATGACGATGGTGCTGGTGGTCGAATTGCCGACCGAGTCGTGCACTTGGTAGGTGAAGGTTTCGGTGACCGTGTTCGGCCCATCGTTGGCAGGGGGCGTCGAGTTGGCCGGTGAGGTCAGGGTGTAGGTGTAGGAGCCATCGGCGTTCAGATGGATCTGCCCGTACTGCCCCGTGGCATTGCCGACCAGGCTGTAGGTCAGCGCCCCGACGCCGCCACTGGCCGAGCCGACCAGCGTCCCGGAAGCCGTTTCGTGGGTTGAGCCAGGGTCGCTGCCGACCACCGTGCCACCGGCCAGGTCGTTGCCGTCCTTCTGCAGGTCCAGGGCCTTTTCATACACGGTGACATCACGGTCTTCGCACGCCATCAAACCGTTGTGCACGTTGATGGTGATGGTGGTGGTGCTCTCGTCGCCATCGGCATCGCGAATGGTGTAGACGAAGGTGTCTGTGGCATCGCGTGGCGACACGACGTTGGGGTTGGAGTGGTACTCGGCGTTGCCCTGGGCGTCGATGGTCAGGTAGCCGTACTGGCCGTTGACCTGGGTGTTGAGCTGGCCGACGGCCGAGGTCGAAGTGTCGTTGCCGGCACGTACGCCAACCACGTAATGGCCGTCCGCGCGAACATCGGCACCGACCACGTCGTTGTACATCACGTTGCCGCGCACCACATCGCCCTTGGCCACGCTGGCGTAATCGCAATGGGCCGTCGGCACATCGTCGACGATGGTGATGACGATGGTGCTGGTGGTCGAATTGCCGACCGAGTCGTGCACCTGGTAGGTGAAGGTTTCGGTGACCGTGTTCGGCCCATCGTTGGCAGGGGGCGTCGAGTTGGCCGGTGAGGTCAGGGTGTAGGTGTAGGAGCCATCGGCGTTCAGATGGATCTGCCCGTACTGCCCCGTGGCATTGCCGACCAGGCTGTAGGTCAGCGCCCCGACGCCGCCACTGGCCGAGCCGACCAGCGTCCCGGAAGCCGTTTCGTGGGTTGAGCCAGGGTCGCTGCCGACCACCGTGCCACCGGCCAGGTCGTTGCCGTCCTTCTGCAGGTCCAGGGCCTTTTCATACACGGTGACATCACGGTCTTCGCACGCCATCAAACCGTTGTGCACGTTGATGGTGATGGTGGTGGTGCTCTCGTCGCCATCGGCATCGCGAATGGTGTAGACGAAGGTGTCTGTGGCATCGCGTGGCGACACGACGTTGGGGTTGGAGTGATACTCGGCGTTGCCCTGGGCATCGATGGTCAGGTAGCCGTACTGGCCGTTGACCTGGGTGTTGAGCTGGCCGACGGCCGAGGTCGAAGTGTCGTTGCCGGCACGTACGCCAACCACGTAATGGCCGTCCGCGCGAACATCGGCACCGACCACGTCGTTGTACATCACGTTGCCGCGCACCACATCGCCCTTGGCCACGCTGACTTCATCGCTGTTGGCCGTGGGCAGGTCATCGACGATGGTGACGTGCAGATTGCCGCTGGCCGTGCTGCCGTCGACGTCCTGAGCCACCACCTGGAAGTGCTCGCTGATGCTGTTGCTGCCCTGGCCGGAAGGGTGCTGCTCGTTGTCTACCAGGGTGTAGCTGTAGCTCACCTCGCCGGTGCTCGGGTTATAGCCGGTGATCGTCAGGGTGTTGCCTTCGGGCGTGACGACCGACTGCGGGAAGCCCGCCGCTACACCGCCACTGACCACACTGATGCCGCCCACAGTCAGGCTCTGCAGGCCGTCCGGCGCTGTCACCTTGAATGTGCCTTGCTGGGTCAGCGCGCCGGCATCGGGGGCACTGCCGTCATGCAGGTTCTTTTCGTAGACGGTGAGGTTGCCGCCCTGCGCGTCCAGGCCGTCAAGGTGCACGGGGTCGTTCAGGTTGCTGATGTTCAGGGTCAGGGTCGCGCTGCTGGTGTCGCCGTCGGCGTCCTTGATCGTGTAGGTGAAGGTTTCCACCCCATGGCCACCACCGCCCAGGTTCTTGAAATCAGGGTCGTTGCTGTTGAGGGTGTAGGTGTAGGAGCCGTCAGCTGCCAACACCAGGGTTCCGTAGGTACCGGTGTAGGTACCGGCGATGACCGGGCCGCCCGGCACGCGGTCGGCGCCCTGGATGTCATTGGCGAGCACATTGCCAGTCAACTCGGTGTGCTGTTCGCTGGCGGTAGTCGGGTTGCTGTCGTCCACCGCCCTGGGCACGTCATCACGAATGGTGACGACCAGCGTACCCTGGGCTGCATCGCCATCGGTGTCGCTGACCATGACCGGCAGGTTTTCATGCAGGGAGTTGGTACCCGCGGCGTCGGCATGCTGCTCGGCACCCGTGAGGGTGTAGCTGTAGGTCACCACACCGGTGGCCGGATTGTAGCCGGTGATGGTCAGCGTATTGCCCAAGCCCGTGGTGATCGACTGGCCAACCCCCGTGACCACGCCCGCGGTCACCACGTTGATACCGCCCACACTCAGGTTGAACACGCCGTCCGGCGCCACCACGGTGAAACTGCCGTGCTGGGTCAAGGCTGCCGGGTTGCTTGCCGAGCCCTGGGGCAGGTTTGCCTCGTCCAGCCCCGGATCGCCAGGGTCAAGCGACAGCCCGTGCAGCTCAACCGGATGGTTCTCGTCGACCGGTGGATTCGGATCGACGGGTGGGTTGGGGTCCACGGGCGGGTTGGGGTCTATGGGCGGTTTGGGATCGACCGGGGGATTGGGATCGACCGGAGGATTCGGGTCGACGGGCGGATTGGGATCGACAGGGTCTATGCCCTCCCCTGGCAGGCCTCGGCCATTATCGTTCTGCAGACCACCAATCTCACGATGGGCAAGCTCGGGGATGGCATTGAAACCGGCAGTAGGGAAGCCCACCTGTGGGTCGACCCGATCCGCCACTTCGGTCAGCATGACAAAGCTGTGTCCGCCGCCCAGCGCGCCGGGGGCACTGCCACCGTTGGGCCCCGCAGCCGTTGCTTCGCCGGCCTCGCTGGGGTCGGCACCGGCAGCGATCGCTTCCTGGAGACGCGCCACATCACTCAGTTGCGCATCGCTCGGAGGGCCATCCTGGGTGTGTGCATGGGGGGCCTGGCCGGCCAACAGGTCCGGGGTCATCTGCAGGCTGCTGTCGCGCCCCAGTGTCAGCTCGGCGCCGCTCTGCAGGTGCACGGCCACCGCGCCAGCTGCGCCGGTCTGCAATTGTTCACCCGCGAACAGACGGTCACCTTCGATCAAGGGGCGGCGGCTACCATCGCCGGCAACGGCGAAGACCTGACCAACCACCTTGCTGACCACACCGACTAGTTTAGCCATGAGCGCACGCCTCCCCTTACCGATTCGCTTATCAGCTAACGACATCGCGGGTGGGGGCTCAGCGCCTGGAGTACTGTCTCAACGGTGAGAATCGTTCTCTCAAGCTACTTTGGCGATAGTAATAATGTAATTTGGCCATCAACTATTGCCAAATTTTTGTCGCCAAATTCCGCTTTCACCTCTTCATCCCGCATCCTTAGCCGTAAAAATTCTGGAACTCTCCCGGAAGCTTGAAAACCGCGTCCTGCAGCGGCGTTCAAATTTGCCTGAATGAAACAATGTCTTGGTTTCGATAGTCCGCATAAGTTTTTTTTCGCATAGGCTTTATGAAAAAATCTTCTTAGTTCGCGCGTTAAATGTTCTTAGCTCTGTTGTTACAAACATGAAACGGTTTGCACAACATTTATCGTCACTTTTTTGACGATTAGCAGGATCATTTTGAGACCAGGGAGAAGTACCCCATGCGCGTGATCAACCCCCTCACCAGCGCAATCCTGTTGGCCATCGCGTGCGCCAATGTTCAGGCGATGTCACTCAATGAAGCGGTCCAGAATGCCGTGGACCATCACCCGGAGATCAGTGCGAGCCGTAACAGCCGGTTGTCGGCCGACGAAGATGTGAAATTCGCGCGTGGCGGTTACTACCCATCGGTCGACCTGGTAGCGGGTTATGGCCGGCAACGCTCGGACAACATCAACACCCGCGGCTTCAACCCCGACGGCACCTCCAACCACAACAAGGAAACCCTCAACTACACCCAGTCGGAGCTGCGCCTGCGGCAGATGCTGTTCGACGGCTTCAACACCCCCAATGAGGTTGGCCGTACCGAAGCTGTTGCCAATTCGCGCGCCTACTACACCCAGGCCACCGCCGAAACCGTGGCCCTGCGCGCCATCGAGGTGTACCTCGAAGTGCTCAAGCGCCGCGAGCTGGTGACCCTGGCCAAGAACAACCTGCAAGCCCACCTGCGGGTCAACGACCAGATCGGCCTGCGCAGCGAACGCGGCGTCGGCAGTACCGCTGACCTCGACCAGTCCCGTGCCCGCCGTGCCCTGGCGGAAAACAACCTGGACACCGCCGAAGTCGACCTGGCCGACGCCGAGGCCAACTTCTACAGCGTGGTCGGGCGCATGCCCGATGAGCTGGAAACCCCGGTCACGATCAAAGGCGAAGTGCCCACCGGCCTGGACCTGGCACGCCAGGGCATGCTGGAAAACAACCCCTACCTCAAATCGGCCCAGGCCGACGTCAACGCCGCCGAACAACAGTACGAAGTAGCCAAGTCGCCCTTCTACCCGCGCCTGGATGCGGTACTGGCGACCGGTGCCAACAACAACATCGGCGGCGAGAAAGGCCACAGCAACAACGATTGGCAGGCCGGCGTGGAGCTTAGCTACAACCTGTTCCGCGGTGGTAGCGACAAGGCGCGCCTGCAATCCGACGCGCACAAGATCAACCAGGCCATGGACATCCGCAACAATGCCCTGCGCGAGCTGACCGAGAACCTCAGCCTGGCCTGGAACGCCATGAACAACGCGCGCAAGCAAACCCCGACCGCACGCGAATACGCCGAAACCACCCAGCGCGTGCGCGCCGCCTACCAGGACCAGTTCGGCCTCGGCCAACGCACCCTGCTCGACGTGCTCGACAGTGAAAACGAGCTGTACAACGCCAACCGCCGCTACACCGAGGTGCGCTACACCGAGGAATATTCGATGTACCGGGTACTGGCGACCATGGGCGAGCTGCTGAGCAAGCAGCGCGTTTCACTGCCGCCGGAAGCCATTGCCCAAAGTGAAGTACGCAACCAGGCGAAGCTGCCCGACATGCGCTGAGCGCCGCGCGCAGCTGGCACGGACGCCAGGCGTCACCCCATCCACCGAGGCGGGAGTAGTTCATCGTGACCAGTATGCAAAGTGCGCAGCCGCGCCCCGATGTCGATGACCCGCTGCTTGATGGTTTACTGATCCTGTGCCGCCTGCATGGCTGCCCGGCCAGCCGCGCCAGCCTCAGCAGCGGTCTGCCCCTGGCCCAGCAGCGCCTGGGCCCGGAGCTGCTGCCTCGGGCGGCGGCACGCGCCGGCCTGCAAGGTCGCGTACTGGCCCGTGAACTCGATGCCATCTCTGCCCTCAACCTGCCGGTGCTGCTGCTGCTCAACGACGGCCGCAGCGCTGTGCTGCAACGCTGGGGCGAGGACGGCCGGGCGCTGGTATTACCCTGCGAGGCCGGCGGCGGCGAGCAGTGGCTCGAGCGCGAAGCGCTGGCCCAGGCCTACAGCGGCCACGCCCTGTTCGCACGGCCTCGGCATACCCTGGAGAACCTGCGCGCGCCGCTGCTGCCACGGGTCGACGCCTGGTTCCGCGACACCCTGCGCCATTCTCGCTGGCTGTACGGCGACGCACTGCTGGCCAGCCTGCTGATCAACCTGCTGGGCCTGATGGTGCCGCTGTTCGTCATGCAGACCTACGACCGTGTGGTGCCCAATCAGGCGCTGTCGACCCTATGGATGCTGGTCGCCGGGCTGTTCATCGGCACCGCTTTCGAACTGGTGCTGCGCATGGTCCGTGCCCACTTGCTGGACCAGGCCGGCAAGAAGACCGACCTGATCCTCTCCGCCACCCTGTTCGAACGCATCACCGGCATGGCCATGAAGGCCAAGCCCGCCACCATCGGCGGCTTCGCCCAGAGCATCCACGACTTCCAGGGCCTGCGCGAATTCCTCACCGCCGTGACCCTGACCAGCATCATCGACCTGCCGTTCGTGGCCCTGATGCTGCTGGTGATCGGCCTGCTGGGTGGCTGGCTGGTGCTGATTCCATTGATCGCCTTCCCTCTGGCGGTTGGCTTCGCCCTGCTGATCCAGGCCCGCCTGCGCGACACCGTGCAAAAGAGCCTGAGCCTCGGCGCGGTGCGCCAGGCGCTGCTGATCGAAACCCTCGGTGGCCTGGAAACCCTCAAGGCCTGCGGCGCCGAAAGCGAGCGTCAGTACCAGTGGGAGCACACCAACGGCGCCATCGCCCGGCTCGACGCCCACGCCCGCAATCTGTCGTCGCTTGCCAGCAACGGCACCTTGTTCATCCAGCAGTTCTGCGGCATGGCTACCATCGTCGCTGGGGTGTACAGCATCATCGCCGGCAACCTGAGCGTCGGTGCCCTGGTCGCCAGCTACATGCTCGGCAGCCGCGTGTTGGCGCCGCTTGGCCAGATTGCCGGGCTGATTACCCGCTACCAGCAGGCGCAGCTGACCATGCGCAGCACCGATGCGCTGATGGCCCTGCCCCAGGAGCGCCAGGCCGAGCAGCAAGCGCTGGAACACACGGCGCTCAAGGGTGGCCTGGCCCTGAGCCATGTCAGCTTCCGCTACCCCGGGCAGACCAGCCCGGCGCTGCAGGATGTGACCCTGACCATCAAGCCCGGCGAGCGGATCGGCATCATCGGCCGCAGCGGCTCGGGCAAGAGCACCCTGGGTAGGCTGCTGATGGGCTTTCATCATCCTGACGATGGCCAGGTCCTGCTCGACAACCTCGACCTGCGCCAACTGGACATCGCCGACCTGCGCAGCCAGCTTGGCTATGTCGCCCACGACTTGCCGCTGCTGGCCGGGAGCCTGCGCGACAATTTGACCCTGGGCGCCCGCCACATCAGCGATGCGCGCATGCTCGAAGTGGCCGAACTGACCGGCGTCAGCGAGCTGGCCCGGCAGCACCCGCACGGCTTCGAACGCCCGGTGGGTGAACGCGGCCAACTGCTTTCCGGCGGCCAGCGCCAGGCCGTATTGCTCGCCCGTGCACTGTTGTTGGAGCCGCCGATCCTGATCCTCGACGAACCCACCAGCCACATGGACAACAGCAGCGAAGAACAACTGCGCCAGCGCCTGTCGGCGTGGGTGCCAGGCAAGACCCTGCTGCTGGTCACCCACCGCACCTCGATGCTCAGCCTGGTGGACCGCCTGCTGGTGCTGGACAACGGCAAAGTCGTCGCCGACGGGCCGAAGGATGCGGTCATCGACGCCCTGCGCAAGGGCCGCATTGGCGCGGCGCTCTAGCCCGATGCCAGACGACTTGCAGACCCTCTGTGGGAGCCGGCTTGCCGGCGATGCAGGCACTGCGCTGCATGGCACCGGCTTCGCCGGTGTTCGCCGGCAAGCCGGCTCCCACCAGGGACCGCCGAGTCCTTCAGTTATGTGCTGTTCTACGAGAGTCAGGCCATGAACCCAAGCCATAGCGTGCGCAGTTCCCACACAGGCTCCGACAAGCGCGCCGAGCGCGACTACATGCCGGAACTGGCCGGCGCCACCCTGCAGGATTCACCGCGACTGTCACGCCTGACCGTATGGCTGGCGGCGGCGCTGTTGCTGGTAGCGCTGGTCTGGGCCAGCCTGGCCGTGCTCGACGAAGTGACGGTCGGCGAAGGCAAGGCTATCCCTTCGAGCAAGATTCAGGTCGTGCAGAACCTTGAAGGCGGCATCGTCACCGAAATCTTCGTGCGCGAGGGGCAGATGGTGGAAAAAGGCGCCACCCTGTTGCGCTTGGACGACACGCGCTTCAAGTCCAACAAGGGCGAAAGCGAGGCCGACCGCTATGCCTTGACCGCGCAGGTGGAACGGCTGTCAGCAGAAGCCGAAGGCCGCCCCTTCGTGCTGTCGGACGAAGTGCGCGCCAAGGCGCCTCAGGTAGCCGAAGACGAGACTTCCCTGTATGACTCGCGTCAGCGCCGCCTGGCCAGTGAAAAGCAGACCCTCAATGAACAGCTGCGGCAAAAGACCCAGGAGCTCGCCGAGTTCCGCTCCAAGGTCGAGCAGTACCGTTCCGCAGTGGGCCTGCTGCAGCAGGAGCTGGACATGTCATCGCCACTGGTGAGCAAAGGTGCCATCTCGCCGGTGGAAATCCTGCGCCTCAAGCAACGCACGGTCGAAGCCCGCGGCCAGCTCAATGCCACCAGCCTGGCCATCCCGCGGGCAGAGGCTGCGGTGGCGGAGATTCGCAGCAAGATCCAGGAGTCCGACGCAAGCTTCCGCTCCGATGCTGCCAAGGAACTCAACGACAAACGCACCGAGCTTTCGAAGATCACCGCAACCAGCATCGCCATCGACGACCGGGTCAACCGCACCACGGTGGTGTCGCCGGTGCGCGGCATCGTCAAGCTGCTCAAGGTCAATACCATCGGCGGCGTGGTGCAGCCGGGCAGCGACCTGGTGGAAATCGTGCCGATCGAAGACAACCTGCTGATCGAAGCCAAGGTGCGGCCACAGGATGTGGCGTTCCTACACCCGGGGCAGCCGGCGATGGTCAAGTTCAGTGCCTATGACTACACCATCTACGGTGGGTTGAAGGCCAAGCTTGAGCTGATCAGTGCCGATACCGTCACCGATGACAAGGGCAATGCGTTCTACCTGATCCAGGTGCGCACCGAGAAGAACCACCTGGGTGGGGATAACAAGCCCCTGCTGATCATCCCCGGGATGGTGGCCACGGTGGATATCATCACCGGACAGAAGAGTGTACTGGACTACCTGCTCAAGCCCGTGCTCAAGGCCCGTACCGAGGCACTGCGCGAGCGCTGAGTGGTCTGTACCGGCCCTATCGCCGGCAAGCCGGCTCCTACAGGTTTACCGCTGTTCGCAAGAGCGCCGCCGTACCTGTGGGAGCTGGCTTGCCGGCGACAGCTGTACGCAGGTTGGCGAACCGAGAACTTGGAACCCGGCAGACCAGAAGGTCTCCCACGCACAGCCGCCATGGCACGAGGCTGCGGGCGCAAAAAAAACGCCTGCAATCGTGCGGGGCGCTGTTGCGCCACGTTATCCGGGTCGCCAAACCCGATCGCGGAATTTACCGCGACGGAGAGAATTATCCGCGTATGGCAACCATCGCAAGAATTAAGGCGGTAGGAGATTTCATCTAGAGCACTCTGTAGCTGCCCCGCCAAAGGGCCGGAACAGGTGTAATCACCCCTTAGCTTTCACCATGATTGCGCTCGAACGTCTCCACGCCCATGGCCTTGATCTGCCCCTCGATCAATGCCTCGAATGGCCGCAGCAGCGCATCGAAACTGGCTGGCTGCTCCAGCACACTCAACGCCTGCACCACCGCCTCGATGGTCGACACCGCCCCCGGCTCCGACGCCTTGCGCAGTCGATAGCGCGAGGGCGCCACCTGGCCCAGCGTCACCTTGGGCAACGCCGCCAACAGCGGGTTCAGATACAGCATCTTGCGCACCTTGCGCCAGGTGCCATCGGGCACGACCAACAGCAGCGGTGTGTCATCCGCTTCGCCATAGGCGGTCAGCACCTTGGCTTGATCGCCTGGGAATAGCAGTACCGGTCGGTATCCCGGGGTGCCCAGTAACTCGCCGAGGTCATCGAAGACTTCGCCGATGCGCAACTCGGCATTGACCAGGCCAAGCGCGGCCAAGCGGGCGGTGTTCAGGGCATGGGCGGTTTCACTGGGGTGCTGCAACAGGACCACGCGGGTGCGGCTGTCAAGGGTGGGGATCAGTGGGCAAAGGCAGTGATCGAGCGGGCGCTGGCAGCGCTCGCAGCGGGGTCTGGGCATGGGCTTCTCCGATATCAGAGGAATTTTGCCATACCCCGTCACTTTGGGCCCGCTTTGCGGGCCATTCGTCGGCAAGCCGGCTCCCACAGACAATGCACTGCCCTTCAGCACAGCGCAGAATCTGTGGGAGCCGGCTTGCCGGCGATTGGGCTGCAAAGCAGCCCTGGGCCGTCAGCGGTTGAACCGCTCCGCCAAGCTATGCAGGTATTCGGCCATGCGCTCAAGGTCCTGGCTGATTTCCGCCCCCTGCTTGGCCTGCCCTGCACTCTGGTCACACAACTGGGCAATGCGCACGATCTGCTGGTTGATATCTTCGGCCACGTGGCTCTGCTGCTCCGAGGCGGTCGCCATCTGCTGGCTCATGCCAGTGATGCGGCTGACCGCCTGGGCGATGCCGGCCAGCGCCGACTGCACCGCCTCGACACGCTGCACGCTGTCGCGGGAGATCTGCTCGCCGCGGTTGGCCGTGCTCACCGCCCGTTCGGCGCCGGTGCGCAGCGAGGCGATGATCTGATGGATTTCTTCGGTGGACGAGCGCGTGCGCTGGGCCAGCGAGCGCACCTCGTCGGCTACCACCGCAAACCCCCTGCCCTGCTCACCCGCCCGCGCCGCCTCGATCGCGGCGTTGAGCGCCAGCAGGTTGGTCTGCTCGGCGATCGAGGTGATGGTGTCGACCACGCTGCCGATCGACTGGGTCTGCTCGGCCAAGGCATTCACCGCGTGGCCGATGTCGCTCACCGCCTCGCTCATGCTGCCCATCGCCTTGAGGCTCTGCTGCGCCAACTCGCTGCCCTGCTGGGCGAGCTGGTCGGCGTCGCCGGCGGCATGGGCGGTGCTCTGCACGTTGTGCGTGACTTCCTGGATGGTCGCCGCCATTTGCGCGATGGCCGTGGCCGACTGATCGGTTTCGCTGCGCTGGCGGTCGAGCATCTGCGCTTGGGCATCGGACAGGCCGGCCGACTGCGCCGCCCGCGACTTGACCCCGATACCCGCGTCCACCAGGCGGGTAAGTGCGGTTTGCAGGCGCGCTTCCTCGCTGATGATCGCCAGGTCGAGCTGGCCGCGCAGGCCGGGGTTGTCGCTGTAGGTCAGGGCCACCAGGGGGCTGGTGAAGGCCTTGGGGTGTTCCGCCAGTGTGCGGCGAATGGCCTGGCTCTGGCGGTTTTCCACGAGGTACCAGGCCACCAGCAGGCTGGCCATCAGCACACCCAGTGCTGCATAGGGCGGCAGCCAGATATAAGCCGCTGCAGACAACAGGCCAGCGCCGATCAATGGCCACCCCTGCCCCAGACCATGCCCCAATCGGGCCGCCCAAGGTACCGCGGAGCGCCCGCCCCGCAAACGCCCATACAGCACTTCAGCACGACGAATCTGCTCGCGGCTCGGCACCGAACGCACCGACTCGTAACCGCTGATGCGGCCGTTCTCGTAAATGGCGGTGACGTAGGCGCTGACCCAGTAGAAGTCCCCATTCTTGGCGCGGTTCTTGACCACGCCCATCCACGGCTTGCCCTGCTTGATGGTATCCCACATGTGGCCGAATACCGACGGCGGCATGTCGGGGTGGCGCACCAGGTTGTGGGTCTGGCCAACCAGCTCGTCGTAGGTGAACCCGCTGATGGCCACGAAGGCGTCGTTGCAGTATGTGATGCGGCTGTTGAGGTCGGTGGTGGAGATCAGACGCTGGTCGCTGGAAAACGTTCTTTCGTGCTCAGTGACAGGCAAATTCATGCGCATCTGGGCGGTCCTTGCTTGTATAGATGAAGGGGAAAATCATCAAAGCAAGTAGAGGTTTAGCAGAATGCCAGTACCGTGAAGGTCAGGTTTTGTCGCAAAGATCATTATCCCGACGGAATGACCGAATCGACCTCGGCATCAGCCGACATTGAGCTGGCTCTTGAGCAGATCGCGGAACGTCTGAATCAATGGCTCGCGGCTACGGCCGCGGCGGATGATCAAGGAAAATGGCGCCTGATAGCCGAAAGTTGCCGGAGAAAGGACGCGCAGATCCCCCTTGTCGACCCAGGCCTGAGCGTAATGCTCAGGCAGGTATCCGATGTAGGCGCCTGAAAGGATCAGAATCAACTGCGCCTCCATGCTCTCCACCGTCGCGGCGCTGTGCTTGAAGCCGTGCCGGGCAAGCTCGGCCTGGCTCCAGTAGCCACGCCCGACCATGCGCTGCTGGGTGACCACCGGCTCGGGAATGCGCCGCTCGGCGAACAACGCATGTCGGCTGCTGCAGTACAGCCAATGCTGCTCGCGGTACAACGGCTGGTAGACCAGGCCGCTCATGCGCGAGGAGAACGCGCCGATGGCCAGATCAAGGCGGTTGTCCTGCACCCCGAGCTGCAGCTCGTAGGGGCTGGACACCGACAGGTGCAGGTGCACGGCCGGGTGTTCCTGGCTGTAGGCACCGATGGCCTCGGCCAGCGGCAGCGCCCGGTCGCCGACCGTGGAATCGATCACCCCGAGGTTGAGCGTGCCGCGCAGTTCGCCCTTGAGCGCGGCGGCATACTGCTCGAAGCCATCCAGTTCGGCCAGCAGGCGCAAGGTCTCCTGGTGGAACAGCTCGCCCTTGCTGGTCAGGCTGAAGCCGCCACGCCCGCGGTGGCAGAGGACAATGCCCAAGGCACCTTCGAGCTGGCTCATATAGGTGCTGATGGCCGACGTCGAAAGATTCAGCTCGCGCTGTGCATTGGCGAAACCCTGGTGGCGCACCACGCTGATGAAGATGCGCAGCAGTTTCAGGTCGGGCAAGGTCGAGGCCATGGTGCAACGGTTCCGCAGGATTGGTAGCGCGCAGTCTAACCGCTTGGGCGGGCTTTAGTTTAGAAATTCATGAAGTAAGTATTTGCCTGTAGCGATTTGTCGCAGGCACTACCTTGCGCAGACTTGGCCGAAATGTCCCTGCCCGCCGGCTAAAGCACACTCAAGGCGCGCGGCGGCACAGGTTCGAACAAACAAAACAATCGACCGACTGATGAGGCCCACCGTGGACAAAGTTCTCCACCAACCACTGGGCGGCAACGAAATGCCGCGTTTCGGCGGCATCGCCACCATGCTCCGTCTCCCCCACCTGCAAAGTGCCCAAGGCCTGGACGCCGCGTTCATCGGCGTGCCTCTGGATATCGGCACTTCCCTGCGCTCGGGTACTCGTTTCGGCCCACGGCAGATCCGTGCCGAATCGGTGATGATCCGCCCGTACAACATGGCCACCGGTGCCGCACCGTTCGATTCGCTGTCGGTCGCCGACATCGGTGACGTGGCGATCAACACCTTCAACCTGCTCGACGCCGTACGCATCATCGAAGAAGCCTACGACGAGATCGTCGAACACAACGTCATCCCCCTGACCCTGGGTGGCGACCACACCATCACCCTGCCGATCCTGCGTGCCTTGCACAAGAAGCACGGCAAGATCGGCCTGGTGCACATCGACGCCCACGCCGACGTCAACGACCACATGTTCGGCGAGAAGATCGCCCACGGCACCACCTTCCGCCGCGCCGTGGAAGAAGGCCTGCTCGATTGCGATCGCGTGGTGCAGATCGGCCTGCGTGCCCAGGGTTATACCGCCGACGACTTCAACTGGAGCCGTCGCCAGGGCTTCCGCGTGGTGCAGGCCGAAGAGTGCTGGCACAAGTCGCTGGAACCGCTGATGGCCGAAGTACGCGAAAAAGTCGGCGGCGGCCCGGTTTACCTTTCGTTCGACATCGACGGCATCGACCCGGCCTGGGCACCTGGCACCGGCACTCCGGAAATCGGCGGCTTGACCACCATCCAGGCGATGGAGATCATTCGCGGCTGCCACGGCCTGGACCTGATCGGTTGTGACCTGGTCGAAGTCTCCCCGCCTTACGACACCACCGGCAATACCTCGCTGCTCGGTGCCAACCTGTTGTTCGAAATGCTCTGCGTGCTGCCGGGCGTGGTGCGCCGCTGACCCTCATATGTGCCGCTGGCAAGCCAGCCTCCCCCCCTGTGGGAGCTGGCTTGCCGGCGATGCAGCCAACGCGCTGCGGCAGAAGAAACACCCAGGCAGGAGCCATCTGGGAGGGCCACTGAGGCCCGCCAATACAAGACAAGACCGCCGGGCGCCGTGAACACGCCTGCGCGGTCGATCTCGCCATAATAAAGATAATCGGGAGACCCCCAATGGCCTTGGACATCATTGTTGTAATGATCTATACCGCCGGCATGCTAGGGCTGGGCTGGTATGGCATGCGGCGCGCGAAAACCCACGAGGACTACCTGGTGGCCGGGCGCAATCTGGGCCCTACCCTGTACATGGGCACCATGGCCACCACCGTGCTCGGCGGTGCTTCCACCGTTGGCACCGTGCGCCTGGGCTATGTCCACGGCATCTCCGGTTTCTGGCTCTGTGCCGCCCTGGGCCTGGGCATCATCGCCCTCAACCTGTTCCTCGCCAAACCGTTGCTGCGCCTGAAGATCTTCACCGTCACCCAGGTGCTGGAACGCCGCTACAACCCGATGGCCCGCCAGGCCAGCGCGGCGATCATGCTGGCCTATGCGCTGATGATCGGTGTCACCTCGACCCTGGCCATGGCGACCGTGCTGCAAGTGCTGCTCGACCTGCCCTTCTGGGCGTCGCTGCTGCTCGGCGGCGGCGTGGTGGTGGTCTATTCGACCATCGGTGGTATGTGGTCGCTGACCCTCACCGACATCGTCCAGTTCGTGATCAAGACCGTTGGCCTGATGTTCATCCTGCTGCCGATCTGCCTGTACAAGGCCGGTGGCTGGGACACCCTGGTCGCCAAGCTGCCAGCGGCCAGCTTCAGCTGGACCACCATCGGCTGGGACACCATCATCACCTACTTCCTGATCTACTTCTTCGGCATCCTGATCGGCCAGGATATCTGGCAGCGGGTGTTCACCGCCCGTGACGAGAAGGTCTGCCAGCGCGCCGGCACCACCGCAGGTGTGTACTGCGTGGTGTACGGCCTGGCCTGTGCCCTGATCGGCATGGCCGCGCACGTACTGATGCCGGATCTGGCCAACCCGAACAATGCGTTCGCCGAGATGATCAAGAGCCAGTTGCCTGACGGCATCCGCGGCTTGCTGATGGCCGCTGCCCTGGCAGCGATGATGTCGACCGCCAGCGCCGGGCTGCTGGCTGCCTCGACCACCATTACCGAAGACCTGCTGCCCAAGCTGCGTGGTGGCAAGCAATCGAGCCTGGGCGTCAGCCGCCTGTTCACCCTGCTCACCGGCCTGGTGGTGCTGGGCATCGCCCTGGCGGTGAACGATGTGATCAGCGCCCTGACCCTGGCCTACAACCTGCTGGTCGGCGGCATGCTGATCCCGCTGATCGGTGCGATCTTCTGGAAGCGCGCGACCACTGCAGGGGCTATCGCCAGCATGTCGCTGGGCTTCGCCACTGCGCTGTTGTTCATGTTCAAGGACGGTCTGGATGCCAACACGCCGATCTACTACAGCCTGGCGGTCGGCCTGGTGAGCTTCGTCATGGTGAGCCTGCTGTCGCGCAAGCCGCTGGGTGAAGTGAAGCTGGCCTGATGGATGATTGCCCCCACAGGTCCGTCGCCGTACCTGTGGGGGCCGGCTTGCCGGCGAGAGGCCGGTAAAAGCAGCAACATTATCCGAAGCCCAAAAAAGGCCGCGGCATCAATACGGATGCGGCGGCCTTTTGCTTTTCAGCGGCGACGCGGCTGGCGCCGGCGCTGCTCTTCATCAGTCGGGATCGGCACCGGCTGCAAGGGTGGTGGTATCAGCCCCAGCGCGACAGCCAAGTCATGGAGCCAGTTGAACATTTGGTTTTTCATATTGCCCCCTTGACGGGTCAGCCTCACGGTCAATCAATCCTGCGATGTTTCATACAGATCATAGCCCGATGTCCTGTATTACGCATGCCCTTGTTCCTACAGATGGGGTCGAGTTTGACGCGGATCAAGCGGAAACGGCGCATTCCGACGATTGGTTAATCGTTTCGCTTTGTTGCAAATCGATCCACGCCTGCAAATTCGCCCCGCACATGCCCTGGCGCCACATCAACCAGGTTTGCGCCTGATCGAACGGTGCATGCAGGCGATGGGCCCGTACCCGGTCACGGCCCGGCAAGCTGTCGAGCATCGATTGCGCCATCAGCGCCACCCCGGCGCCGGCGATCACGCAGGCCAGCATGCTTTGGTACGACTCGATTTCCATCACCCGCCCCATGGGCGTGTGTGCGTGTGCGTACCAGGCCTCCAGGCGCATGCGGTACGAGCAGCCCTGGCGGAAGGTGAACACCGCCTTGCCGGCCACATCCTGGGCACTGTGCACTGCCGGGTGCTCAGGACTGGTGATCAGCACCAGCACCTCGTCGCACAACTTCACACCATCCAGCCCAGCCAGGCTCGGCGGGCCGTCCACCAGAGCTGCGTCCAGCCGGTGGCTGAGCAAACCCTCGAGCAGCTCGCCGCTGGGCGCAGCCTGTACCTGCAGGTTCACCGCCGGATACGCCTGGTGGTAGCGGGCCAGTATCGCCGGCAGGTGGATGGCCGCCGTGCTGTACATGGTGCCCAGTACGAAATTACCCGCCGGCTGGCCACCCTGCACTGCCGCCACCGCTTCGTCACGCAGCGCCTCCAGGCGGTTGGCGTAATCCAGCAGCACCTTGCCCGCAGGCGACAACTGCAGGCGCTGGCGCTCACGTATGAACAACTCGACACCCAGTTGCTCCTCGAGCTGACGCAGCCGCGTCGACAGGTTCGACGGCACCCGGTGCAGGCGTTCGGCAGCCCGGGTCACCGAAGCTTCCTGGGCAACGGCCTGAAAGATACGCAGCTGGCTGAACTCCATGACATTCTCCAAAACTGAATAACTTAATCATCATTATTCAATTTTATTGAAAGTCAATCCACCCTAACCTGCCATCCATCGCTTGAATGTTTGCGCAGGAGTATTTCCATGTCGCCGCTTGTACAACTGCTGGCCAGCGCCGTGGCCTTGATGATGGCCATGGGCATCGGCCGCTTCGCCCTCACCCCGCAACTGCCGCAACTGATCGCCGAAGGCCAGTTCGACCTGACCGCCGCCGGCCTGGTAGCGGCAGCCAATTACCTGGGTTACTTCATCGGCGCGGCAGATGCGATGTTCGCCCGCCGGCCTAACCAGGTCAGGCTGCGCCTGCATGGCGGTCTTTGGCTATGCGTGCTGCTGACGCTCGCCTCATGGGCTGCCGACGGCTTCTGGAGCCACCTGCTGCTGCGCTTCGGTACTGGTGTTGCCAGTGCCTGGGTGCTGGTGATGATCACCAGCCTCAGCCAGCAGATCGCCAATGCCAACCAGCGCCAGAGCCTGGGTGCACTGGTGTGCGCCGGGCCCGGCGTGGGCATTGCCCTTACCGGCCTGCTGGCGCTGGCTGCGCACCTGTTGGGGTTGAGCTCGGCGGCGTTGTGGCTGGTGTATGCGGTGGCTGCGCTGGCCATGCTGTTGGCCGTGCGCCCGTGGTTGCCGCGCGCGATGGAGCCTGCCGTGACCCCGAGCGGCATGCAACCGGGCGCGACCCGCAGCGTCGGTATTGGCCGCCTGGGCCTGGTGTATGCCTTGTATGGCGTGGGCTACATCCTGCCGGCCACGTTCCTGTCGCAAATGGCCAACAAGCAGTTCCGTGGCCATTGGATGGCCGACCTGTTCTGGCCGGCATTCGGGCTGGCCGCGGCGCTCGGTGTGGTGATGGTGAGTGTGCGTCGTGCTGGCCGCACGTCCAGCTGGCTGACCGCCACACTGTGGCTACAAGGCCTGGGCGTAGTGGCCTGCCTGATGGGAGGGGGTATCGGGCTGGCATTGGGTGTCGTGCTCTGCGGCACGCCGTTCCTGGCCTGCATGCAGCTGGTGATGCAGCGCTCGCGGGAGCTGGCGCCCCATACGACGCAGCGCAATGCGGGATTGCTGACTGCCTGCTTCGCGCTGGGGCAGTTGAGTGGGCCTTTGTTGGCGGCGCTGAGCAACCATTACAGCGGGAGCTTGCAGCCGGCGTTGGTGCTAGCGGCTGGCGGGTTGGGGCTGGCGGGGGTGCTGGTACTTTTGGGAAGGCGCAATCCCCAGGCCTCCCTGGTTGCGGGTCGGGTAACTTCATGAATCGAGGTGGATCTGTACCGGCCCTATCCCCGGCAAGCCGGCTCACACAGGGCACTCACCGGGCTTGAACATTGTGAATCACCTGTGGGAGCCGGCTTGCCGGCGATAGGGCCGGTACTGGCAACCCTCAACCCACAAACTTGCGCAACTGCTGCCTTACCCAGGGCTCGGCACTCACCAGAATCACCCCCAGCAACACCATCACCGCCCCGAGCACAAAATTCACACTCAGCGGCTCATCCAGCAGCAATACACCGAAGGTCACCCCGAACAACGGCGTGATGAAGGAAAACACCGCGAGGTTCGAAGCCAGATACCTGCGCAGTAACCAGAACCACGTCAGGTAGCTGACGAATGACACCATGATCCCCTGGAACAGCACGCTGCCCACCGCCAAGGGGGTCATTGCCACCTCACCGATCTGCCCGCTGAGCAAGGCAATCAGCAACAGCCCGGCAAAGCCCACCGCCAATTGGTAGAACAAGGTAAGGGTGACCGGAGCCTCGGACAGACGCGAACCGCGCACCACCACGGTAGTCGCCCCCCAGGCCAGACCGGCCAGCACCCCCAGGGCGTCGCCCAGCAGCATGCGACCGTCCAGCTGTTCAAATGACATGCCGCCGGCGAAAGCCGTCGCAATGCCGCCAAAGGCCAGCAGGATACCCATCCACTGCAGCCAACGCAGGCGCTCGCTGGGCAGCATGAAGTGCAGGCCGAGCGCGGTGAATACCGGTGCGGTGTAGAGAAATACCGACATGTGCGCTGCCGAGGTGAGCTTGAGCCCTTCGGCGATGAACAGGAACTCAAGGCCAAACAACCCCCCTGCCAGCAGGCCGGCACGCCAGGTGCTGCCCACCTGCCCCCAGCCACCGCGCCAGCACAGCAGCAGGCCCACCAGCACCGCAGCAAGGCCATTGCGCAAGGCAGCCTGCATGACCGGCGCGATATCGACTGCGGCGGTCTTGATCAATACCTGCTGGCAACCCCAGATCAGGCACAGCCCCAGCATTACCTGGAAGGCAAAGGCGTCAGGGTTCTTGCGAGCCGCACTCATGGGCGGCCCTCTAGGGTGTTGGTAGACATGGAAAAGGCTCGGCAGTGTTCAAGAAAGACCGATTATCGGTTTTCCCGGGCCGCCCTTGCCAGTCTCAATACGACCTCAAGCGATCTGCGCCTTGGCCGACACCCGCTCGAAGGTGGCCTCGTCCAGGGCATCGTCCTGTTCGTCCAGCACCTGGCGTGGGTGCTCGAAGCCCGGGATGCTGCTGTCGAGCAGGCTCAGCAGCCGCGAACCGCGCTCGGTGAGCACGAAATTCTCGCCATTGCCACCTTCCTCCGGCGCCCGGCTCTCGATGAAGCCGCGCTCGAACAGCAGCTTCTCGTACTCGCAGGCACGGGTTTTCAGGTGGTCGATGTCACCCACCGGCTGCCCTTCGGCGGCTAACGCCGCAGCGTGCTGCTCGGCATAAGGGCGGGGCGTGAAATTGTGACCGGCACCGTTCTGCACCTCGTGCAGCAAGCGCTCGATCAGGTCCCAGTCGTAGGTGATGCTCATGGCGATGGCCTCTAGCTGTGGACGAAGGGTACACAGCTTGGGACTCGTGGTGGGTCGAGGGCGTTCCCGAAAGAATCAACGGTCTTGCTGATGTGCCTGCATGTACTGACGCCTTCGGGAAAGCGCCACCGGTCGCCAGCACTGAACTTGCTCAGGCGCACACGCCTCCACCAGGCATAACCACTGCCGGAGGTAGTTAAGGATGAAACCGCTGCTGCGCATCGCCTGTGCCACCGCCCTGTTCTGCGCCTTGCCCGCCTGGGCCTGCACGCCGGAAGAAGCAACACAGAAACGTGAGGAACTGGCTGGGCTGGTCAGTCAGCTCACTGAGCAGAACCCGCAGAAGGCCAAGGAAATCAATGATGAGCTCCAGGGGATGGAGCTGGGGACGGCGAGCAAGGACTTGCCCGACAAGTGTCAGCTGATCGATCAGCGGATCAAGGAATTGAAGACAGCCGAGAAAAAAGCTGACTGATGGAGGGTGTCGAGGGCCCTATCGCCGGCAAGCACAGCTACCTGTGGGAGCCGGCTTGCCGGCGATAGGGCCTGACAGCTGATTACTCGGCCGCTGGCTTGCGCTTCTTCAGCGGCGCGAGGCCGTCGGAGCTGGCCAATGGTGCATTGGCCTTCGGCTTGGCGGTCGGTTTGCGCTTGGCGGTGCTCTTCTTGTCCCCCCCCTTCTTCTCGACCTTTTTCTTCTTGGTGCCGGCAGCCTTGCCCGACGCCTTGACCTTCTTAGGCCCGTTGTAGGTGCCTTTGACTTCCTTGATCACCCGGCGCTCGAACTGCTGCTTGAGGTAGCGTTCGATGCTGGACATCAGGTTCCAGTCATTGTGGGTGATCAGCGAGATCGCCAGGCCTTCGCCGCCGGCACGGCCGGTACGGCCGATACGGTGCACGTACTCGTCACCGCTGCGTGGCATGTCGAAGTTGATCACCAGGTCCAGGCCGTCGATGTCCAGGCCACGGGCGGCCACGTCGGTGGCCACCAGCACCTTGGAGCTGCCCTGTTTGAAGCGCTCGATGGCCAGCTTGCGATCCTTCTGATCCTTCTCCCCGTGCAACACGAAGGCCTTGACGTCCTTGGCCACCAGGTGACCGTAGATGCGGTCGGCCAGTGCGCGAGTGTTGGTGAAGATGATCGCCTTGTCGAAGGTCTCGTTGGCCAGCAGCCACTGCACGATCGCTTCTTTATGCTGGTCGTGGTCAGCGGTGATGATCTGCTGGCGGGTGCCTTCGGCGAGCTGCGAGACGCTGTTGAGCATCAGGTGCTCTGGGTCTTTCAGCACCTTGCCGATGATGTCACGCAGGGCAGCACCCCCAGTAGTGGCCGAGAACAGCAGGGTCTGCTCGCGGTTCTCGCACTCCTTGCACAGGCGCTCCATGTCTTCGGCGAAGCCCATGTCGAGCATACGGTCGGCTTCGTCGAGGATCATCACCTGCACGTGGGACAGGTCGAGGTTGCCGGCGTTGAGATGCTCAAGCAGGCGGCCCGGGGTGCCGATCAGCACGTCCGGCACCTTGCGCAGCATGGCGGCCTGTTCCTTGAAGTCTTCACCGCCGGTGACCAGGCCCGCCTTGATGTAGGTGAACTGCGAGAACAGCTGCACTTGCTTGAGGGTCTGCTGGGCCAGTTCGCGGGTTGGCAGCAGGATCAGCGAGCGGATCTCGACGCGCCCGCCTTTCAGGTCGACCAGGCGGTTGAGCAGCGGCAGCACGAAGGCCGCGGTCTTGCCGCTGCCGGTCTGCGCGGTCACGCGCAAGTCACGCCCTTGCAGGGCCAGGGGGATGGCCGCGGCCTGCACCGGGGTTGGCTCGACAAATTTAAGCTCGGCCACGGCTTTAAGCAGGCGTTCATGCAGGGCGAATTGGGAGAACACGGAGGTAACCTCAGGCAAGTGCGGGGAAATTCAGTTGCATAGGGTAACGTTTTCTGCCGCAAGAGCCGAATTTCTTTTGGCAACTTTGTCACCATCCGCGCTCTAATAGCCCTTCATTTCGTAAGAAAAGACAGTTTTCAAGCTCATGGATATGCAAAAAATCTGGCGTGACAGCCTCGACCTGTGGGGCACCCTCGACCAACACCCCATGCTTCACGCCGCCCTCGGCCTGGCCGTTCTGCTGCTGATCTCCTTGCTGGTCGGCCGCCTGGCGCGCTTTCTGATCCTTCACGGTACCCGCCTGCTGGCCCGTCAGCCGGCGCTCAAATGGCTCGATGACCTGCGTCACAACAAGGTTTTTCACCGTTTGGCGCAGACCACGCCCTCGCTGGTCATCCAGTTCGGCCTGAAACTGGTGCCGGAGCTGTCCGATACCGCCCAGCACTTCCTCGGTAATGTCGCCCTGGCCTTCACCCTGCTGTTCATGACCCTGGCGCTGTCGTGCCTGCTCGATGGCCTGCTGGCCATCTACGCGCGCACCGAGCATGCCCGCACCCGCTCGATCAAGGGCTATGTGCAGCTGGCCAAGATGATGCTGTGGATCTTCGCCTCGATCGTCATCGTCGCCACCCTCATCGACCGCTCGCCGCTGTTGCTGCTCTCGGGTCTGGGTGCCATGTCGGCGGTGCTGCTGTTGGTGTACAAGGACACCCTGCTGTCGTTCGTCGCCAGTGTGCAGCTGACCAGCAATGACATGCTGCACGTGGGTGACTGGATCGAGATGCCCCAGGTCGGGGCCGATGGCGATGTGGTGGACATCACCCTGCACACGGTGAAGGTACAGAACTTCGACAAGACCATCGTCTCCATCCCCACCTGGCGCCTGATGAGCGAGTCGTTCCGCAACTACCGCGGCATGCAGCAGTCGGGCGGGCGACGGATCAAGCGCAGCCTGTTCATCGATGCGGCGGGCGTGCGCTTCCTGACCCAGGAAGAGGAACACCGCCTGGGCCAGGTGCGCCTGCTGGGCGACTACCTGGCCACCAAGCGCCAGGAGCTGCAAGCCTGGAACGAGGCGCTGGGGCCGCTGCCAGAGCTGGCGGCCAACCGCCGCAAGCTGACCAATATCGGCACCTTCCGCGCCTTTGCCCTGGCCTACCTGAAGAATCATCCCGATGTGCATGCGGGCATGACCTGCATGGTCCGGCAGATGCAGACCACCGCCGAAGGCGTGCCGCTGGAGATCTACTGCTTCACCACCACCACGGTGTGGGCGGATTACGAGCGGATCCAGGGGGATATCTTCGATTACCTGCTGGCGGTGTTGCCGGAATTTGGCTTGAGCCTGTATCAGCAGCCGAGTGGCAGTGACATGCGCGTGGGGTTGGCGGGGCGTCGTCTTGAGGAGTTGAGCGAGGTTTGAGATTGCCGGGGGCCGCTTTGCGGCCCTATCGCCGGCAAGCCAGCTCCCACAGAGACACCACAAGTTTCGAATACTGTGGTGTATCTGTAGGAGCCGGCTTGCCGGCGATAGGGCCCTCAATTACCCCGCATAACCCAGCAAGTACAACAACCCCGTCAAAGTCACCAACGAAGCCACCGTCGACAACAGGATCGTCCGCGAAATCAGCCCCGCCTCGCGGTTGTAATACTCCGCCAGCATGAACGGCCCGGTCCCGGTCGGCAGCGCCGCCAGCAACACCGCCGACGCCGCCCACATGCTCGGCAGGCTGAACACCTTGAACGCCAGCACCCAGGTCAGCGCCGGCTGCCCCACCAGCTTCATGGCCACCAACGGCCAAGGGCTGGCTTGCGCGCCCGTGCGTTTTTCGGCCAGAAACGCCCCCAGCGACACCAGCGCGCAAGGCGTGGTGGCCAGCGCCAGCATGTCGAGAAAATGCATCACCGGCTCGGCCAACCCCAACCCGGACATCGCCCAGCCCGCCCCCGCCACCGGCGAGATCACCAGCGGGTTCTTCGCCAGCGCCTTGCCCACCACGACGATTGCACGGCCAATCTGCCGCTCCTCTTGCAGGCCGATCTCGATCAGTGTCAGCGAGATCGCAAACACCAGGCACACCACGATCAGCGACGAGATCAACGCCGGCTGCAAACCCGGCTGGCCAAACAGCAACAGGCACAGCGGAATACCGATGTAACCGGTATTGGCATACCCCGCGCTCAAGCCATCGATGCTCGCCGCCACCAGGCCGTGGCCGCTGTACAGGCGCCAGGCCAGGGTCGCGAGGAACATCGCCAGCGCCCCCGCGCCGAACGCGACGATGAAGCCGGGATGCCAGATCTCGCTCCAGGTCGCGGTGGCTGTGACCTTGAACAGCAAGGCCGGCAGGCACAGCCACACCACCATCTTGTTGATCTCGGCAGCGGCCTTGTCGCCGAGCTTGTTGCTGCGCCGGCACAGATAACCGACCAGGATCAGGGCGAAGATCGGCGCCACGATGACGAAGATGGTGTGCATGTCAGGCCTTGTGCGTCAGCGGTGCTTCAGCGCGGCTGCCCAGGCGGCTCAGCCACACCGACGCGAGGATGATCGCGCCGCCAATGAACAGCCGGCCGAGGGGCTCGTGCTGGTTCCAGATCAGCAGGTTGAGCAGCAAGCCCACCGGCACGTGCAGGTTGTTCATCACCGCCAGCGTGCCTCCGGAAACCAGGCAGGCGCCCTTGTTCCACCAGTACAGCCCCAGCGCCGTCGGGCACAGGCCGAGGAATAGTAGCACCAGCCACTGCACCTCGGTGCTCGGCAGGTGCTGGGCATTACCGAACAGCAGGAAGGCCGGCAGCACGACGATCAAGGCACCCAGGTAGAAGTAGCCGAAGCGCTTGTAGTGCGGCAGGTCGCTGGGGTGGCGGGCGATCAGATGGCGATACAGCACCTGGCCGGCAGCGTAGGTGAAGTTGGCCAGTTGCAGCAGCAGGAAGCCAATGAAGAAGTCGCCACTGATGCTGTCGAAGCGAATCACTCCGGCGCCCGCCACCGCCACCAGCGCGGCAAGCAGTGCCCAGGGGTTGAAACGCCGGTTGAGAGCGTCTTCGATCAGCGTCACATGCAGGGGGGTGAGGATGGTGAACAGCAGTACTTCCGGCACCGTCAGCACGCGGAAGCTCAGGTACAGGCAGACATAGGTGATGCCGTACTGCAGCGCGCCGATCAGCAGCATCGAACGCATGAAACGCGGCTCGACCTGGCGCCAGCGGGTCAGCGGCAGAAATACCAGGCCAGCCAGCACCACGCGCGCAAGCACGGCGAAATAGCTGTCGACGTGCCCGGCCAGGTACTCGCCAATCAGGCTGAAGGAAAACGCCTGGATCAGCGCGACGATTATCAGGTAGCCCATGGTTGCCTCTCGTGGATCAAGGCGGCGACCTTAGCGGGTTGCGGGTGGGGTGTTCAACCATGATGAATGTGGGGGCTGCTTTGCAGCCCATCGCTGGCAAGCCAGCTCCCACAGAGACACCTCAGCCTTCAAGGCTTGCGCTGTACCTGTGGGAGCCGGCCTGCCGGCGACAGGGCCGGAACAGACACAAAAAAGCCCGGCCATGAAGGCCGGGCAGGTACACCCAAAGGAGCAAACAAGGTGTCAAGGTTGGGAATTCGTTACCGCTCATGCCACCGCAGCCAGCTTGGCCTTGGCCTGGTTGATGCCTTTCTCGTGGAAGTCACCGCTCATGTTCAGGCCTTCGGCATGGATGAAGTTCACATCATGAATGCCGATGAACGCCATCACCTGACGCAGGTACGGCTCCTGATGGTCGCTGGTGGCGCCGGCATGGATGCCGCCACGGGCCGTCAGGACGATGGCGCGTTTGCCGGTCAACAAACCTTGCGGGCCGGTGGGGGTGTACTTGAAGGTGATACCAGCACGCAGCACGTGATCGAGCCAGGCCTTCAGCGTGCTGGGGATGGTGAAGTTGTACATCGGCGCAGCCATCACCAGCACATCGGCGGCCAGCAATTCATCGGTCAGTTCGTTAGAACGGGCCAGGGCATCCAGTTCGGCGGCGCTACGCTGATCTTCAGGCTTCATCCAGCCACCAAGCAGGTTGGCGTCCAGGTGGGGCACCGGGGTCACGGCGAGGTCGCGCACAGTGATCTCGTCTGCCGGATGCGCCGCCTGCCATTGCTGGATGAAGTCGCGGGTCAGTTGACGGGAAACGGAATCCTGCTGGCGGGCGCTGCTTTCGATGATGAGTACGCGGGACATGGATGCCTCCATCGGCAAAAAAGGTTGCGATTCGATGGAGGTGAGATTAAGGCTTGACCTATCGATAAAAAAGCGTAAAAAGTCGGTTCAACCTATCGATTTATCCGTTTTATTCCGTTTTACAGTCCAGCGCGATACGCAGTTTGATGATCTGCCGGTTGAACTTGGCCGTCACATCCACGCTTTTGCCCGCCGGCACGTTGACCCGGCGTACCCGGGGCGCTTCCGGGCCATTGCGGAACGTCACCTTGCAGGCTGCTGGCACTTGCCCATAGTTGTTCAGGGTAATGGCACCGATGTCGTAGGCGGTGTCATAGGCGGTGTAGTCCAGCTTGACCCCGGCCAGTTCCTTCTCCACATCGATGGGGTAAGCCATGGCCCCCAGGGGCAGGCACATCAATATTGCCGCACAACATTTCTTCATGGGGCGCTCTCCTTGAAAGAGCGCAGCTTAGGACAACAGGAGCCAAAGATGAAAGCGCCGCGCGTAACCCTGGATCAGTGGCGAACCCTGCAGGCAGTGGTCGATCACGGAGGGTTTGCCCAGGCCGCCGATGCCTTGCACCGGTCGCAGTCGTCGGTGAGCTACACCGTGGCGCGCATGCAGGAGCAACTGGGCGTACCCCTGCTGCGCATCGACGGGCGCAAGGCCGTGCTCACCGAAGCTGGCAATGTGCTGCTGCGTCGCTCGCGGCACTTGGTCAAGCAGGCCAGCCAGCTCGAAGACCTGGCCCATCACATGGAACAGGGCTGGGAAGCCGAGGTACGCGTGGTCGTCGACGCCGCCTACCCCAGTGCCCGCCTGGTGCGCGCCTTGGCCGCGTTCATGCCGCAAAGCCGCGGTTGCCGGGTGCGCCTGCGCGAAGAGGTGCTGTCGGGCGTCGAGGAAGTGATGCATGAGGGCATCGCGGACCTGGCCATCAGTAGCTACAGCATCGGTGGCTACCTGGGCGCCGAATTGAGCGCGGTGGAATTCGTCGCCGTCGCCCACCCCGAACACAGCCTGCACCGCCTGGGCCGCGAACTGACCTTCCAGGACCTGGAGAGCCAACTGCAAGTGGTAATTCGCGACTCCGGCCGCGCGCAGCCACGCGATGTCGGCTGGCTCGGTGCCGAGCAGCGCTGGACAGTGGGCAGCCTGGGCACCGCCACCACCTTCGTCAGCAGCGGCCTGGGCTTCGCCTGGCTGCCGCGGCACATGATCGAACGCGAGCTGCGCGAAGGCGTGCTCAAGCCATTGCCGCTGGATCAGGGTGGCAGCCGCCACCCACTGTTCTACCTTTATTCGAGCAAAGAGAAGACCCTGGGCCCGGCCACGCAGATTCTCATCGACCTGCTGCGCAATTTCGACACCGCGCCGCTGGACGTGCCCTTCGCAGCCCCCCCGCAAGCCTGAGAGGACCGCGCCCATGGCCTATTTCGAACATGAAGGATGCTCACTGCATTATCAGGAATACGGCCAGGGCGAACCCCTGGTACTGCTGCACGGCCTGGGCTCCAGCAGCCAGGACTGGGAACTGCAGCTACCGGCGCTGAGCCGCCACTACCGGGTAATCCTGATGGACATCCGTGGTCACGGCCGCTCCGACAAACCCCGCGACGGTTACCAGATCGCCACCTTCAGCGAAGACCTGCTGGCCCTGTTGGAACACCTGCAGACAGGCCCTGTGCATTTCGTGGGGCTGTCCATGGGTGGCATGGTCGGTTTCCAGTTCGCCGTCGACCACCCTCACTGGCTGCGCAGCCTGTGCATCGTCAACAGCGCCCCCGAGGTCAAGCGCCGCACCCGCAGCGACTGGATCTGGTGGGCCAAGCGCTGGGGCCTGGCACGCATCCTCAGTGTCGAGACGGTCGGCAAGGGCCTGGCCGAACGCCTGTTCCCCAAACCTGAACAAACCGAGCTGCGGCACAAGATGGCCCAGCGCTGGGCCCGCAACGACAAACGTGCCTACCTCAAGAGTTTCGACGCCATCGTCGACTGGGGCGTGCAGGAACGCATCGGGCAGATCCACTGTCCCACGCTGGTGATCGCCGCCGACCACGATTACACCCCGGTACAACTTAAAGAACGCTACGTCGCCCTGATGCCCCAGGCAAAGCTGGTAGTCATCGACGATTCCCGGCACGCTACCCCCCTCGACCAACCCGAGGTCTTCAACCAGACATTGCTGCAGTTCCTCGCAGCCGCTTCCACCTCTCAAGGATCTTTGAGCCCATGCTGAAAAAACTTCTGCTCACCGCCTGCTCGGTCGCCTTCGCCACCAGCGTCATGGCTTCCGACAAGACCCCGCACGTCTTGCTGGACACCAGCTTCGGCCAGGTCGAAATCGAGCTCAACGCCGAGAAGGCACCGATCAGTACCAAGAACTTCCTCGAGTACGTCGACAGCGGTTTCTACAACAACACCATTTTCCATCGCGTGATCCCGGGCTTCATGGTCCAGGGCGGTGGCTTCACCGAACAGATGGTGCAGAAGCAGACCCGTGACCCGATCCGTAACGAGGCCAGCAACGGCCTGCAGAACACCCGCGGCACCCTGTCGATGGCGCGCACTTCCGATCCGAATTCGGCCACCAGCCAGTTCTTCATCAACGTGAACGACAATGACTTCCTCAACCCGGGCCGTGACCGTGGCTACGCCGTGTTCGGCAAGGTCACCAAGGGCATGGAGGTGGTCGACCAGATCGTCAATTCGCCGACCACCGTCAAGAAAGGCATGCGCGATGTACCGGCCGATCCGGTCTTCATCAAGTCTGCCAAACGCATCGACTGACCGCAGGTTTCACAAGGACGTGAAACCTTCTGAGGTCGGGTAGCACAGGAGTCTCGTCACCCATGCTGTACCGCCGCTTCGAGCAACTGATCGACATCTTCCGCGACGCCCCGAGCGAATCGCCGCCCACCCGAGTGTGGCCGTTCTACCTGTATTACCTGCGCCAGGTGTGGCCGAGCTTCCTTGCCTTGCTGGTGGTCGGCCTGTTCGCCTCGCTGATCGAGGTGGCGATGTTCAGCTACCTGAGCCGCATCATCGACCTGGCCCAGGGCACACCCAATGCCAACTTCTTCAGCGAACACAGTGGCGAGCTGATCTGGATGCTGGTGGTGATCCTGGTGTTGCGGCCGATCTTCTTCGGCCTGCACGACCTGCTGGTGCACCAGACCATCAACCCCGGCATGACCAGCCTGATCCGCTGGCAGAACCACACCTATGTGCTCAAGCAGAGCCTGAACTTCTTCCAGAGCGATTTCGCCGGGCGTATCGCCCAGCGCATCATGCAGACCGGCAACTCCCTGCGCGACTCGGCGGTGCAGGCGGTCGATGCTTTGTGGCATGTGCTGATCTACGCCGTCACCTCGCTGGTGCTGTTCGCCGAGGCCGACTGGCGCCTGATGCTGCCGCTGCTGGTATGGATCGGTGCCTATATCGCTTCGCTGTTCTACTTCGTGCCCAGGGTCAAGGAACGTTCGGTGATCTCCTCCGATGCGCGCTCCAAGCTGATGGGCCGTATCGTCGACGGCTACACCAACATCGCAACCCTCAAGCTGTTCGCCCACACCGACTACGAACAGCAATACGCCCGCGAAGCGATCCGCGAGCAAACCGAGAAAACCCAGCTGGCCTCCCGCGTCGTCACCAGCATGGATGTGGTCATCACCTCCCTCAACGGCCTGCTGGTAGTCGCCACCACCGGCCTTGCCCTGTGGCTGTGGAGCCAGTCGCTGATCACCGTCGGCGCCATCGCCCTGGCCACCGGGCTGGTGATTCGTATCGTCAACATGTCCGGCTGGATCATGTGGGTGGTCAACGGCATCTTCGAGAACATCGGCATGGTCCAGGACGGCCTGCAGACCATTGCCCAGCCGGTCACCGTCACCGACAAGCCCCAGGCCCCGCCGCTGAAGGTCAGCCGTGGCGCGGTGCGCTTCGACGATGTGGACTTTCATTACGGCAAGGGCAGCAATGTGATCGAGGGGCTGAGCCTGGATATCCGCCCGGGCGAAAAGATCGGCCTGATCGGCCCGTCCGGCGCCGGCAAATCGACCCTGGTGAACCTGCTGCTGCGGCTCTATGACGTACAGGGTGGGCGCATCCTGATCGACGGGCAGAACATCGCCGACGTCAGCCAGGCCAGCCTGCGCGCGCAGATCGGCATGATCACCCAGGACACTTCGCTGCTGCACCGCTCGATTCGCGACAACCTGCTGTATGGCCGGCCCGATGCCAGCGAGGCGGCGCTACGCGAGGCCGTGCGCCGGGCGCGGGCCGACGATTTCATCCCGCTGCTCTCCGATGCCCAGGGGCGCACCGGCTTCGATGCCCATGTCGGCGAACGCGGGGTGAAGTTGTCCGGTGGCCAGCGCCAGCGCATCGCCATTGCCCGGGTGCTGTTGAAGAACGCGCCGATCCTGATCATGGACGAAGCGACGTCGGCGCTGGACTCGGAAGTGGAAGCGGCGATCCAGGAAAGCCTGGAGACCTTGATGCAGGGGAAGACGGTGATCGCCATTGCCCACCGGCTTTCGACCATTGCCCGGATGGACCGGCTGGTGGTGCTGGACAAAGGGCATATTGTCGAGAGTGGCAGCCACAGTGAATTGCTGGAGCAGCAGGGGTTGTATGCCCGGTTGTGGCATCACCAGACCGGGGGGTTCGTTGGGGTAGATTGAGGCCCTATCGCCGGCAAGCCGGCTCCCACTGGTTCTGCACAGTTATCGACACTTGTGGTGTACCTGTGGGAGCCGGCTTGCCGGCGATAGGGCCCGGGCAGGAAACAAACCATTCAATCCCGGCGATATGGCAACATCCCCCGCGCCTCCTCGGCATACCCCATCACCCCCTCCCGCTCCTGACGCAGAAAATCCTCGACTGCCCGCCGCAGCCCTGGATGCAGCAGGTAATGCCACGACCGCGTCAGCACCGGCTCGAACCCTCGAATCAGCTTGTGCTCCCCCTGTGCCCCGGCATCGAAGCGCTGCAGCCCTTCGGCAATGGCAAAGTCCATGCCCTGGTAGAAACAGGTTTCGAAATGCAGCCGATCGAATTCGTCCAGGCAGCCCCAGTAGCGACCAAACAAGCTGTCGCCACCGACCAGGCTCAGGGCCATGGCCACATCGCGCCCGCCTTGCCTGGCCAACACCACCCGTATCGCTTCGGGCATGCGCTCGGCCAGCAGGCTGAAGAACTCACGCGTCAGGTACGGCGAACGCCTGCGCACCGCATAGGTGTTGGCGTAGCACAGATAGATGAAATCCCATTGCGCCTCGTCCAGTTCATCGCCTCGGTACCAACGGAAGTCGATGCCCTGCCCCGCCACCTGCTCACGTTCCTTGCGCATCTGCTTGCGCTTGCGTGAGCTCAGGCTGTCGAGAAAATCCTGGAAGTCGCGGTAGCCCTGGTTGCGCCAATGGAACTGGCAACCCAGCCGCTCCAGCCAGCCCGGCAAGCCGGCCATCTGCTCGTCGAGGCTGGCGTCGGTGAAGTTGATGTGCGCACCAGAAAGCCCGCCCTTGTTCAGGTACTCCGGCAACGCCTGCAGCAACAGCAGGCCATCGGCGGGATCCGTGGTCAGCAAACGTGGGCCGCTGACCGGGCTGAACGGCACCGCACCCAACAGTTTCGGGTAGTAGGCGATACCCGCTCGCTCACAGGCATCGGCCCAACCGTGGTCGAACACGTACTCACCAAACGAATGCCATTTGCGGTAGGCCGGCAGCAATGCCCGCACCTGCCCATCACGCTCCAGCACCAGGTGTTCGGCGGCCCAACCGCCAGAAGGCGCCACGCTCCCGCTGTCTTCCATGGCACTGAGAAACGCATGACGCAGGAAGGGTTGGCCTTCGGGCACCAAGGCGTCCCAGGTGGCCGCCGGCAGGTCACGCAGATGGGCAAGGCTGTAGAGACTGGTCACGTTATCGACTCGTTGCTGAACGCCACCAGTATTGCGGAATGACCCTTTAATACTCAATTACTTAACCGCAGTGCCACTAATTAGACATTATTCTGTCATTCGCCCTCGCAATACTTGCGCCTGTTTTCCGGAACCCCAGAACCTGTCTATTCAGGCCCTTTCCGAAGACATGCCAACATGGGGGCGGGCGCTGAGCCTCCCCAATATTTTTCAGTAGGGAGAACCTTATGCGTCTTGTTTCTACACTTACCGGAGTGAGCCTCACCGGCATGATGCTGGCTCTGAGTACTCCGGCCAGTGCTGCTGTCGACGCCAAGCTGCTCGAAATGCTCCGCGCCAATGGATCGATCAACCAGGCGCAGTACAACGAGCTGCAAGGCGACCTGGCAAAAGAAACCAAGGAAAAGGCCGACCAGAAAGCGCAATCCGAACGCATGAGCGCGTTTGAACAGAAAGTGGCATGGGCCGCCAAGACCCAGATCAAGGGTGATGTGCGCCTGCGCTACGAAGATGTCAACGTCGACAACCCGATCGCTCGCAGCGGCAACCAGGACCGTGAGCGCGTCCGCGCCCGTGTCGGCTTCTACAGCGAGATCAACCCGCAAGTCGACGCCGGCGTGCGTGTAGCCACCGGCAGCAGCGCCGATGCCCGCTCCACCAACCAGAGCCTGGACAACTACTTCGAGAAGAAATCGCTGTGGGTCGACCTGGCCTACCTCGACTGGCACCCCACCGCCGTGCCGAACCTGCACCTGATCGGTGGCAAGATGATGCAGCCGTGGGTGAGCATGGGCGATATCATCTGGGACAGCGACATCAACCCCGAAGGCCTGGCCGTCACCTACAAGACCAACGTCGGCCCGGCCGAAGTGTTCGGCAGCGCCGGCCACTACAACCTGAAGGACAACGTCGACGGCGACGGCGTGCAGTTCAAGCATGACGCTCAGCTGTACCACGCCCAGCTGGGCACCAAGTTCAACGTGGTCGATACCGTCAAGCTCACCGTCGGTGGCAGCCTCTATGCCTACGACAACGACAAGGCCTCGGCCGCCCTGCGCTCACTGGGCAACACCACCGACGAGTTCAACCTGGTGGAGGGTTTCGGCCAACTGGACTTCACCGGCTTCGCCATCCCGCTGTCGGCTTATGGCCAGTTCGTCAAGAACACCGAAAGCACCGACGGCAAGGACAAGGCCTGGCTGGCCGGCCTGAAAAGCAAGATCGGTGCCTGGAGCCTGGACTACAACTACCGCGACGTGCAGCGTAACGGTGTAGTCAGCCTGTTTACCGACTCCGACTTCGGTAACGGCTTCACCGGTTCGCGCGGTCACAAGTTCAAGGTTGGCTACGAGATCGACAAGAACTTCGCCCTGGGCGCGGCCTACATGATGGCCAAGACCGACTACTCCAACCTGCCGAACAGCGATGCTGATGTAGATACGCTGCAGGTGGACCTGGAAGCCAAGTTCTAAACGACACCTCCTCTGCTTCGCTTGAGGCGGGAAATGCCGACCCCATCCGGCATTTCCCGCCTTTTTTGCATTCCAGAAATGCGTCGGCCCCATCGCCGGCAAGCCGGCTCCCACAGGTATTGTGGGGTACCTGTGGGAGCCGGCTTGCCGGCGATGGGGCCGACGCTGTCTGTCAGCGCTTACGCAGAATCACACTACCAATCGAATACCCCGCACCAAACGAGCTCAACACCCCCAACGAGCCCTTGGCCAGATCATCCTGATACAAGTGGAAGGCAATGACCGACCCCGCCGAACTGGTGTTGGCATAGCGGTCGAGAATCACCGGTGCATCTTCCTCGGCAACCTCACGCCCCAGCAGCTTCTTGACGATCAGGTGGTTCATGCTCAGGTTGGCCTGGTGCAGCCAGAAGCGCTTGACGTCGGAGGGCTGCAGGTCGTTCTCGCCCAAGTGCTTGGCGATCAGCTCCGCGACCATCGGGCACACTTCCTTGAACACCTTGCGGCCTTCCTGCACGAACAGCTTGTCGCGCGCGCCGATGCCCTCTTCTGCCGCGCGGTTGAGGAAGCCGAAATTGTTGCGAATGTTGTTGGAGAACGCCGTCTTCAGCTTGGTGCCGACGATGTCGAACTGGTGCGCCGAGGAGGCAAGGTCGGCACGCTCCACCAGCACCGCAGTGGCTGCGTCGCCGAAGATGAAGTGGCTGTCGCGGTCGCGGAAATTCAGGTGCCCGGTGCAGATTTCCGGGCTCACCACCAGCAGTGCGCGAGCCTGGCCCAGTTGCACGCTGTTGGCGGCGGTCTGGATACCGAAGGTGGCCGACGAGCAGGCCACGTTCATGTCGAAAGCGAAGCCCTCGATGCCCAAGGCCTGCTGCACCTCGATGGCGATGGCCGGATACGGGCGCTGCAGGTTGGAGCAGGCGACGATCACGCCGTCGACATCGGCGGCAGTACGGCCGGCGCGCTCGAGTGCCTGGCGAACCGCGGCCACGCCCATTTCGCAGAGGATCGACTGCTCGTCATTCGAGCGCTCGGGCAGGCGTGGCTTCATGCGCTGCGGGTCGAGGATGCCAGCCTTGTCCATGACGAAGCGGCTCTTGATACCCGAGGCCTTCTCGATGAAAGCCGCATCGGACAGCGGCGCGGCTTCGATCTCACCGCGCTCGATGGCGGCGGCGTTGTCGCGGTTGAACTGCTGCGACCAGGTGTTGAAGGACTCCACCAATTCTTCGTTGGAGATGCTCTGGGCCGGGGTATACAGGCCGGTGCCGCTGATCACGACGTTATGCACGGTCGTTCCTCTGGTCAAAGGCCATCGCCACGGGGCGCTGGCTGGAAAATGCATAATGGCACTTTAGTGCCAGTTTGAAGGCGAGGGCGTTACCCTCGATCGCGAACAAGCCCGCCCCTTACAGGAGCGCGGGCGTGTTCGCGAGGGGCGGCGTTAAGCCGCAAATTGCATCAATATTGCCACAACTTCGGGTGTTTAGGCTTCCACCTGCGACCACTGTTTGCTCAGGCGCTTGTCGGAAATCGGAATTTTCGTACCCAGCTGTTGCGCGAACAGCGATACCCGATATTCCTCCAGCCACCAGCGGTACAGGGTCAGTTGCTCGTCACGCTTGCCTTCCTGGGCATGCTTGTCGGCACGGGCCTTGTACTGCGCCCACAGGTTGCTCAGCTCACCGCTCCATACCCGGTCCTTCTGCACCTGGGCGCCGAGTTTTTCCAGGCGCAGTTCCACCGCCTTGAGGTAACGCGGCAACTCCTTGAACCAGGCACTCGGCGTCTCGCGCACGAAGCCCGGATAGACCAGGTTGGCCAGCTGCTGCTTGATGTCGTTGAGGGCCACGGCCTGGCTCAGGTCGATCTTGCCCTTGAAGCGCTTCTGCAGGCCATGCCACAGCTTGAGCACCTCCAGGGTCTGCCGCGCCAGGCGCTCGGCATGCTCGGCCCAACTGCCGCGCTTGCGCTCGGCCAGCCCGGCGAGCGCAGCGCCATCGCGTGGCAGGCTCGCTTCGCCTTCGAGGATGCAGGTGTCCAGGCTGGCCAGCAGGATGTCTTCGACCAACGCTTCGACGCGGCCCAGTTCACGGTACAAAAGGCCCAGCTCGGTCAGCCCCGGCAGCTTGCCGCGCAGGAACTTGGCCGGCTCCGCCAACTGTTGCAGCAGCAGGCGCTGCAAGGCGCGGCGGTGCTGGAACTCGGCTTCGGCCTGGGTCGAGAAACGCCCTTCGCGCACGCTGCCGTTTTCTTCCACCAACGCCGGATACACCGTCATCGACAACCCGGCGATCTTCTGCTGGGCCGTCTGCTTCACCTCGCTGAAGGCCTTGGCCTGCACCGGCTGCTCGCTCTTCTCGTTGCGCGGCACTGCCAACGCAGCCTGGCTGGCAGCAGCAAAGCGCGCAGTCAGTTCGGCCAGGTCGCGGCCCTCGCCAAGGAACCTGCCCTGGCCGTCGACCACCTCGATGTTCATCCGCAAGTGGCCTTCGACCAGGCCGATGGATTCTTCCCAGGCCTCGTCGGGCACTCGCGCACCGGTCATGCGCAGCAGCTCCTGGCCCAGCGCCTGGGGCAGCGCGCCCTGGGCGAAGGTCATGCGCGACAGGGCGGCCTTGACGAAGTCCGGGACTGGCACGAAGTTCTTGCGCAGGGCCTTGGGCAGGTTACGCACCAGGGCGATGCATTTGGCCTCCAGCAGGCCCGGCACCAGCCACTCCAGGCGCTCGCCCGGCAGGCTCGGCAACAGAGGGGCCGGCACCCGCACGGTGACGCCATCACGGGGGTGGCCCGGTTCGAAGTGGTAGGTCAGCGGCAGGCGCAGTTCACCTACCTGCAGGCTGTCTGGGTATTGAGCTGCGGTGACTTCACTGGCTTCACGGGCCAGTACGTCTTCCTCGCGCATGATCAGCAGGTTGGCGTCCTTTTGGCTGCCCATGCGGTACCAGCTATCGAAGGTTGCGGTCTGGTGGATCTCGGCGGGCAGGCGTGCCTCGTAGAAGGCGTAGAGTGTTTCTTCATCGGCCAGAATGTCGCGCCGGCGAGCCTTTGCCTCCAGCTCGTCGAGTTCTTCGAGCAGGCGCTTGTTGGCCGCCAGGCACTTGGCCCGCGACTGGATCTCGCCACCGACCAGGCCCTCGCGAATGAACAGCTCACGGGAGGTGACCGGGTCGATCGGGCCGAAGTGCACCGGCCGCCGGCCGACCAGAATCAAGCCATACAAGGTGATCTGCTCGTAGGCCACCACTTGCCCGCGCTTCTTCTCCCAGTGCGGCTCGAAGTGGTTCTTCTTCACCAGGTGGGTGGCAAGGGGCTCGATCCAGTCAGGCTCGATCTTGGCGACCATGCGCGCATACAGCTTGGTGGTCTCGACCAGTTCGGCCGCCATCAGCCATTGCGGGCGCTTGCGGCCGATACCCGACGACGGGTGAACCCAGAAGCGCCGCTGGCGCGCTCCCTGGTAGTCGCCCTCCTCGGTCTTGTGGCCGATCTGGCTGAGCAAGCCGCTGAGGATGGCCTTGTGCACCTTCTGGTAGTCGGACGGTTCCTTGTTCACCGTCAACTGCAACTCGCGGCAGATCAACGCCAGCTGGCGATGGGCATCACGCCATTCGCGCAGGCGCAGGTAATTGAGGAAATGCTTGCGGCACCAGTTGCGCAGCGGGTTGGCGGTCAGTTCCTGGCGCTGCTCCTCGAAGCCGCGCCACAGGTTGACCAGCGCGGCGAAGTCGGAATCCACATCCTTCCACTGTGCGTGCGCCTGGTCGGCGGCCTGCTGGCGCTCCGGCGGGCGCTCGCGGGGGTCTTGCACCGACAGCGCGCTGGCGACGATCAACACTTCCTGCAGGCTGCCCTGGCGGGCGCCTTCGAGCAGCATGCGGCCCAAGCGGGGGTCGATCGGCAGGCGCGCCAACTGGCGGCCGAGCGGGGTCAGCTGGTTTTCGCGGTTGACCGCCGACAGCTCTTGCAACAGGTTGAAACCGTCGCTGATGGCCTTGCCATCCGGCGGTTCGATGAATGGGAACGCATCGATGGCGCCCAGCCGCAGGTGCAGCATCTGCAGGATCACCGCGGCCAGGTTGGTGCGCAGGATCTCCGGGTCGGTGAACGCCGGCCGGCCGTTGAAATCCTCTTCGCTGTACAGGCGGATGCAAATGCCCGGCTCGACCCGGCCGCAGCGGCCCTTACGCTGGTTGGCGCTGGCCTGGGACACGGCTTCGATCGGCAGGCGCTGGACCTTGGCGCGGTAGCTGTAGCGGCTGATGCGTGCGGTGCCGGTGTCGATCACGTAGCGGATACCCGGCACGGTCAGCGAGGTTTCGGCGACGTTGGTCGCCAGCACCACGCGCCGCCCGGTGTGCGACTGGAAGATGCGCTGCTGCTCGGCCGGTGACAGGCGCGCATACAACGGCAGGATCTCGGTATGGCGCAGTTGCGCCTTGCGCAGGATCTCGGCAGCGTCGCGAATTTCGCGCTCGCCTGGCAGGAACACCAGTACGTCGCCCGGGCCCTTGCCCTCGCTGCGTTCGTGGTGGGCAATCTCGTCGAGGGTGGCGAGGATGGCCTGGTCGACGGTGAGGTCGTCCTCGACTTGGTTGCCCTCTTCGTCCTGCTCACTGGTCAGCGGGCGATACCAGGTTTCGACCGGGTAGGTACGCCCGGACACCTCGATGATCGGCGCGCCATCGAAGTGCTTGGAGAAGCGCTCCAGGTCGATGGTCGCCGAGGTGATGATCAGCTTCAGGTCCGGCCGGCGGTGCAGCAAGGTCTTGAGGTAGCCGAGCAGGAAATCGATGTTCAAGCTGCGCTCATGGGCTTCGTCGACGATGATCGTGTCGTAGCGTTCGAGGAAGCGGTCATGCTGGGTTTCGGCCAGGAGGATGCCGTCGGTCATAAGCTTGACCAGGGTGTTGGCGTCGCTCTGGTCTTCGAAACGGACCTGGTAGCCGACCAGCCCACCCAGGGGCGTTGCCAGTTCTTCAGCAACACGGGCCGCCACGCTACGCGCGGCGATCCGCCGTGGCTGGGTGTGGGCGATCAGGCCATGGCTGCCGCGGCCCAGTTCCAGGCAGATCTTGGGTAGCTGAGTGGTCTTGCCCGAGCCGGTTTCGCCAGCGATCACCAATACCTGGTTTTCTGCCAGGGCCTTCTTGATCTCGTCGCGCTTGGCGGCGATCGGCAGGCTGTCGTCATAGCGGATGACCGGCACGCTGTTCTGGCGCGCGGTGACCTGGGCGCAGGACGCCTGGACCTTTTCCGCCCACTGGGCAAGCTTCGCCTCGTCGGGGCGCTTGCGCAGTTCATGGATCTGCCGGCGCAGGCGGTGGCGGTCGGCGATCATGGCGTGGTCGAGGTTTTGCAGCAGTTTGTCGATGGCGTGGTCAGTCATGGGGCTTTTTAGTGATGCAGGTGGGCCTGCTTTTTCATGATCGGCATTCGATGGAGGCGCGATTGTCGCAGATTTGCCGGTTATTTGCTGTCTGTACCGGCCCTATCGCCGGCAAGCCGGCTCCCACAGGCGTGGCGCAGCATTGGAAACCTGAGGTGTTCCTGTGGGAGCCGGCTTGCCGGCGATAGGGCCAGTGGCGACATCACGAATGTTTAGCCAAGTGCGATCTGAAGGTTGCCATTCACTGCTTTAATCAACCTTAAGCCGCATGTGAGTATCAAAGGCATGACCCCCGCACCGACCATCGCCCCGCCGCTGCCCCGCCCTTCGCTACCGAAGGCCCGGACCCGCGCCGGTGAGAATCCGCTGGTCCACGTGATCCTCGCCTTCTGGGCCCTGTGGCACTGCCGTCACGCCCGCCCACCGGACACTTCGCTCTCGCCTCTCTGAATGAACCCGGCCACCCTCGGCCGATTGACTCAGCCGGACCGCAGCCAAGCGGCGGTCCTGTGTGCCCACGAGCGAATCCATCATGCACTTTGCACCCGTAGAGCAAGCCAGCCGTTTTCTCGCCGACAACCCTGATATCGAGCTGTTCGAACTGTTCATCCTCGATGCCAACGGCGTGCCCCGCGGCAAGCTGCTGCACCGCGACGAACTGCTGGCCGTGTACCAAAGCGGTCGTCCATTGCCCAGCACCATCCTGGGACTGACCCTCAATGGCGATGACGTGGAGAACTCCGGCCTGGTGTGGGACGTGGGCGATATCGACTGCCGTGCCTATCCGCTGGAAGGCAGCCTGGTGCGCCTGCCCTGGCGCCGGGTGCCGACCGCCGCCGTGCAGGTCAGCATGCACCCCAGCGAAGGCCTGCCGGCCAGCGTCGCCGACCCACGCCATGTGCTGCTGCGCACCATCGAGGCCTTGAAGGCCGACGGTTACCACCCGGTGATGGCCTGCGAGCTGGAGTTCTACCTGCTCGACCAGAAACGCGATGCCCAGGGCCGCCCGCAACCGGCGCTGGACAACGACGGTGGCCGCCCGCGCAGCACCCAGGTCTATGGCCTGCGCGAGCTGGAACAGATCGAGCCGTTCCTCGCCGACCTCTACGCCGCCTGCAAGGCCCAGGGCATCCCGGCCCGCACGGCCATCTCAGAATACGCCCCGGGCCAGGTGGAAATCACCCTGGAACATGGCGATGCACTGGAGGCCATGGACCAGGCGGTGCGCTACAAACGCCTGGTCAAGGGCGTGGCCCATGCCCATGGCATGCAGGCCTGTTTCATGGCCAAGCCCTTTGCCAATCTGGCTGGTACCGGCATGCACATGCACCTGAGCATTGCCGACAGCGCTGGCAACAACCTGTTCGCCAGCGACGACAAGGCCGGCACCCCGCTGCTGCGCCAGACAGTGGCCGGCATGCTGCGTCACCTGCGTGACTCGCTGCTGTTGTTCTGCCCCAACGCCAACTCGTTCCGCCGCTTCCAAACCAACAGCTATGCACCGCTGGCACCGACCTGGGGTGTCGACAACCGTACCGTGAGCCTGCGCGTGCCCGGCGGGCCGGCCAACAGCCGCCATGTGGAGCACCGCATCTGCGGCGCCGATGCCAACCCTTATCTGGCTGCGGCGGCCATCCTCGCCGCCAGCCACCGCGGCATCCGCGAGCAGCTCGATCCAGGCGCCCCGGTTGAAGGCAACGGATACGCCCAGGCCACCGAGCACTTGCCCACCGACTGGCTGACCGCCCTCGACGCGCTGGAGCGTTCGGAGTGGGCGCGCGAAGCCCTCGGCGAGGCCTTCCTCGGCGTGTACCTGAAGGTCAAACGTGCCGAGTACCGCCAGTTCATGGCCGAAGTCAGCGAACAGGACTGGCGCTGGTACCTGCACCAGGCCTGAGCCCTACCCTATTCAGAACAAGGAATACCCATGAACGCAGCAGTGAACAACGGCCCGGCCCAGCGCGCGCCGTCCTATTACAGCGCCTCGCTCAACGACCACACCGAGTATCCGCAATTGAAGGGCACGGTGCAGGTCGACGTGGCAATCATCGGCGGCGGCTTCACCGGTGTGGCCACCGCGGTCGAGCTGGCCGAGCGCGGCCTGAAGGTCGCCATTGTGGAAACCAACCGCATCGGCTGGGGCGCCAGCGGGCGCAACGGTGGGCAAGTCACCGGCAGCCTGTCGGGCGACGAGGCCATGCGCACGCAGATGCGCAAACGCCTGGGCAACGAGGTTGACGATTTCATCTGGCATTTGCGCTGGCGCGGCCACCAGAACATCGAGCAGCGGGTCGAGCGCTATGGCATCGACTGCGACCTCAAGCGCGGCCACCTGCATGCGGCAATGAAGCCGGCCCACATGGACGAACTGCGCAACTTCGAGGCCGAGGCCCAGCGCCGCGGCATGGGTGACCAGGTGCAACTGCTCGACCGCGATGCCGTTGCCCAGCATCTGCAGAGCCCGCTTTACCTGGGCGCGCTGAAGAACATGCGCAACCTGCACCTGCACCCACTCAACCTGTGCCTCGGTGAAGCCCGCGCCGCGCACAGCCTGGGTGCACTGATCTTCGAGAACTCCGAGGTACTGGACATTATCCACGGCCCGCGTCCGGCCGTGGTTACGGCCCACGGCCGGGTCGAGGCGCGCCAGGTGATGCTGGCCGGCGACGTCTACCACAAGCTCGAAAAGCGCCAGCTCAAGGGCAAGATCTTCCCGGCCATGGGCGGCATCGTCACCACAGCGCCGCTGGGCGAGCTGGCCGAGCAGATCAACCCGCAGGACCTGGCGGTGTACGACTGCCGCTTCGTCCTCGACTACTACCGCCTGACGGCGGACAAGCGCCTGCTGTTCGGCGGCGGCGCCAACTACTCGGGCAAGGATTCACGCGATATCGAAGGCGAGCTGCGCCCCTGCATCGAGCGCACCTTCCCGGCGCTCAAGGGCGTGCCGATCGAGTTCCAATGGAGCTGCGCGATGGGCATCGTGGTCAACCGCATTCCGCAACTGGGCAAGCTGTCGGACAACGTCTGGTACTGCCAGGGTTATTCGGGGCATGGCATCGCCACAAGCCACATCATGGGCGAGATCATGGCCGAAGCACTGACCGGGACGCTGGAGAAGTTCGATACCTTTGCCGCGTGCAAGCACATCAAGGTGCCGATGGGGGATCTGCTGGGGAATCCGCTGTTGGCGGCGGGGATGTGGTACTACCAGATGCTGGAAAAACTGCGCTGATATCGATGGCCTTATCGCCGGTAAGCCGGCTCCCACATCGAGTTTTTGTACAACCCATGTGGGAGCCGGCTTGCCGGCGATGAGGGCAGCGAAGACGATCAAGCGATCTTCTTCAACCCCTGCTTCTTCAGTTCCTCATCACGCAGCTCGCGGCGCAGGATCTTGCCCACGTTGGTAGTCGGCAGGGCATCGCGGAACTCGATGTAGCGCGGCACCTTGTAGCCAGTGACATTGGCACGCATGTGCTCCATCACCTGCTCCTTGGTCAGGGTCATACCCGGCTTGACCACGATGAACACCTTGATCACTTCACCCGATTTCTCGTCCGGTACGCCAATCGCTGCGCACTGCAGCACGCCCGGCAAACCTGCCAGCACATCCTCCAGCTCGTTAGGGTACACGTTGAAACCCGAGACCAGGATCATGTCCTTCTTGCGGTCGACGATGCGCATGTAGCCGTCAGGCTGGATCAGGGCGATGTCCCCCGTCTTCAGCCAACCCTCGGCGTCGAGGATCTCGGCGGTCGCATCCTCACGCTGCCAGTAGCCCTTCATCACCTGCGGGCCCTTGACGCACAGCTCTCCCGTTTCGCCCAACGGCAGTTCATTGCCGTTGTCGTCGATGACCTTGCACAGGGTCGACGGCACCGGAATGCCGATCGTCCCGACCTGGTTGGCTTCAGCCGGGTTGACCGCAGCCACCGGGCTGGTCTCGGTCATGCCATAGCCTTCGCAAATAGCGCAACCGGTGACCGCCTTCCAACGTTCGGCCACGCTCAACTGCAGGGCCATGCCACCGGACAGGGTGATCTTCAGCGCTGAAAAGTCCAGGGCGCGGAACGCTTCGTTATTGCACAGGGCAACGAACAAGGTGTTGAGGCCGACGAAGCCGCTGAACTTCCACTTGCCAAGCTCCTTGACCATCGCCGACAGGTCACGCGGGTTGCTGATAAGCACGTTGTGGTTGCCGATCAGCATCATGGCCATGCAATGGAAGGTAAAGGCATAGATGTGGTACAGCGGCAGCGGGGTGATGAGGATCTCGCAGCCTTCGTGCAGGTTCGAGCCCATCAGTGCCCGGCACTGCAGCATGTTGGCGACCAGGTTGCGGTGGGTCAGCATCGCGCCCTTGGCCACGCCCGTGGTACCGCCGGTGTATTGCAGCACCGCCACGTCGTTGGGCTGCGGGTTAGCTTCGCTCACCGGCTGGCCCTTGCCCAGCGCCAGGGTGTCGTTGAAGCGCACGGCACGCGGCAGGTTGTAGGCCGGTACCATCTTCTTCACGTACTTGATGACGCTGTTGATCAGCAGGCGCTTGATCGGCGGCAGCAGGTCGGCCACTTCGGTGACGATGACATGCTTGACCTGGGTCTTGGGCACCACTTTCTCGGCCAGGTGAGCCATGTTGGCCAGGCACACCAGGGCCTTGGCACCGGAGTCGTTGAACTGGTGCTCCATCTCCCGAGCGGTGTACAGCGGGTTGGTGTTGACCACGATCAGCCCGGCGCGCATGGCGCCGAAAACCGCTACCGGGTATTGCAGGACATTGGGCAGTTGCACGGCAATGCGATCACCCGGCTTTAGGTCGGTGTGCTGCTGCAGCCAGGCCGCGAAGGCGCCGGACAGCGCATACAACTCGCCGTAGGTGATAGTCTTGCCCAGGTTGCTAAAGGCCGGTTTGTCGGCAAAGCGTTGGCAGGATTGCTTGAGTACCGCCTGGATATTGGGGAATTCGTCAGGATTGATTTCCGCCGTAATCCCGGCTGGGTATTTATCCTTCCAAAAATGTTCGATCATGGAAGCCCACTCCTTCAGCAACAGCGAAGTTCGATTCACGCGTCGATGCGTTTATTATTGATATGTGATGGCGGTTCGTTGCAAACCGAATCATCTGAAAGCGGCCCGAGAGTAACAGCTTTGCTTGGGGTCGCCTAGAGGCCAAATCTGGCCTTTATGGTCACAAATATGACTCAATGAACGATACAGGTCATTTTTAGAGTATTTATCCAAAATGTCGCATATGGGCTGGCAATCCAGGCTGTGAGCGGCATTGCAGAGCGACTCCGACCTGATCGCCAGCAAGCCTCCTCCCACAGGTTCTGCGCGAAACCTGAAGGTTGCGCGGTACCTGTGGGAGCCGGCTCGCCGGCGATAGGGCCTTGGAGCATCAGGCGATGTCGCGCAACTCGCGCCGCAGGATCTTGCCCACTGGCGTCATCGGCAACGACTCGCGCACCACGATGTGCTTGGGCACCTTGTATCCCGTGAAGTTGGCCTTGCAGTAGGCCTTGAGCTCATCCACGTTAACCCCACCCTCGCGCGCCACCACGAACAGTTTCACCGCCTCACCGGAACGTTCGTCCGGTACACCGATGGCCGCGCAATTGGCCACCTGCGGGTGGCCCATGATCACGTCCTCGATCTCGTTGGGGTACACGTTGAAGCCCGACACGATGATCATGTCCTTCTTGCGGTCGACGATGCGGGTGAACCCGTCCGGGTCGATCACCGCGATGTCGCCGGTCTTGAACCAGCCTTCGGCGTCCAGTGACTGGGCGGTGGCTTCGGGTTGCTGCCAGTACCCCTTCATCACCTGAGGGCCCTGGATGCACAACTCACCCCGCTCCCCCAGCGGCAACTCGTTGCCTTCGTCATCGATGACCTTGAACGCCGTGCCCGCCACCGGGATGCCCACGGTGCCCAGGCGCGCCAGCTGGCCATAGGGGTTGGTGCTGGCCACCGGCGAGGTTTCGGTCAGGCCATAGCCTTCGACGATGCGGCAGCCGGTGAGGCTTTCCCAGCGCTCGGCGGTGGCCTTGACCAGTGCCGTACCACCTGAGTTGGTGACCTTGAGTGCGGAGAAGTCCAGCTGGCGGAAGCCGGGGTGGTCCATCAACGCGACGAACAAAGTGTTCAAGCCCAGCAACGCGGAGAACCGCCATTTGCCCAGTTCCTTGATGAAACCGGGGATATCCCGCGGGTTGGTGATCAGCACGTTGTGGTTGCCGGTGACCATCATGCACATGCAGTTCGCGGTAAAGGCATAGATGTGATACAGCGGCAGCGGCGCGATCATCACCTCCTGGCCGTCCTTGATCAGCTTCTGCCCGTCCGGGCCATGCTGCGAGAAGCAGGCCAGCACCTGGAGCATGTTCGCTACCAGGTTGCCGTGAGTGAGCATCGCCCCCTTGGCCAGGCCCGTGGTGCCGCCGGTGTATTGCAGCACGGCGATGGCATCGAGGCTCAGCGGCACCGGCTTGTGCCCCAGCCCGCGGCCCTCGCGCAGCACCTGCTTGAAAGAAACGGCCTGCGGCAGCTGATAGGCCGGAACCATCTTCTTCACCTTGTCGACCAGGGTATTGACCAGCCAGCCCTTGGCCGTCGGCAGCAGGTCGCCCATTCTGGCCTCGATCAGGTACTCGATACCGGTATCGGGCAGCACCGCCTGCACGCGTTTGCCGAACATGTTCAAGTACACCAGTGCACGGGCCCCGGAATCCTTGAACTGGTGGCGCATCTCGCGCTCGGTGTACAGCGGGTTGGTGTTGACCACGATCAGCCCGGCACGCAGGGCGCCGAACACTGCGATCGGGTATTGCAGGACGTTGGGCATCTGCACCGCGATGCGGTCGCCCGGCACCAGGTCGGTATGCTGTTGCAGCCAGGCGGCGAAGGCCGCGGAATGGCGCTCGAGTTCGGCGTAGGTCAGGGTCACGCCCAGGTTGCTGAACGCCGGGCGGTCGGCGAAGCGCTTGCAAGAGCGCTCGAACACCTCGACGACCGAGGTGTACGCATGAATGTCGATGGTGGAAGGTACGCCCGCCGGGCGTTTGTCATTCCAGAAGTCGGCTTGCATTTATTGTTATTCCTCTGCCTTGACCTGCTTGATCCCTTGCCCTGTTTGCCTGGAGGCAAAAAGGCGTTGAACCGACGTTAGCAGGTAAGCCCAAGGTGGCATATACGCCAAGTGCCGCCATTAACATTGTGAATCTTATTTGTGCCCTTCCTGCAATCCACGGGGTTGTGCATACACTGTGCTCGTACCCCTGCGCAAAGGAATCGCCATGCCCCACGACGCCTTCTGGCTGCCCGCCAGCGAGCATTGCAGCCTCTACGTGCACCAATGGCTGCCGACCACGCCGGTCAAGGCCGTGGTGCTGCTGGCGCACGGGATGGCCGAGCATGCGGGGCGCTACCAGCGCCTGGGGCACGCCTTGAACGACGCCGGCTATGCACTGCTGGCGCCTGACCTGCGCGGCCACGGGCGCACCGCCGAGCTAGGCAGCCTCGGCCTGTTCGCCCGGCAGCATGGCTGGAATGCCGTGGTCAACGACCTCGGCCTGCTGGCCCAGCACATCGGCCAGCAGTTTCCCTGCACCCCGCTGTTCCTGTTCGGCCACAGCATGGGCAGCTACATCGCCCAAGCCTACCTGATGCACCACAGTGGCAGCCTGCACGGGGCGATTCTCAGCGGCTCGAACCTGCAACCACCGGCGCTGTACCGCGCGGCGCGCCTGATCGCCCGGATGGAGGCCTGGCGCCAGGGGCCGATGGGCAGGAGTGCGCTGATCGACTGGCTGTCGTTCGGTTCGTTCAACAAGGCCTTCAAGCCCAATCGCACGGCCTTCGACTGGCTCAGCCGCGACCCTGTGGAAGTCGACAAGTATGTCGAAGACCCGCTGTGCGGCTTTCACTGCAGCAACCAGCTATGGTTGGATCTGCTCCAAGGCCTGGCACAGATCAGCCAGCCCGCGAACCTGGCACAGATCGACCCGAACCTGCCGTTGCTGGTGACTGGCGGCGAATGTGATCCGGTGAGTGCCGGCAAGCGTCTCACCCATCTGGCCGACGCCCTGCGCGCGACTGGCAATCGACATGTACAGCTGCGCGTCTATCCTCAGGCGCGGCATGAAGTGCTGAATGAACTCAACCGAGACGAGGTCACCGCCGATATCCTCGCCTGGCTGGAGCAGGCGCTGGCCCTTGGCCGCCCAGCCCGCAGTGAATGATAGCGGCCTCGTCCGTCCATCAAGGAAACGCCAATGACCCAGGTCACCAACACGCCGTACGAAGCTCTTGAAGTGGGCCAGACGGCCAGTTACGAAAAGTCCGTGGAAGAACGCGACATCCAGCTGTTCGCCGCCATGTCGGGTGACCACAACCCGGTGCACCTGGACGCCGAATTCGCCGCCAAGAGCATGTTCCGCGAGCGCATTGCCCACGGCATGTTCAGCGGTGCGCTGATCAGCGCCGCAGTGGCCTGTACCCTGCCTGGCCCTGGCACCATCTACCTGGGCCAGAAGATGAGCTTCCAGAAGCCGGTGAAAATCGGTGACACCCTGACCGTGCGCCTGGAAATTCTCGAAAAACTACCCAAGTTCAAGGTGCGCATCGCCACCAACGTGTACAACCAGAACGACGAGCTGGTGGTCGAAGGCGAGGCCGAGATCCTGGCGCCGCGCAAGCAGCAGACAGTTGAGCTGGTATCGCCACCGAACTTCGTCGCTAGCTGATTGATTCGATCTGCCCTGGCCCTATCGCCGGCAAGCCGGCTCCCACAGCGATGTCGCCGTTCTTGATACCTGTGGGAGCCGGCTTGCCGGCGATAGGGCCAGGACGGCCACCTCACCCCAAGGCCTGCAAACGCTGCTCGATATGCCGCCGCTCCGGCGCTTGCCTTGTCAGCTCCAACGCCCGCCGCCAGGCCGCCCGCGCCTCCTCGACATTCCCCAGTTGCTGATGCAGCTCGGCCCGCGCCGCATGTGCCAGGTGATACTCGTGCAGCTCCCCTGCCCCCAGAATCGCCTCGACCTCCCGCAACCCCGCCTGCGGCCCATCACGCTTGGCCAGCGCCACCGCACGGTTGAGCGCCACCACCGCCGATGGCCAGTGCTGCTGCAGCACATCGTACAGCCCGACGATCTCGGCCCAGTCCGTCTCGGCTGCGCTCGGTGCCTCGGCATGCACCGCCGCGATCGCCGCCTGCACGGTATAGGCGCCAATCACCCTGCTGCGCAACGCCAGCCGCACCAGCTCAACGCCTTCACCAATCTGTTCGCGGTCCCACAAGCTGCGGTCCTGCTGGTCGAGGAGCACCAGATTACCCTCGGCATCGCTGCGCGCCCGCTGCCGGGATGCCTGCAGCAACATCAGCGCTAGCAGGCCCACCGCTTCCGGGTCGGGCAACAGCTGCACCAGCAAGCGCCCGAGTCGGATCGCCTCATCGCTCAGCGCCTGCTGCAGCACCTCCTCGCCGGATGACGCCGAATATCCCTCGTTGAATACCAGGTAGATCACCCGCAACACGCTTTCCAGGCGCTCCGGCAGTTCGTTCATTTCAGGCACCTGATACGGGATGCGTGCATCGCGAATCTTGGCCTTGGCGCGCACGATGCGCTGGGCGATGGTCGCCGGGCTCTGCAGAAACGCCCGGGCGATCTGCTCGGTGGTCAGGTCGCATACTTCGCGCAGGGTCAATGGCACCTGGGCATCGGCGGCCAGGGCCGGGTGGCAGCAGGTGAAAATCAGCCGCAGACGGTCGTCGGCGAGCAGCTCCTCCTCGCTGGGGTCGCGTTCCTGGCCCTCGATGAGCATGATCAAGTCCGCCTGCGAGCGGTCGAAACGTGCGCGCCGGCGCAACGCGTCGATGGCCTTGAAACGGCCGGTCGACACCAGCCAGGCGCGCGGGTTGTCGGGGATACCGTCGCGCTGCCAACGCTCCACAGCGATGAAGAAGGCATCGTGCATGGCCTCCTCGGCCAGGTCGAAATCGCCCAGCAGGCGAATCAGCGTCGCCAGAATACGGCGCGAGTCGCGGCGGTACACCGCTTCGACTTCGGCACGCACGGTGCTCATCTGCGCCATCAGTCGGGCATCCGCTGGGTCACGACCTCCACCAGGCGGTCCAGGCTTTCTCCCCAGCCTTGGTGAAAGCCCATTTCCTCATGGGCGCGGCTATCAGCGGCGTTCCAGTGCCAGGCACGGGCGGTGTAACGGGTTTTGCCGTGCTCCTCGTCAAAGGTGATGACCGCGGTCATGAATGCTTTGTCCGAGGGCACCCAACCCGGGCCGAAGGCATCGGTGAACACCAGCCGGCGCGGCGCGGCAATCTCCAGGAACACGCCCTGGGTCGGGTATTCGGTGCCATCCGGCGCGCGCATCAAGGTCCGAAACAGCCCACCAACCCACAGCTGCATCTCGCATTCCGGGGTGGTCATGCCGTGCGGCCCCCACCACTGCATCAGCCATTCGGGCTCTGTCCAGGCACGAAATACCTTAGCGGGCGGGGCATCGATCAGGCGGCTGATAGACAACTCGTGCTGCGCTGGCGCAGGTTGGGCAAGGCTCATGCTGGAGGTTCTCCGTGGCTGTCAGGGTTGCAGGTCGCGCACCGGCCTCACTTCAACGCTGCCGACCCGCGCGGCGGGGATGCCCTTGGCGATATTGATGGCCTCGTTGAGGTCGCGGGCATCGACCAGGTAAAAGCCCGCCAGTTGTTCCTTGGTTTCCGCGAACGGGCCGTCGGTCAGGCTCATGTGCCCGGCCCGCATGCGCACCGTGGTGGCAGTCTGCACAGGCTTGAGCGCCTCGGCGGCGATCATGCGCCCGGAGCCCTGCAGCGTTTCGGCGTAGGCCATGCATTCAGCGTCTTCCGGGCTGTCGGGCAGGCTGTGCAGCAGCCCTTCGTCACAATAGACCAGGCACAGGTATTTCATGGTCGTCTCCAGGGCATTGGCAAAGTGCGTTTGGCGATAGTGGCTCAGGGTTTGAGATCGAACAGTGCTTTCTGGGTCTGCATGTCGAACGGTGCCGACCAGTGTTCGTGGATCACCTGCCACTGGCCGCCTGACTTGCGATAGGCCACGGTCGCGCGCATGAAACCGCACTGGCTTTCGTCGTCCGACGGGCCGCAACGGTTGAGCCAGTGGGCCAGGCCCAGGTCGCCATCGGCCTGCACGGTGAGTTCGGCCTGTTCGAAGACCATCGGGCCGGAGCACATGTTCATGCACATCTCCCAATGGGCCTGGTACACGGCCTTGCCCTTGAATTGCAGTTCCTTGATGGCATCGAAGGCGACGATGTCGTCGGCATAGGGCGCGACGATGGCCGGGATGTCGCGGTCGCGCACGGCCTGCATCCAACGGTCGATGAGTTGGCGGATTTCGGATTCGGCTTGGCGGTTCATGGGGCTCTCCACGTTGAGGGGCATTCAACACTGGTCGAATGGGAGAGCCGCAAATCGACAGCGCGTGCCGAGATGGTCGATCGACGGTGGTGCTCAGCCAAAGGCGGATTCATCCGCGATGCGCCGCGCGGGCGGCGCTTGATCTCGTGGGCGCCAGAGCACTCCCGTCATGAACCTCCAATCACACCGCCATCGCCCACCTAGGCAATCGGGCTCGCCAGAATGAATTCCCGGTACCCCGAAACAATGACGTACACCGCGAAGTAGCAGAAAATCGCCGCCGACAGCAGGTACGACCAGGTCAGCAGCCGATCACCCAGCAAGCGCCCACCATGGCTGGCAATGCCGCACAGGCTCATGCACCAGACCAACCCGGCAGCGAAGAAGCCGCCAAGAAACAACCCTGCATCCAGCAAGCTACCGCCACCGGAGCGGGAAATCAGCACGCCGCCGACCGCTGCGAACCACAGAATCGCACTGGGCGAGGACATGGCCAGGAAGATGCCGCGCAGAAACTCGCGCCACCCCGACTCCACCACTACCTCACTTCGCGCCTCCATGTGCCCGCCACGCCAGGCGGCCAGCAGCATTTTCAGCGCGAACCACACCAGCAACGCCGAACCACCCAGCCACAGGGCCCAGCGCACGCCCTCGAACTGCAACAGCACGGTCATGCCGGCCAGTGCCGCAATGGCATACACCAGGTCACCGACACAGGTGCCCAGGCCTAGCCAGAAACCTTGCAGAAAGCCACGCTGCATGGCCAGGGTGATCATGGCGATATTGGCTATACCGATATCGAGGCACAACGACAGGCTGAGGAGGAAACCGTTGGAGAAAGGCATTGAATACTCGGTAGCTGGCCAATGAAGCGCGGTAGAGCCTGCCACGAGTGAACAGAGGATTGAAAGGGCCGTGTTTCGATCAGGCAAAGGCCGCTTGCTCGAACACTTCATCTGCCCACTGGTTCAGGCTTTAACCGACTGCACGAGGGGAACCTCTGGCCGGGCTTTTCAGGCGTGATGCCCTGTTCGGAGCGTGGAAAGATGCTATCAAAATTAGATAGCACCTTTTCCTCGAAGTCCTTTCACGACTTTTCGTCACCCGCCAACACCTGCGCGTAACGCGCCCGATCAACATTGGCTCCGCTCAACACTACCGCCACTCGTTTGCCGTGCTGCCTTTCACGCTCTTGCATCAACGCCGCCAGCGCGGCAGCCCCCGCCCCTTCGGCCGTGTTGTGGGTAGCCTCGTGGTAGAGCCGCATGGCGTCGGCGACTTCGCCATCGGTAACTCGCACGATCCTCGCAGCATGCTGGCGAACAAGAGCAAACGCATCCGGATGCGGCACCCGGCAGGCCATGCCATCGGCGAAGGTCTCGGCGGTATGGGTAGTGACGATGCGCCCTTGCTCGAAACTCTGCGCGTAGGCATCGGCCGCGCTGGACACCACTCCCACGATCTCGGTCTTCAGCCCCAGCAGGTTGCGCGCCTGGATCAGCCCGCAGATACCTGACCCCATGCCGATCGGCACATAGACGCAGTCCAGGTCCTGCACGGCCTCGAACAGCTCCAGGGCATAGGTGGCCACGCCACGCACCAGTTCCGGATGGAACGAAGGCACCATGGCATAACCGCGCTCATCCGCCAGCCGCGCGGCCTCCTCGCGGGCAACATCGAAATCCACGCCGTATTCCACCAGCTCGGCACCCAGTGCACGCATGGCGGCATTCTTCTCTTTCGAGTTGCCTTCGGGCACCACGATGACCAACGGCACGCCCGCCTGGCGAGCGGCCAGCGCCATGCTCTGGCCGTGGTTGCCACGGGTGGCGGTGACCAGCCCACGCGGCGGCTTGCCCGTGGCCAGCAGCGAACGCACGTACACCAGGCCGCCACGTACCTTGAAGGCGCCGGTCGGTGCATGGTTTTCATGCTTGACCCATGCCTCGCACCCCAGCCGATCTGCCAGCAGGGGCCAGCGGTACTGCGGGGTGGCGGGAACGTGCAGGTGGACGAATGCAGCGGCTTCACGCAGGGCGGCAAGGTCGAACATGGTGGTCATCCTTTATCGGTACGAGGTTGAACCGATCCTAGGCGCCGGGCATTGTATGGGTAAATCCTTATATTGCATGGGTAGCAATTTCATGTGGACGCCTGAACTGGCCGACGATGGCCAGCCCCGCTACCTGGCGCTGGTCGACGCCATCGCCCGCGCCATCGAAAGCGGCACGCTCAAGGTCGGTGAGCGCCTGCCACCCCAGCGCCGCCTGGCTTGGAAGCTGGGGCTCAACCCCAGCACCACCCAACAGGCCTATCGCGAAGCGGCGGCCCGCCACCTGGTGGCGGGTGAAGTCGGGCGCGGCACCTATGTGCTGGCGGGCAGCCGAGAGGCCACGCTGTTTCGCCTCAAGCAGCACGATAGCCAAGGCATGCTGGTTGACCTGTCGACCAATGTGCCGGTAGCCGACCCTGCCAACCAGGACTTGCAAGCGAGCCTGCAGGCTTTGCTGGCGCAGGGGCAGACGCACCTGCTCGATCATTACCTCGGCCCACAACAACTGTTGCTGGGTCGCATTCAGGGCGCTCGCTGGTTGAGCAACCGCGGCCTGTCGCTGTCGGCTGAGCAGTTGCTGCCCTGCGGCGGTGCCCAGCAGGCCCTGACCTTGCTGCTGCAGTCGTTCTGCCAGGCCGGTGAACCGGTATTGCTCGAATCGCTCACTGCCCCCGGTATCAAGGCGGCCTGCCGACAACTGCGCCTGCCGGTCCACGGTGTGGCTCTGGATGACCAGGGCCTGCTGCCGCAGGACCTTGACCGAGCTGCCAGGGCCAGTGGCGCACGGGTTCTGGTGACCACCCCAGCCCTGCACAACCCGACCGGTGCGTGCATGGGTGAAGCGCGCCGCCAGGCCATCGCCGAGGTGGTCGAGCGTCTGGGGCTGCTGGTGATCGAGGATGATGTGTATGGCGCACTCAGCGACCACACCCCGCTTTACCCGCTGCTGGGCACGCGCGGCATCCTCATCAGCAGCCTGTCGAAGACGGTGGCCGCCGGGTTGCGCCTAGGCTGGATCGTGGCAGACCCTGGCCTGCTGGAGCAGGTCGACCCGCATGCCGGGGCCAGCCATTGGCCGGTGTCGCCCTTGAACCTGCAGATCGCCTGCCAATGGATCGAAGACGGTACGGCGGCGCGGCGTTTGGCCTGGCAGCGTGAGGAAGTTGCCGTGCGCTGGCGCCTTGCGCGCCAGTTGCTGGGGGGGGCGATACACAATGCGAGCGAGCCTTCACCGCATGTGTGGGTGGCAGCTTCGCGGGGGGCTGACAACGTAGTGGCCGGGTGCAGGGCGCAGGGGGTGGAGGTGGTGCCAGCGAGTGTTTTCGCCATTGGCGCAAGCGAGGTGCAGGCGGTGCGTATCAGCCTGTCGGCGGCGAGCAGTCGGGCGACGTTGAAACGGGGGCTGGAGGTGGTGCGGCAGGTGTTGGCAGGGCCCCCACCGCTACCCCACAGCTCTTGACAGCTGCAGCGCCCCCTGTGGGAGCCGGCTTGCCGGCGATAGGGCCCGAACAGGCTATTCATCACGACAGCCTTCTGCCTGATCCGGCCTCATCGCCGGCAAGCCCGCTCCCACAGGGGGTTGGGCTAGCATTTACAGCTCGACTCGATCAGCCTTGCTGGCAACCTTCGCCCATCGCCCGGTACTGAATGGTGTGCACTTGGCCTTGATGATCTTCATAGGTCATGGTCGCAGGCACCACTTCGCAGACATTGGGGATGGTCGACAGGTTGATCACCCGTTTGATGTCCAGGTTCATGGAATAGTCGTACTGCTGGGCCACAGGCTCGGTGGAGACAGGCTTGGCCTCATCCGCCAGGGCGAGCGAGGACATACCGACCAGTGCAAGAATCAGTAATGGTTTCATGGTGTTGGGCCTTCAAAGCAATCAAGCTGATCGATTGACTTCATATGCCGTCATTGGCGCGGAGAAGTTGTCATCGACTGCGAAGATGACACGAAGTACCGATCCCGCTTCGTCGTACTGCCAGGGGGGATGAGTAAAATTCTACTCCCCGATAGGAATAGTTGAACCCCGAAGTCGGACATTCACCCTTGTACGATTTGCAACAATCTGCAACAAAACTGACCGAAAGTACCGCTGCAGAGCCTCAGCCGCCCTTTTCCCGGAATACCCATGATTTCGCTGCACTGCACACAATTGATCGGCGCCGAGCGCCGCCTGCTTGACCACTTCTACCGCCAGCACGGTTCGCGCATGCGTGCGGACAATGAAGGGCAACTCTGGGTGGCACGGGCAACGGGCATCGTGGCCGGTCTGTGCCTCAGGCCGCTCGAGGGTGGCCACTGGCTCACGGGCCTGTTCGTCGCGCCTCTGCAGCGCGGCCAGGGCGTGGCTGGGCAACTGGTCAATGCCGCGCTGGCAGAGACCCTCGGCAATACGTGGTTGTTCTGCCATCCCGACCTGGTGGCGCTGTATCAGCGCCTTGGCTTCGAACACGCGGCCACGCTGCCGCAAGCCCTGGCGAGCCGCCTGCTGCGCTACCAAAGCAGCAAGCAGCTGGTCGCCCTGGTGCGTGCTCAGTCGTCGCTGGGGTCCAGCCCGGGGAACAGCACTTCGGTGTAACCGAACTTGGCAAAATCCTGGATGCGTGACGGGTACAGCCGCCCGATCAGGTGATCGCATTCATGCTGTACCACCCGTGCATGGAAGCCATCGGCAACCCGATCGATCGCATTGCCCTGCGGGTCGATGCCGGCATAACTGATGTGCTTGTAGCGTGGTACCACGCCACGCAACCCCGGGACGGACAGGCAACCCTCCCAGCCGTCCTCGACCTCGGTGCTCAGCGGCGTGATCACCGGGTTGATCAGAATGGTCTGCGGCACCGCCTCGGCATCCGGGTAGCGCTCGCTGCGCTCGAAACCGAATATCACCAGTTGCAGGTCGATGCCGATCTGCGGCGCGGCCAGCCCTACCCCGCCGACATGGCGCATGGTCTGGAACATGTCGTCGATCAGTTGCTGCAGTTCAGCGCTGCCGATCAGGTGGTCGGGCACCGGTGGGGCGATGCGCAGCAAGCGCTCGTCGCCCATCTTGAGGATGTCACGGATCATCGCGGGTTCGGCTCGGACGGTTGGGGCTCGGCGGGATGCTCATGGCCGAGTACGGTGATGGTCTCCTTGGGCTGGGTGCCCTCGAAATCCTTCTCGCCGGGGTTCTTGCCCTCGGCCGACATGTGCTCGATCACGGCGTTCATTTCTGCGCCCAGTAGCAACACGGCCGCGGAGATGTAGAAATACAGCAAAAGCACGATGATTGCACCGATGCTGCCGTACATGGCGTTGTAGTCGGCGAAGGTCTTCACATAGTAGGCAAAAGCCAGGGAGGCGATGATCCAGACCACCACCGCCAGCACGGAGCCGGGTGTGATGAAGCGGAATTTCTGCTTCACATCCGGCATCACGTAATAGATCAGCGCGACTGCCACCATCATCAGGATGATGATCGCCGGCCAACGCAGAATGGTCCACACCGTGACCACCACCTCCTGCATGCCGACCTGGGCAGCGATCCACTCCATGACCTGGGGGCCCAGCACCATCAACGCCGCCGTCGAGAGCAGCATGCCGGCGATGCCGATGGTGTAGAAGATCGACAGCGGAATGCGCTTCCATACCGGGCGGCCCTCGGGCACGTCGTAGGCAGCGTTCATGGCGCTCATCATCAGGCGCACACCGGCCGAGGCGGTCCACAGGGCGATCACGATACCTACCGACAGCAAGCCCCCCTTGGACTGCTGCAACTGGTCGATCACGGGGTTGACCTGTTCAAGGGCCTGGGGCGGCAACACCAGCTCCGACTGCAGGCGCAGCCAGGAGAAGAAGTCGGGCAGGTGCAGGAAACCGATCAAGGCAATCAGGAACAGCAGGAACGGGAACAGCGAAAACAGCATCTGGTAGGCCAGGGCTGACGCGTAAGTCGACATCTCGTCGTCGAGAAATTCCTGAACGGTGCGTACCAGCACGCGGTGCAAGGGCAGGCCGCGCAGGTCGGGAAATATCATAGCGTCTCCTTTCGCCGCTTGATCAATACAACAGGGGAGTCTAATAGACCACGCGACTGATGTACCGCTCCCTACCGAACTTGAAGAAAATACCTACATGAAAGCGTTCCAGCCTCCCTGTGAGAGGCCGGAACGGTCAGTTCAAGATCAAGGCTTCTTCACCGCATCCTTGACGTTGCCCTTGATCTGCTGCGCTTCGCCCTTGAGTTCCTGGGCCTTGCCCTCAGCGCGCAGCTTGTCGTTGTCGGTCACCTTCCCGACACCTTGCTTGATGTTGCCTACAGCTTCATTGGCCAAGCCTTTCGCTTTGTCTTTAGTGCCGCTCATGGCAAATCTCCTGCAAATGGAGACACGGGGACCGTGTCGACAGTCGGTGGACCGGAGCACTTGCGCAGGAGTTTCAAACAATTTGCATGGCTCAAGCCGAGCGGTAATTCTGCGGGCGAATACCGCACCGAATTAGCCACAAGCCGCTGCGCAAGGCCAGCGGGCTCCCTAGAATCGCGGCAAACGGCAGCCCGAAGCAGGTTGCCAGAGATAACAACAACAGATTTCGGAAACCCGCACCCATGCGCCTCATGCCTCTGCTCGCGGCCTTGCTGCCGCTGTTGCCCCTGCCTGCACTCGCCGCCGCACCGGCCAGTGAAACCTTGCTGGTCAACCGCTATACCGACGATGGCCAGCCCGGCACACTGCGCTGGGCAATCGAGACCAGCAACCAGCAACCCGGCCACTACCGCATCGAAATCGCCGCAGTCGGCCAGGCCCCGTATGTCATCCGCCCGACCCGCGCCCTGCCGGAAATCGAAGGCCCGGTGAGCATCACCGGCCTGCCCTGGGCGCGCGATGGGCAATACGTCGCCATCGATGGCGCCGGCTACATCAAGGACCAGGGTGTACGCACCTGCCCCGGCGCCCTGCCCGGCCAGTTCGGCACCAACGTGCGCACCACCACCAACCCCGGGCTGGTACTGCGTGATACCCAAGGTGTGCACCTGAGCGGCCTGGAGGTGCGCAACTTCTGCATCGGCATCCTGGTCAACCGCGCAAGCCACAACGTCATCGAAGACAACCGTATCGCCGCCAACAAGGGCGGTGCAGGCATCATGCTCACCGGCGACGATGGCGCCGGCAACCCCACGGCCACCAGCACGATCAACAACAAGGTGCTGCGCAACCAGCTCATCGACAATGGCGATGGCTTGGAACTGACCCGTGGCGCGGCGTTCAACCTGGTGGCCGACAACCTGTTCCGTTCAACCGCCGCCAACCCCGAGCCGTCGCAAGGCATCGAGATTCTGCTGGGCAACGACAACACGGTGGTGCGCAACCGCTTCGAGCATTACTCGGACGGCCTGCAAATCAACTGGGGCAAGCGCAACTACCTGGGTGCCAATACCTTCAGCGGCAACTCGATCGGCGTCAGCGTGACCGGCGAAGGCAACATCCTCGACGGCAACCTGATCCATGGCAACCGCATTGGCGTGGCCCTGCGCCCGGAGCCGGAGGTAACCGCCACGCGTCTGACGGGCAACCGTATCTGGGGTAACAGCCAGGACATCCGCCGCTGCGAGGCAGGCGGTTCATGCGTGGCCAACCAGCGCACCGGGGCCATCGTCTTCGGTGTGCCGGCCCAGGCCCACGCCTTGTATGTGGGCTCGCGTGGCGTGGGGGCGGACCTGCCGGCGAAGGACCAGGCGATCATTTGCGATGCCCAAGGCGAGCCCAAGCCGTGCCAGCCGCTGCCCAACCACAATCAGTCGGCACCACGGCTGCTGGCGCTGGAGGGCAATGTGCTGCGTGGCGAGGTACAAGGGCCGGTGTCGAGCCTGTTGCGGGTCGAGGTGTTTGGCAATGCCCAGGCCGAGGGGACTGAAGCCGAGCAGTATCTGGGGGAAGTGCTGGTGAACAGCGATGAGAAAGGCCTGGCGCGGTTTGCCCAGCCCCTGGAAAACGACGGTGAACTGCGCAGCTTCACTGCGACCGTGACGACCACCGATGGGGCGACTTCCGAATTGAGCCTGCCGATTCGTCGTTGAGGCAGCTGGCCCAATCGCTGGCAAGCCAGCTCCCACAGGTACGCCACAGTCACTTAACGCTGCGGGGTACCTGTGGGAGCCGGCTTGCCGGCGATCAGGCCGGCAAACCTTGCCCCGCTACCCGCCACCCCTCACAATGCAGCCCTAATCAAGCGTCAACCCGCAGGAACCTGCATGAAACTCGACAAACCCGCCGCCATCGCCCGGCGCAACCAAGCGCTGGCCAATCCGGTACTCAGCAGCGCCAACACCCTGTTCGCCATCCTCGACCGCAAGCGCAACCTGTGGTGGTTCGATGTGCCGGTGGCCTTGCTGCGCAAAGGCCAGCCAGACTGGGTCAACCTGCTGCTGCACACCCCGGAAACCGACGAACTGCAGCACCTCAAGGTGCCCACCAACTTCCTCAAGGCTCACCAGGAGCAGATGGAAGTGCGCAACCCCGGCAAGCGCCGTTCGACCATCAGCCTGGCCCTGAGCGCCGACCGCGATTCGCTGCTGCGCGACACCCGCCCTGGTGGCGAGCAGCTCGACTTCAAACCCTTCGTGCAGGCCTGATTTCAGGCCCGTTCGATGCGATCGTCATGGATGACGATCCGGCCCTGCTTGAACAACGCACCAATGGCCTTCTTGAAGTTGCCCTTGCTGACATTGAACATGCGGCTGATCACTTCCGGGTCGCTCTTGTCGCACACCGGCAACACACCGCCTTCGGCCTCCAGGCGCGCCATGATCTGCTCATGCAGGCCTTCGGCCAGCGCCTGGCCGACCGGCTGCAGGCTCAACGCAATCTTGCCGTCGTGGCGCACTTCCTTGATGTAACCCTTCTCGTGCATGCCCGAACGCAGGAACTTGAACACTTCGTTCTTGTGGATCAGGCCCCAGTGGCGGTTGTTGATGATCGCCTTGAAGCCCATGGGCGTCTGCCCGGCCACCAGCAGTTCCACCGGCTGGCCAATCGGGTAGTCGGCCGGGGTGCGGTCCAGGTAGCGGTCCAGGCGTGAAGTGGCGGTGATGCGCCGGGTGCGCTTGTCGAGGTAGACGTGCACCACGCAGTAGTCGCCGACCTTCAGCGGACGCGCCTCTTCCGAGTACGGCATCAGCAAGTCCTTGGACAGGCCCCAGTCGAGGAAAATGCCAGCACCGTTGATGTCCTTGACCTTGAGGCTGGCGAACTCGCCCACCTGCACCTTGGGCTTTTCGGTGGTGGCGATGAGCTGGTCTTCGCTGTCCAGGTAGATGAACACGTTCAGCCAGTCGTCGACCTCGGTTTCGGCGTCCTTCGGGATGTAGCGCCCAGGCAGCAGGATTTCGCCGTCGGCGCCGCCGTCCAGGTACAGGCCGAATTCCACGTGTTTCACGATTTGCAAACTGTTGTAACGCCCAAGCAGAGCCATTTCCGATGTTCCTCAAGACAAGGCGGCTATTCTACACCTGAAGCCCACGCGATGCCCCACCGCTGATTCGGCGGAACCGTCGTGTGGTCCTTGCGTCTACCGAGTGGCCAGCCACTGCAAGGATCAGCACATGCCTCTACGCCTGTCCAAAGCCCTGCTCATCATCCTAGGCTTCGCCCTGGCACTGGCGGCCTGCACTCGCATCGACCTGGCCTACCGCAACCTTGACCGGTTGGTGCCCTGGTCGTTGGGCGACTACCTGGCCATGAACCGCGAGCAGAAGGCATTGCTCGACGAACGGCTGAAAAAACACCTCGCTTGGCATTGCCAGACGCAACTGCCGGGCTATCTGGACTGGCTCGACCGGGTGCGCGACATGGTGGCCGAGGACCAGGTCACCGACCAGGCCCTGCAGCAGCGTACCGCCGAAGCCCGCCAGGCGATCGGCCGCGTCGCCGAACAGATCACCCCTTCGGCCACCGAGCTGCTGCGCGGGATGAGCGATGCGCAGGTCACGAAAATGCGCGAAGCGTTCCGTGAAGACATCAGCGAGCGCCAGAAGCTGTACGCCGATACGCCCCTGCCCAAGCAGATTGCCCGCCGCGCCGAGCGCATGGAAAAACGCCTCACCCCCTGGTTCGGCGAGCTCACTGCCGCCCAGCGCCTGCGGGTGCTGGCCTGGTCGCAGGCACTGGGTGACCAGAACCGCGAGTCGATCGCCAACCGCGCGCATTGGCAGCAGCAGTTGCTGCTGGCGATGAACCAGCGCACCGACCAAAGCTTCGAGCCGCGCCTGGCGCAACTGCTGCAACGCAAGGAAAGCCTATGGACGCCGGAGTACCGCATCGCCTTTCAGAACAGCGAGCAACAGTCACGCAGCCTGCTGGTCGACCTGCTGCACCAGAGCACGCCGGCGCAGCGTCAGTTCCTGCAGGAGCAGTTGGCCAAAGTGCGTACCGACTTCAGTGAGCTCAAGTGCATGAAGGGTTGATCAGGCCCGGCCCTATCGCAGTACCTCTTAGGAGCCGGCTTGCCGGCGATAGGGCCAGCCCAGCCAAACAAAAATCATCGCCCTTTGCGCCGATACGGAAACACATCGATCACCTTCCCGTCCCGGATCGCCGCCTGCAGCCCTTTCCAGTAATCGGCGTCATACAGCTCCCCATGCAAGCGGCTGAACAACCGCCGCTGGCCGATATCAGCGAACAGGAACGGCGGGAATTCCTCGGGAAACACATCGTGCGGCCCGATGGAGTACCACGGCTCACCCGACATCTCGTCCTCTGGATAGCGCGGCGGCGGAATGTGGCGGAAATTAACCTCGGTCAGGTAGCTGATCTCGTCATAGTCGTAGAACACCACGCGGCCATGCCGGGTAACGCCAAAGTTCTTCAGCAGCATGTCGCCGGGAAAGATGTTCGCCGCCGCCAGTTGCTTGATCGCCAGCCCGTAATCCTCGAGCGCTTCAAGTACCTGGGCCTCGCTGGCCTGTTCCAGGTAAAGGTTGAGCGGCACCATGCGCCGCTCCGTCCAGCAGTGGCGGATCAGCACCGTATCGCCTTCCAGGGCCACGGTGGACGGCGCTACTTCCAGCAGTTCGGCCAGGCAATCGGGCTCGAACTTGCCACGCGGAAAACGAAAATCGGCGAACTCCTGGGTATCGGCCATGCGCCCCACACGGTCGACGCTCTTCACCAGGCGGTACTTGTCGATCACCGTGGCGCGGTCGACAGTCTTGGACGGTGAGAAGCGGTCCTTGATGATCTTGAACACGGTGTTGAAGCCCGGCAGGGTGAACACGCTCATGACCATCCCGCGCACCCCGGGAGCCATGACGAAACGGTCGTCGCTGTTGGCCAGGTGATTGATCAGCGCCCGATAGAACTCCGACTTGCCATGTTTGTAGAAGCCGATCGACGTATACAGTTCGGCAACGTGCTTGCCCGGCAGGATGCGCTTGAGAAAGTTGACGAACTCTGCCGGCACCGGCACATCGACCATGAAATACGAGCGGGTGAAGGAGAAGATGATCGACACCTCAGCCTCGTCGGTGATCAGCGCATCGGCCTCGATGCCATGGCCCTCACGGTGCAGCAGCGGAATCACCAGCGGCCATTGCTCGTCGGCGTTGTACAGCCGGCCGACCAAGTAGGCCCCCTTGTTGCGGTACAGCACCGGCACGAACAGCTCCACGGCCAGCGCCCGGTCCTTGCATACCCAGTCCGGCAGGCATTCGCGCAACTGCTCTTCGAGGCGTGACAGGTCGCCTTCCAGGTCACCGTAGGCGAACGCGTGGTCGGCGAAGATCGCCCGCAGCAGGCCATTGAGGTTGGCTTCAAGCCGGTAGGTGCGGGTCTGCGCAGCCCGCTCATGGCCACGCATCGAGGGCCGTGTGGTGTGGATGAACATGCAGCCATCGCTGATTTGGTCGTGGCTGAACAGGCTGCAGAACAGCGAGTTGTACCAGGTTTCCGCCAGCTCATCGTCCAGGCGCGGGTCGATCAACCGGATGTAGGCGCTTTTGACCAGCGGCCATTGCTCGACCTGCAGCAGCACCTCGTCATCGAAGCCATCACGCAGCCAGCCATTGACCTCCCGCACCTTGCGCTCATAAAGGTTGATCCGCGCAGCGGCTGCCCGCTGGCTCTCCTGCCAGCGAGCCTGCTCGAAGCGCTCGCGGGCGCCGAGGGTGATGCGGCGAAAGTGCTCGCGGTAGTCGTCGAAGCCGTCGAGGATCATCCGGGCGATTTCGCCGGCAGGCCAGTGCTCGGTCATGCGAGACACCTCGCTGAGGGGGTGAGATAGACAGCTTAGTCGCCCCTGGCGTTTTGCGAGGCCTGGAGGCCTCATCGCCGGCAAGCCGGCTCCCGCAGGGAGATCACACCCTTGAGGCTTGCGTTGTACCCGTGGGGAACAGATTCACACCGCAAGAAAGCACAAGAACCCACCTCCCCCCCTCGCGTACACTCGCGCCCTGCCTTGTACCTGGAGACCGCTGTGAGCCCCATCGCCCTGACCCGCCTGCTGACCCTTGCCGCTGTCTGGGGGGCGAGCTTCCTGTTCATGCGCATCATCGCCCCCGAACTGGGCACCGTGCCGACCGCCTTCTTCCGCGTATCCATCGCCTGCCTGGGCCTGATCGCCATGCTCGCCGCCGCCCGCGTGCGCTGGAACTTCGAAGGCAAACTCGGCGCCTGCCTGGTACTGGGCATGATCAACTCAGGGATCCCGGCCACCTTCTATTCGGTGGCAGCGCAGGTGCTGCCGGCGGGCTACTCGGCGATCTTCAATGCCACCACACCGCTGATGGGCGTGTTGATCGGCGCGTTGTTCTTCCGTGAGGCGATGACACCGGCAAAACTGTGCGGCATCTTCCTTGGCCTGTTCGGCGTCGGCATCCTCAGCGGCGCCGGCCCGGTGGCCGTGGATATGGCGTTGCTGCAAGGCGCCCTGGCCTGCCTGGCGGCGACCACCTGCTACGGCTTTGCCGGGTTCCTCGCCCGGCGCTGGATCAGTGGCCTGGACAGCCGCCTCTCGGCCTTGGGCAGCATGCTCGGCGCCACGCTGATGATGACCCCGTTGTTCGCCTGGAGCGCACTGACCCAGCCACCTGCCAGCTGGGGCGGCTGGCAGGTGTGGATGTCACTGCTGGGCCTGGGGCTGTTGTGCACCGCTTTCGCCTACATCCTGTACTTCCGCCTGCTGGCCGAGATCGGGCCGGTCAAGGCCAGCACCGTGACGTTCCTGATTCCGGTGTTCGGCGTGCTGTGGGGCGCATGGCTACTGGATGAGCCGCTGTCGATGGGGCACCTGTATGGCGGGTTGCTGATTGCTGCGGCGCTATGGCTGGTGCTCAAGCCTGCGCGGCGTAGTGCCTGATCGATCGTAGGGGCTGCTGTGCAGCCCAATCGCTGGCAAGCCAGCTCCCACAAAAGACATTGCTGTCCTTGCTTCCACAAAAGATCAGTGCTGCCACTGCTTCCACAAAAGATCAGCGCTGCCCTTGCTTCCACAAAAGACCAGCGCTGCCCTTGCTTCCACAAAAGACCAGCGCTGCCCTTGCTTCCACAAAAGACCAGCGCTGCCCTTGCTTCCACAAAAGACCAGCGCTGCCCTTGCTTCCACAAAAGACCAGCGCTGCCCTTGCTTCCACAAAAGACCAGCGCTGCCCTTGCTTCCACAAAAGACCAGCGCTGCCCTTGCTTCCACAAAAGACCAGCGCTGCCCTTGCTTCCACAAAAGACCAGCGCTGCCCTTGCTTCCACAAAAGACCAGCGCTGCCCTTGCTTCCACAAAAGACCAGCGCTGCCCTTGCTTCCACAAAAGACCAGCGCTGCCCTTGCTTCCACAAAAGACCAGCGCTGCCCTTGCTTCCACAAAAGACCAGCGCTGCCCTTGCTTCCACAAAAGACCAGCGCTGCCCTTGCTTCCACAAAAGACCAGCGCTGCCCTTGCTTCCACAAAAGACCAGCGCTGCCCTTGTGGGAGCCGGCTTGCCGGCGATGAATCCAGCACTGTTTCACCTGCGAAACCACGCCACTTTTCACGTTACCCAAAATGCCCAGCAACCACGCACGAGCATCGCCTCATGCTCAGTTGCTGGGCATTTTCGTGCCATATAGAAAACCTTGTTTCATATATAAAACAACAACAAAACTCACAAAACTCTGCAACTTGTTAATAAATAAGTAATTTCTAAATATTTGAGGGAAATTTTACAGCTGGCATTGTTCATGCACTAAACGGCGTATCACCTATAAAACAGACCAGAGAACGCTCCCATGGCTGTGAAAGAGATGTACGCAATCGCTCCGCAGTGGCACGAGCCGCAACGCAACAGCGACCAGGCGCCGACGGAAATCGAATTCCGCAACGTCGGCAAGGCCTTCCCCGCCAAAGGTCAGCCGGATGCGCCATTCGCCATTCGCAACGTCAACTTCCAGATCCGTCGCGGCGAAGTGGTGTCCATCATCGGCCCATCCGGTTGCGGCAAGAGCACCATCCTCAACATGGGCTCCGGCCTGTACCGCCCCACCGAAGGCGAGGTGCTGGTCAGCGGTGAAGCCGTCAACGGCCCGGTGCCCAAGGTCGCCTTCATGCTGCAGAAAGACCTGCTCATGCCGTGGCGCAGCATCCGCCGCAACGTCGAACTGGGCCTGGAGATCCAGGGCATGCCCGCCGCCCAGCGCAAGGTCATCGCCGAGGATCTGCTCAAGCGCTGCCACCTGCAAGGCTTTGCCGACCACTACCCGTTCCAGCTGTCCGGTGGCATGCGCCAGCGCGCCGCGCTGGCCCGCACCCTGGCCATCGACCCGCAGGTGCTGTTTCTCGACGAGCCGTTCTCGGCCCTGGATGCACAGACCAAGATGATCCTGCAGCAGGATTTGGCACAGATGCTGTTCGAGGAAAAGAAGACCGCGCTGTTCATCACCCACGACCTGGTCGAGGCCATTGCGCTGTCCGACCGCCTGCTGGTGATGAGTGCACGCCCCGGCACGATCATCGAGGAAATCGAGATCGACCTGCCCTACCGCAACAACCCATTGGAGCGCCGCAAGCTGCCGGAAATCGGCCCGCTGGCCGGCCGCCTGATGGATCTGCTGAAGGTCGGCGAAGACCTCGACCTGCACTGACCGACGCCCCCCACATCACCCGGGAGTTAGCATGTTCACCACACACCTCAAGCGCGTGGCATACAGCGCCTTGGCCGCCCTCGCCCTGGGCCTGGCCACCCAGGCCCAGGCCGAGCCGACCAAGGTCACCTACCTGCTGCCTGCCCCGCCCAGCCTGCCGGCGTTCGCGCCGTGGATCATCGCCAAGGAAAAGGGCTACTACCAGGCGCAGGGCCTGGACCTTACCTTCATCGCCGCCAAGGGCGGGGTCGATGTGGCCAAGCAGATCGGCGCCGGCAACGCCCTGGTCGGCGGAGCCATCGGCGACACGCCGATCATCGTTCGCCCCAACGGCATCCCGGTGCGCGCGGTGGCTGTGCTCGGAGGCGGCGGCGTGACCATGATCGCCACCAACGCCGGCGAAAACATCCAGTCGATCCAGCAGCTCAAGGGCAAGACCCTGACCGTGATGTCCTACTCCGACACCACCTACTACGCCCTGCTCGCCTCGCTGCGCAAGGCGGGCCTGAGCAAGGACGACGTGGATATCCAGGCCGCCGGCCCGTCGGGCGTGTGGCAACTGTTCTCGGCCAGCAAGGCCCAGGCCATGGCCGGGGTGCCGGACTGGGTGGTCAATGCCGAGGACGCCGGGCTCAAGTACGCGCTGATCCCGCGTGAGCAGGTGTTCGAAAGCATGGCCCAGGCGATCCTCGCCTCCGACGACGCCATCGAACATCACCCGCAGATCGTCCGCGGTGTGGTCCAGGCCACCCTGCACGGGTTGCAGGACATCATCGACGACCCCAAGGCCGCCGCCGCCACCTTCGCCCGCGCCGTCCCCGCCTATGCCGGCAAGGAAGCCTCACTGGAGAAAACCCTGCGCCTGTACGTGGAGTACGTCTACGCCGGCCAGCCGGTGCTCGGGCGCATCGACCCAGCGCGCCTGGACACCGTGCGCAAGTTCTACGTCAGCGAAGGCATCGTCACCCGCGAGCCCAAGCTCGACGAGCTCTACAGCAACCAGTTCATCGAAACCAACACTGCGGCCAAGTGAAGCCGTGGCCATAACAAGGTAATCGCCCGATGAGAAACCTCAACCCGTCCGTGGCCGGCAGCGTCGCCCTGCTGGTCCTGTTCCTGGTGCTCTGGCAATGGGGCCCGGGGCTGGTCGGCATGCCCGAGTTCGTCATGCCGCAACTGAGCCGCGTTGCCCAGGAAAGCCTGGTCATGTGGCAGTCCGGTGGCCTGTTCGAACACACCCTGATCACCGCCTTCGAGATCATCGTCGGCTTCGCCCTCGGTGCCCTGCTGGGCGTGGCCATCGGTGTGTCGCTGGGCCTCTCGCCCTCCGCCGAAGCCATGCTCTCGCCCTACATCCTGGCCCTGCAGATCGCGCCCAAGGTGGCTTTCGCACCGCTGTTCGTGATGTGGCTCGGCTACACCATCTACCCCAAGATCCTCATCGCCATCCTCATCGTGTTCTTCCCGGTGATGATCAACGTGCTCTCGGCCATACGCACCGTCGACCCGGACATGATCAACCTGGTGCGCACCATGAACGCCAGCCGCTGGCAGATCTTCCGCCTGGTGGAGTTCCCCTCGGCCATGGCCGCGCTGTTCTCCGGCCTGCGCATCGCCTCGACCCTGGCGGTGATCGGGGTGACCGTCGGCGAGCTGGTCGGTGGCAACCAGGGCTTGGGGTTCCTGCTGGTGGATGCCGAAGGCCAGGGCAACACCGCCGGGGTGTTCGTCGCCATCGTCATGCTCACCCTGATCGGCGTGCTCGCCTATGGCGCCGTGGTCTGGGCCGAGAAGCGCGTCCTGCACTACCTCCCCAAAGCCATGCTGAGTAGCCAATGATGAGCAGCTTCAACAACCTTCTCGAAGGCCGCCGCGTGCTGGTCACCGGTGGCGCCCGCGGCCTGGGCTATGCCTTCGCCCAGGCCATCGCCCAGGCCGGTGCCCGGGTGGTGATCGCCGATGTGCTGGCCGGCCGCGTGCAACAGGCCGCCTGCGAGCTGAGCGGCATGGGCCTGGATGTCAGCGGCGTCAGCCTGGACCTGGCCAGCCCCGAATCCATCGAGGCCTGCATCGAACGCACGGTCAAGCGCCTGGGCGGCCTCGACGGGCTGGTCAACAACGCCTCGATCACCAACTCCGGCGGCAAGAGCTGCGAAGAGCTGGATATCGAAACCTGGGACCAGGTCATGCAGGTCAACGTGCGCGGCACCTGGCTGATGACCCGCGCCGCCCTGCCGGCACTGCGTGAGAGCGGCCGTGGCGCGGTGATCAACCTGGCCTCCGACACCCCGTTGTGGGGCGCGCCCAACCTGCTGGCCTATGTCGCCAGCAAAGGCGCGGTGATCGCCATGACCCGCAGCCTGGCCCGCGAGCTGGGCAATGCCAACATCACCGTCAACGCCATCGCCCCCGGCCTGGTACTGGTCGAGGCCACCGCCTACGTGCCCGAGGCCCGCCACCGCCTGTACACCGAACAACGGGCCATCCAGCGCCCGCAACTGCCCGATGACGTCAGTGGGGCGGTGCTGTTCGCCCTGTCCGACCTGTCGCGCTTCATCACTGGACAAACCCTGCCGGTCAACGGCGGGTTCGTCATGCCCTGAGCAAAGGAGACCTTCATGACCGACCTCTCTGTGCAAAACGAAGCCCCGAAATCCTGGGACCGCCCGGCCGACGCCGACCTCGCCAGCTGGATGCAGACCCGCATCGCCCGCTATGAAACCCGCCGCTACGACTGGGACGCGCTGAAGTTCCAGGCCGACTACGACCCCAAGTTCCGCCGCGCGCAGATGCGTTACGTGGGCACCGGCGGCACGGGCGTGGGCAGCGACATGAACACCATCCCGTCCGAGCACTTCACCTTCTCCACCATGGTCATCCCGGCCGGCCACGAGGGCCCGCCCCACCTGCACACCGACGTCGAGGAAGTGTTCTTCGTGTTGCGCGGCAAGCTCAAGGTGATCATCGAGAAGGATGGCGAGCGCTTCGAGACCGTCCTTACCGACCGTGACCTGATCTCGGTGCCGCCGGGGGTGTACCGCGAAGAGATCAACATCGGCGATGAAGACGCGCTGATGTGCGTGATGCTCGGCGCCAAGAAGCCGGTGACCCCGACCTACCCGCCAGCGCACCCGCTGGCCTCGATCAAGCGCGGGTAAGCCGATGCAGCCGATCACCCCGCTGCACGGCCAGCTCGACCAGCGCTTTGGCGAGCGCCTGCTGCGCCTGGGCCAAGGCCAGCAAGCCGTGCGCGAAGCCGGTAGCGGCGCCGCCATCGTGCTGCTGCACGGCATCGGCTCGGGCGCGGCCAGCTGGTTGCAGGTGGCTTTGGGCCTGAGCGAGCGGGCGCGGGTGATCGCCTGGGACGCCCCAGGGTACGGCCGGTCCACGCCATTGCCGGTGGCTGCGCCAGACGCTTGCGATTACGCAGAGCGCCTGCTGCACATGCTCGACGCCCTGGCGATCGAGCGCTGCGTGCTGGTTGGGCATTCGCTCGGCGCGCTGACCGCCGCCGCGTTCGCCCAGGCCCACCCGCATCGCGTCAGCCGCCTGGTACTGCTCAGCCCGGCGCGTGGCTATGGCGCGCAACCCGAACAAGGCCAGGCGGTGCGCAGCAAGCGCCTGCACAGCCTGGCGCAGATGGGCATCGCGCAGATGGCTCGCGAACGCAGTGCCCATCTGCTGTCCGCCAGCGCCAGCAGCCAAGCGCTGGCCTGGGTGCAGTGGAACATGGCGCGGCTGCTGCCACACGGCTACCGCCAGGCCATCGAGCTGCTGTGCGGTGACGACCTGTTGCGCCATGCACCGCAAGCGGTGCCTTGCGAGGTGCACTGCGGCAGTGCCGACGCTATCACTCGCCCAGACGACTGCCAGGCCCTGGCCGCCGCACTCGGGGCACCTTTCAAGCTGATACCCGGCGCCGGCCATGCCTGCGCCATCGAACAACCTGACACGGTAACGGGCCTGCTGGCCCGCGCCCTGGACGCCTCTGAAACAGGTAGCGTGCTATGAACGATATGGATCCGTTGAAGGAAAACCAGGACAAGTACATTGTCCCCGGCCTGGAACGCGGCCTGCTGCTGCTGTGCGAATTCAGCCGGCAGAACCGCACCCTGACCGCCCCCGAACTGGCGCGGCGCCTGTCGCTGCCACGCTCGACCATCTTCCGCCTGCTGACCACCCTGGAAACCATGGGCTTCGTCACCCGCAGCGGCAACGAGTACCGCCTGGGCATGTCGGTACTGCGCCTGGGTTTCGAATACCTGGCCTCGCTGGAACTGACCGAGCTTGGCCAACCGTTGCTGGCCCGACTGTGCGATCACCTCAACTACCCCAGCAACCTGGTGGTGCGCGACGGCCGCTCGATCGTCTACGTGGCCAAGGTCTCGCCACCCTCGGTGTTCTCCAGCGCCGTCACCGTCGGCACCCGCCTGCCGGCCCACGCCACGGTACTGGGGCGCATCCTGCTGGCTGACCTGAGCCTGGGCGAATTGCGCGAGCTCTACCCCGAGGAACATCTGGAACAGTTTTCGCCGTGCACGCCGAAGACCGTGCTGGAGCTGTTCGACCTGGTCCAGGCCGATCGCCTGCGCGGCTATGTCAGCGGCGAAGGCTTCTTCGAGTCGACCATCTCCACGGTCGCAGCCCCCGTGCGCGATGCCAGCGGCCAGGTGGTCGCGGCGCTCGGCCTGACCATCCCGACCGTGCAGATCGGCCATGTCAATTTCGACAACCTGCTGGGGCAGGTCCGCACCAGCGCCGATGAGCTGTCGCGGCTGCTCAACTACACGCCCAACGCAGGCCACGGCCGCGTCACTGCGTTGATGAGGGACTAACATGAACCCTTACCAACTGCAAGACAGCACCGTGATCGTCACCGGCGGTTCGTCCGGTATCGGCTACGCCTGCGTCGAACTGCTGCTCGAAGCCGGTGCCCGGGTGGCCTTCTGCGGGCGCAACGAAGAACGCCTGCGCAGCGCCGAAGCGCGGCTGCGCGAACACTTCCCCGAGGCACGCCTGCTGGCCCAGGTCTGCGACGTGCTCGACGCCTCCTCCGTGCAGGCCTTCGCCGCCGCCAGCCTGGAAGCGCTCGGCCCGGCCCAGGTGCTGGTCAACAACGCCGGCCAAGGCCGTGTGTCGACCTTCGCCGACACCACCGACCAGGCCTGGAGCGATGAACTGCAGCTCAAGTTCTTCTCGGTCATCCACCCGGTACGCGCCTTCATGGCGCAACTGCAGGGGCAAGCGAACGCCTCGATCGTCTGCGTCAACTCGCTGCTGGCCAGCCAGCCCGAGCCCCACATGGTCGCCACCTCGGCCGCTCGCGCCGGGCTGAAGAACCTGGTGCGCTCGATGGCCTTCGAATTCGCCGAACACGGCATCCGGGTCAACGGCATCCTCATCGGCCTGGTCGAATCCGGGCAATGGCGGCGCCGCTTCGAAGCCCGCGAAGCGCGCGAGCTGGACTGGTCGCAATGGACCGCGCAACTGGCGCAACGCAAACAAATCCCCTTGGGCCGCCTTGGCCTGCCGAAGGAAGCGGCGCAGGCGATCCTGTTCCTGGCTTCGCCCCTGTCGGCCTACACCACTGGCAGTCATATCGATGTATCCGGAGGCCTGTCCCGCCATGCGTAACGAAAACACTGTCACCGTCGGTGCCGTCATCACCGCGTTCCTCGAGCAATGCGACGTCAAGGCGGCGTTCGGGGTGATCTCGATCCACAACATGCCGATCCTCGATGCCTTCGCCGTGCGCGGCAACATCCGCTTCGTCATGGCCCGCGGCGAAGCCGGGGCGACCAACATGGCCGACGCCTATGCCCGCAGCAGCGGTGGCCTGGGCGTTTGCCTGACCTCCACCGGCACTGCAGCCGGCAATGCTGCCGGGGCCATGGTCGAGGCACTGACCGCCGGCACCCCGCTGCTGCACCTCACCGGGCAGATCGAAACCCCCTATCTGGACCAGGAGCTGGCCTACATCCACGAAGCACGCGACCAGCTGACCATGCTCAAGGCAGTGTCCAAGGCGGCCTTCCGCGTGCGCAGCGTGGAGACCGCGCTGAGCACCCTGAAGCTCGCCGTGCAGACCGCCCTGACCGCCCCCACCGGCCCGGTCAGCGTGGAGATCCCGATCGATATCCAGTCGGCCTTCATCCCCATGCCGACCGACCTGTCGCCGCTGCCGATTCCGGTCGCCGCGCCGGCCGCCGAAGCACTCGACCTGGTCGCCGAGCGCCTGGCCAGCGCCACCCGCCCGCTGCTGTGGCTGGGCGGTGGCGCCCGGCATGCCGGCGCGCAGGTCAAGCGTCTGCTCGACATGGGCGTCGGCGTGATCACCTCGACCCAGGGCCGCGGCGTGGTCAACGAAGACGACGCCCGCTGCCTGGGCGCCTTCTCGCAGAACAAGCTGGTCGAAGGCTTCATGCAGACCTGCGATGCCCTGGTGGTGGCCGGCTCGCGCCTGCGCAGCAACGAGACATTCAAGTACGCCCTGAAGCTGCCGCGCACCACCTTGCGCATCGACGTCAACCCGGCCATCGAAGGCCGCAGCTACCCCAGCGACCTGTTCATCTGCGGCGATGCCGCGCTGGCCCTGGAAGGCCTGGCCGACCGCCTGCAGGGCCGCCTGAATATCGACCCGAACTTCCTGCCTGAGCTCAAGGCCGTGCGTGAACAGGCACGCAAGCAACTGGTTGCCGACCTGGGCCCGTACTCAGCGCTGGTCGAGCAGTTGCAGGCGCAGACCGGGCGCAACTTCACCTGGGTGCGCGACGTGACCTTGTCCAACAGCATCTGGGGCAACCGCCTGCTCAACCTGTACCACCCGCTGTCGGGCGTGCACGCCCTCGGTGGCGGTATCGGCCAAGGCCTGGCAATGGGCATCGGCGCAGCGGTGGCAGCGGCGGAAACCGCCCCCGGGCGCAAGGTGTTCGCCCTGGCCGGCGACGGTGGCTTCATCCTCAACCTGGGTGAGCTGGCGACCCTGGTGCAGGAGAACGCCAACGTGGTCATCCTGCTGATGAACGACCAGCGCTACGGTGTGATCCGCAACATCCAGGACGCCATCTACGGCGCCCGTCATGCCTATGTCGAACTGCACACCCCGGACTACGCCAAGCTCGCCGAGTCGCTCGGCCTGCGCCATGGCCTGGTCAGCGACCTCAACAATTTCGGCAACGTGCTCGAAGGCGCCCTGGGCGAGCAAGGCCCGTTCCTGCTGGAAGTCGACATGCTCAGCGTCGGCGGCTTCGCCACCCAGTTCGCCGGCCCGCCCAACAGCGAAACCAAGGCGCAGAAGGCCACGGCCTGAGGACATCGCCATGTTGCATATCACCATGATCGGCTGCGGCGCCATTGGCGTCAGCGTGCTCGAACTGCTGGAGAACGACCCGCAACTGTGCGTCGATGCGGTGATCGCCTCGGCCGGCTCCGAAGACCTGGTGCGCCAGCGCCTGGCCAGCTTCCGCCAGCCGCCAAGGGTACTCACCGCCCTGCCCGCCGATGCACACCCCGACCTGCTGGTCGAGTGCGCCGGCCACATGGCCATCGAAGAGCACGTGCTGCCGGCGCTGGAACGCGGTATCGCGTGCCTGATCGTCTCGGTGGGCGCGCTCTCCGAGCCGGGCCTGGTCGAGCGCCTGGAGGCGGCTGCGGCACGTGGCAACACGCGCATCGAGTTGCTGCCTGGCGCCATTGGCGGCATCGATGCGCTGTCGGCGGCCAAGGTCGGCGGCCTGGATGCGGTCACCTACATCGGCCGCAAGCCGGCGCGGGCCTGGAAGAACACCCCAGCCGAGCAGGTCTGCAACCTGGACACGCTGGGCGAGGCGATGGTGATCTTCGACGGCAGCGCCCGCGAGGCAGCGCGGCTGTACCCGAAGAACGCCAACGTCGCCGCCACGCTGTCGCTGGCGGGGTTGGGCCTGGACCGCACCCGCGTGACCCTGATCGCCGACCCGCTGAGCGAGGAGAACGTGCACCAGGTCGAAGCCCGCGGCGCCTTCGGCCGCTTCGAGATGAGCCTGCGCGGCAAGCCGCTGGCGGCCAACCCGAAGACTTCGGCACTGACTGTCTACAGCGTGGTGCGCGCCCTCGGCAACCACGCCCATGCCATTTCCATCTAGGGGACTGCCAATGACTCTGGAACAGACCTTACCCATCTGCATCGCCGGCACCTGGCGCCTGGGCGGCGGCGAACGCTACGCCACCTGCTACCCGGCCTCCGGCGAGCCAGTGGCCTGGCTAAACGCCGCCAGCCTGGACGATGTCGAGGCCGCCGTGCAGGGCGCGCACCAGGCCTTCCTGCACAGCGGCTGGGCCCAGCGCAAACCGCACGAACGCGCCGCCGTGCTGTATCGCATTGCCGGACTGATCCGCGAACGCGCCGAGGAACTGGCGCAACTGCAGCGCCAGGACAACGGCAAACCGATCAACGAAACCCGTGCCCTGGTCGCCAGCGCGGCCGGCACCTTCCAGTTCTTCGCCGCTGCCTGCGAGACGCTGGAAGAAACCATCACCCCGTCGCGCGGCGATTTCGTCAGCATGAGCGTGTACGAGCCGATGGGCGTGGTCGCGGCCATCACCCCGTGGAACTCGCCGATCGCCAGCGAAGCGCAGAAGGTTGCCCCGGCCCTGGCCGGCGGCAATGCGGTGGTGATCAAGCCGGCGGAAATCACGCCTTTGCTGGCCCTGCAACTGGCGCGCATCTGCGAAGAAGCCGGGTTGCCCAAGGGCCTGGTCAGCGTGCTGCCGGGCAAGGGCTCGCTGCTCGGTGATGCCCTGACCCGCCACCCGCTGGTCAAGCGCGTGTCGTTCACCGGTGGCACCCGCACCGGCAAGCACATCGCCCATATTGCCGCCGACAAGATGATGCCGGTGTCGCTGGAGCTGGGCGGCAAGTCGCCGACCATCGTCCTCGACGACGCCGACCTCGATCACGCGGTCGCCGGCGTGCTCTACGGCATCTTCAGCTCCTCCGGCGAGGCCTGCATCGCCGGCTCCCGGTTGTTCGTCGCGCGCGCCCTGTACGAGCCGTTCATGGCGCGCCTGACAGCCGCCGCCGCGCAACTGCGCCTGGGCGACCCGGCCGACGAGCGCACGCAGATGGGCCCGCTGATCAGCGCCGCCCACCGCGAATCGGTGGAGCGCTACGTGGCCCTGGGCCTGGCCGAAGGTGGCCGCCTGCGTCTGGGCGGCGAGCGCCCGAGTGGCGCGGGCTATTTCTATCCGCCCACCATCCTCGAAGGCCTGGCCAACCACCAGCAGGTGTGCCAGGAAGAAATCTTCGGCCCGGTACTGGTGGCAATGCCGTTCGACAGCGAAGAAGAACTGCTGGCCCAGGCCAACGACAGCCTCTACGCCCTCGCCGCCGGCATCTGGAGCCGCGACTACAAACGCGCCTGGGCCCTGGGCCGCAGGCTGCAAGCCGGCACGGTATGGATCAACACCTACAAGCAGTTTTCCATCTCGACGCCGTTCGGCGGCTGGCGTGACAGCGGCCTGGGCCGCGAAAAAGGCCGCCTGGGCATCCTGCAGTACATGGAACAGAAGAGCCTCTACTGGGGCATGAACCAACAACCGCTGGCCTGGGCCGGCGTGGAGGCAGGGCAATGAGCGTACTGGGCATCGATGAAGTCACCTACGGCGTAGAAGACCTCGCCACCTGCGCGCGCTTCTTCGCCGACTGGGGCCTGAACAAGGTCAGCGAGCAGCCAGACGAAGTGATCTTCGAAACCCTCAACGGCTGCCGTGTGGTGCTGGCGGCCATCGACAAACCCGGCCTGCCGCCAGCGATCGAGCCCGGCTCGACCGTGCGCGAAGTGGTGTGGGGCGTCGAAAGCCAGGCCGACCTTGCACTGTACAGCCAGCGCATCGCCAACGACCCTGGTTTCGTCGAAGGCAACGGCCGCATCGGCTGCACCGACCCCAACGGCCTGGCGATCCGCCTGCAGGTCACCCGCAAGCGCGCCCTGGACCTTGAGTGCAGCGGCCACAACACCTGGCAGACCAAGGGCCGCATCAACAAGCCAGCCCCCGTCTACGAACGCGCCACGCCCATCGAAGTGGGCCATGTGGTGTTCTTCGTGAAAGACGTCAATGCCTGCGAAGCGTTCTACCACGAACGTTTCGGCTTCCAGGCCTCGGACCGCTACCCCAACCGCGGCGCCTTCCTGCGCACCGCCGAGGAGGGTGGCCACCACGACCTGTTCATGCTGCAACTGCCAGCCCCGCGCGCCGGCCTCAACCACGTGGCGTTCACCGTGCGCGATCTGCACGAGGTGTTCGGCGGCGGCATGCACATCTCACGCTGCGGCTGGGCCACCGAGATCGGCCCTGGCCGTCACCCGGTGTCGTCGGCGTTCTTCTGGTACTTCAAGAACCCCGCCGGCGCGCTGGTCGAGTACTACGCCGACGAAGACCAACTGACCGGCGAATGGCAGCCGCGCGAGTTCGAACCCGGCCCGACGGTGTTCGCCGAATGGGCGATCGCCGGCGGCATCGATGGCAACACCCGGCGCCAGCAGCACGCCGAAGCGCCGCAAGGCAAATTCCTCACTGACAAGCCCAAACAAGATTGAGGTCGATCCCATGAGCACAACCGAGGTTTACCTGCAGCCCCACCAGGCACGCAAACGCCCCAGCACGCCGTTCGAGGACCTGCTCGGCGACTCGATCGAACGCGCCTACGGCAATGGCGTGAGCGAGCTTGGCGAATTGCTCGCCCACCTCAACCTGGCCGGCCCACCCTGCCCGCTCACCCGCGGAGAATGGACCGAAGAAGCCTTTGAAACCCTGATGGCACGGCTGGGCGAATGACCCTCCGGAGGTAAAACAAGATGAACATGCACATCACCGTCGACCCTGTTGAACAACACCTGGCCAATGGCCTGAAAGACCTCTGGTTCCCGGTCTTGCCGTCGGAGCTGCTGAGCGAAAAACCCGTCTCGATTCGCCGCCTGGGCTACAAGATCGCCCTGTGGCGCGACAACGATGGCAGCGTCCACGCCCTCGAAGACCACTGCCCGCACCGTGGTGCCCCGCTGTCCCAGGGGCCGGTGCTGGGCGACCGCCTGCAATGCCCTTACCACGGCGTCGAAGTGCGCTGCGACGGCACCGTTACCAAGGTGCCGGGCAGCCCGGGCTGCAAGCTCGAAGGCAGCCGCCCGACGCGAATGTTCCATACCCGCGAGGCCGCCGGCGCGATCTTCCTGTTCAACGCCACCGACCCGCACCTGGACACACCGCCCGAGCTGGTGCTGCCCGAGCAGCTGACCTCGCCCGAGTGGAGCAGCTTCCTCTGCTACACCGAGTGGAAAGGTGATTACCGCTACGTGCTCGACAACGTCATGGACCCGATGCACGGCACCTACCTGCACAAGATGTCGCACTCCATGAGCGAGGGCGAAGCCACCGCCAAGTTCGTCACCCGCGACACCGAACAAGGCTTCTTCTTCGAGAAGGAAGGCCAGCGCGGGGTCAACTTCGACTGGACCGAATTCCTCGATAACGGCTGCCACTGGCTGCGTTTGGAAATCCCCTACCCGAAGACCGGTGGCCCAGGCGGCAACTTCACCATCATCGGCAGCTACACCCCGAGCAGCCGCGCGCTGTCGGCGGTTTTCCACTGGCGCGCACGGCCGTTGACCGGCTGGCAGCGCGACACCTGGCGCTTCCTTTACAAGAACCGCCTGGAGGCGCGCCACTGGGCGGTGCTGGAGCAGGACCGGGTGCTGCTGGAATTCATGGAGTTCGACGCCAACCAGCGCGAAAACCTGTACCAGCACGACCTGGGCGTGGTGCGCCTGCGCCGTTACCTCAAAAGCAAGGCCAAGGAACAACTGGCCCTGATCGAAACCCGGCAACTGGCCTGAACTTGAGGTGACCGATGTCCAACTCCTCCACCATCAGCGCGTTGGTGCATACCCTGCGCCATGAAGCCGAAGGCATCATCAGCGTCGAGCTGCGCCCTTGGGGCGATACCGTGTTCGCGCCGTTCGAGGCCGGCTCGCACATCGACCTGCACCTGCCCAACGGCCTGGTGCGCAGCTACTCGCTGCTGAACGCGCCGAGCGACCAGGGCCGCTATGTGGTCGGCATCCTGCGTGACCGCGCCAGCCGCGGGGGCTCGCGCTATGTTCACGAGCAACTGCGGGTGGGTACGCAGTTGCAGATCTCCCCGCCGCGCAACAACTTCGCCCTCGACACCCGCGCCAGCCACAGCGTGCTGGTGGCCGGCGGCATCGGCATCACGCCGATCTACTGCATGTTCCGCCAGTTGCTGGCCATGGGGCGTTCGGCCGAGTTGATCTACTGCGCCCGCTCGCGCGCCGAAGCCGCGCTGCTGGAGGAGATCAGCGGGCTTGGTGCCAAGGTGATCTCTCACTTCAACGACGAAAAGGGCGGCCTGCCGGACCTGGCCGGCTACCTGCAGGGTCGCCCTGCCGATACGCACTTCTACTGCTGCGGGCCGACGCCGATGCTGGATGCCTTCGAGCAGGCCTGCGAACGGCTGGGCTACCCGCATGCGCATATCGAGCGCTTCACCGCCGTGCAGGTGGAGCCGTCTGCAGATGCACAAGCCAGCTACAGCGTCGAGTTGAGCAAGTCCGGCAAGACCGTGACCGTCGAGCCTGGGCTGAACCTGCTGGATGTACTGCTCGAAGCGGGCTGTGACATCGAGCACAGCTGCCGCGAGGGAGTGTGCGGCTCTTGCGAGACGCGGGTGCTGGACGGCGACGTGGACCACCGCGATGGCGTGCTGACCAAGGCCGAACGAGCGGCGAACCGATCGATGATGGTGTGTGTGTCCGGGTGCAAGAGCCGGCGGTTGGTGCTTGATCTTTGATGTGAATGCGTTGCTCACGCGTAACCTTGACCGGCCCCTTGGGGTCGGTTTTTTTTGGCCTGCTCAGTGGGCCTCATCGCCGGCAAGCCGGCTCCCACAGGTACACCACAGGCCTGGAACCCTGTAGGAGCCGGCTTGCCGGCGATGAGGCCCTCACTGATACAAACAAAGGCACACTTGCACAACAAGTGGGCATAACGGTAACCCAACTTTCGGCCCGTTCCAGATACGGCACAAACTGCTTTGTTTCAAATATAAATAATTGTTTTTACTCACTATTTTATTAATCGAAGTGCTTGGCACAGAACCTGCTCTATTCCCTGCGTAAAACAACATATCACCCATAAAACAATAAACCCGCAACTCAGGGCGACGCTCCCCCTTTGCCTGCGGAAAACCACCCAACCTTGCAGGGCACGGCATGAACAGATATGTGATAAGCCTCGGTCTCATTCTCGGCAGTTGCACAAGCTTCGCCTCCGAACCCGGCCCCGCGGCCCCGGACCAGCCACCCACCGCGAAAAAGCCCTTCCCGCACATTGCCTGGCGCAGTGACGACGGCCAGAGCAGCCTAGACATCGGGGGCGCGCTGCGCGTCAACTACCGCGACGAACACTGGGACACCACCGAAAACAACGGCCGCTTCCTTTTCGACACCTTCCGACTCGACGTGCAGGCCAGCCATCGCCAGTTGTTCAGCGATGTCGGCTACTGGTTCCAGGACGATGGCAAGCGTTCCATCGACCGCGGCTACATCGGCTACCGCTTCAGCCCGCAAGCCAACCTGCAATTCGGCGCGCCGTTCAAGCCATTCGGCCTGGAGCCCTACCCACAGTTCGGCTGGAGCTACCACATTCCGTTCTTCATGGGTTATGGCGTCAGCGCCGGCACCGGGCTGAAATACAGCTACAAGGATGCCCAATGGGATTTGCAGCTCGGTTACTTCCCGCGCATGTTGCCCTCGAGCTTGCGCTACTCGCCGGAGGTCGGCCGCTATGCCGACCTCGACGACAATGCCGTGCCCTTCACGCAATCGCGCCAGGACAACGAAAAGCGCAACCAGCTCAACGCCCGCGTGGCCCGTACCTTCAGCGGCGATGGCTGGAAGACCGAGCTCGGCGCTTCCCTGGCAGCCGCCGAGCTGTACAACGCCACCACCCATGATGACGGCGACTACTGGGCGGGCGGCGTGCACGCACTGTTCAACCAGGGGCCCTGGACCGTGACAGGGCAGGCGATCCGCTATGAGTACGACCCGAAGAACCCGGCCGGCGTCAGCGACGATGCGGTGCTGATGGGCGGCAATGGCCTGACCCCGGCGTACCTGATTGCCTCGAAGGCGACCATCGGTGCGCTCAACGTCGGCTATGACGTGTTCACGCCGAAACTGGGGCAGTTGAAGAAGATCAAGCTGTACACCGACTACAGCCGGATGATGAAGGACAAGCATGGCTGGGACGACTCGCAGATGTTCACCGTCGGCGCGCAGTTTCTGGCCATGCCGATCATGGCCTGGGTCGACCTGACCTGGGCACGAAATGCCAACCCGTTTGGTGGAGCGGAGAATGGTACGGGGTGGACCAGCACCAGCTCGGTGGGTAGCAATGACTGGTATTACCGGACCAATATCAACATCGGTTACTACTTCTGAAATCTTGATGCTGTGTGTACTGGCCTCATCGCCGGCAAGCCGGCTCCTACAGGCGGTCAGTGCTGTCCTTGTGGGAGCCGGCTTGCCGGCGATGAGGCCAGTACAGACAACACAGCCAAAGCGCATTACGATAGGCAGCCCTCCTGACCCGTAACGCCCCATGCCCCCTGAGCAAACCTCAGCCTACAAGATCGTGCTCTGGCGCCTGGAGCAGGATGCCCAAGGCTACCCACCCGCTTCGGTCGAAGGCCTCTGGGCGAAACGCACCGACGCTGGCTACCAGGTCGACAGCATCCCCTTCTATGCCTATGGCATCGCTCCCGGCGACACCATCAGCATCCGCGAGGATGGCGAGCAGTCGTGGTTTGCAGCCCTGCAGCACAGTGGCGGCGCGTCGGTGCTCCGTATCCTGGTCAAGGCCGCTGGCGACCTGGAACAGGTGCGTGCAGCGCTCGAGGACTTCGGCTGCCCCAGCCAGGTCGAGAAGGCCGTGAGGATGCTGGCCGTCGAAGTGCCGCCTACGCATACACTCGACACCCTCCTCTACTACCTGCTGACCCAACGTGAAGCCGGCACCCTCGACTTCGAGGAAGGCGTGCTGCGCCACACCATCCCCGAAGAATTCCGCTAGCGCGCCCTACGCTTCGGCCAGCCGCGACGCCGGCTTGCGGAACACGAACAGCAGGCCGACCACGATCAGGCCCATGCCCAGCAGGCTGAGTGGCGCCAGGCGGTTACCGAAGATCAGCAAATCCATCACCGCAGTCACCGCCGGCACCAGGTAGAACAGGCTGGTGACGTTGACCAGGTTGCCTTTGGCGATCAGCCGGTACAGCAACAGGGTCGCCAGCAGCGAAACCACCAGGCCCATCCACAGCAGCGCGCCGATGAAGCTGGCGTTCCACTCCACATGCAGCGGTTGCAGCGGCGCGAACACCGCGCACATGGCAAAGCCTGCGAGATACTGAAGCGGCAGCGTGCCCATGGGGTTGTCGGTGATGCGTTTCTGCAGGATCGAACCGAAGGTCATACTGGCCAGTGCCAGCAAGGCGAACAGCATGCCAAGCAGGGACACGCCGCCCAGGTTGATGCCTTGGTAGACCACCATCACCAGCCCACCCAGCCCCAGGCCAAGGCCGAACAGCCGGCTCCACGAGCGCTGCCGCTCCATCAGCACCACGGTGAGGATGGGTTGCACGCCCATCACCGTGGCCATGACGCCGGGGGTGACATGGGTATCGAGCGCCAGCAGGTAGAAGATCTGGTAGGCACCGAGCAGCACGCAGCCGGTACCCAGGGCGCGCAGGATCGCCCCCCGGCTACGCGGCCAGCGCAGGCCCAGCAAGGGGCCGATCAGCAACAGCCCGGTGAGTGCCAGCGCCGAGCGCAACAGCAGGAAGGCGAAGGGGCTGGCGTGGGCCAGGCCGAGCTTGGAGACGATTGCGCCGCTGCCCCACAGCAGGACGAACAGGCTGGTGGTGGCCGCCGAGGCCACGGATGCTTTGGAAAAGACAGACATGTATGCACCTGTATTCGGGCAAATGAGCCGAACGGTGGGCGTGTGCTTCAGTAAGGGAAGTAGCCGACCGTGTTCAGTAGGTTGCGTGTGCGAAGGGATGCGGCCAGAAGCCGATCAGCCCAGCACGACCACGCAGAGAGGCGGAGCTACGCCGCCTACGACGCCACTGACAGGTGGTGGGTAATGACTGACCATGGCCGGCTGCTGGCTGCCACGCACGACAATGCCCGCGACTGGCGCGATGGCAAAGCTTGTGGTGGAAGGGATGGCTGGCATGAACAGGGTCTTCGAGGAAGTGAATGCACCGGACTATAGCGGTGTATCGGGTGGTGGGCAATAGCTGCACCTTGGGTTGCCTGACCGGGCCCTATCGCCGGCAAGCCGGCTCCTACAGGTCATGTAGGAGCCGGCTTGCCGGCGATAGGGCGCAACAGACAATCAGAACAACCAGCGATACAGCAGGTAAGCGACCACCACCGCCAGTACCGGCCGCAGAATGCGATAGGCCTTGGGGTTGGCGCGCTTGAACTGCTTCACCCGGGTGCTGATCTTGTTGCTGAAGCGCTTGCTCCAGGCATACGCCTGGTTGATCCCGCCCACGCGCTCATCATCGGTGTTCTGCGGCGCGGTGGCGCGGCCGAGGAAGGCGCTGACCTTGCGGTTGATGCGGGTCATCAACGGGCTGCTCAGTGGGCGCTCGATGTCGCAGAACAGAATCACCCGCGTCACGTCGGTTTCGTTCTTGACCCAGTGCACGTAGGTTTCGTCGAACATCACATCTTCGCCATCGCGCCAGGCATAGACCTGGCCGTCGACGTAGATGCGGCAGTCGTCGGAGTTCGGCGTCGACAGGCCCAGGTGATAGCGCAGGGAGCCGGCGAACGGGTCGCGGTGCGGGTTGAGGTGACTGCCGCCGGGCAACAAGGCGAACATCGCCCCCTTGACGTTGGGGATGCTACTGACCAGTTCGACGGTCTTCGGGCACAGCGCCTCGGCGGACGGCAGCGGTTTGTCGTACCACTTCAGGTAGAAGCGCTTCCAGCCTTTCTTGAAGAACGAACCGAAACCGGCGTCGTTGTCCTTCTCGGCGGCGCGGATGTAGCCCTCGTCGAACAGGCGCATGGCCTCTTCGCGGATGACCTGCCAGTTGTCCTTGAGCACATCCAGTTCCGGGAAACGCTGGCGGTCCAGGTAGGGCTTGGACGGCACGCCAGAGAACAGGTACATCAGGGTGTTATAGGGCGCGAACAGCGCCGAATGGTTGACGAACTGGCGCAACACCGGCAGGCGTGCCTTGCCGCGCAGGTGCACGAACAGCACACTGGCGAAGAACACCAGCAGGACACCCGCCTTGGCGAGGAAGGATAAGGTCATGCAACACTCCTTGGAATGGAAACAGGCCAGCGCTGCCTGCTGCCAAAAAAATCATCCGGCCATCATAAACCCATCCCGCCCAGGTAAAAACAACCTGGGCAGGATCTCAGTCATGAAGATTTTGCAATAAACCAGGCCGCCGAGTATTGCGCCGGATCAGCGGCCGGGCGGATTACTGCTGGTTTTCCTGCTCGCTGAACATGTCGCTGAACAGCATGCTCGACAGGTAACGCTCGCCGGAATCAGGCAGGATTACGACGATGGTCTTACCCTGCATCTCTGGTTTCTCCGCCAGGCGCACTGCGGCCGCCATGGCCGCACCACAGGAAATACCACAGAGGATGCCCTCCTCCTGCATCAGGCGAATGGCCATGGCCTTGGATTCTTCGTCGGTCACGGTTTCGACCTGATCGACGATCGACAGGTCGAGGTTCTTCGGCACGAAGCCCGCACCAATGCCCTGGATCTTGTGCGGGCTGGGCTTGAGCTCCTCGCCGGCCAGGGTCTGGGTGATCAGCGGCGAAGCAACCGGTTCGACCGCCACCGACAGGATCGACTTGCCCTGGGTGTGCTTGATGTAGCGCGACACACCGGTGATGGTGCCGCCGGTACCCACACCCGCCACCAGCACATCGACCGCACCGTCGGTGTCGTTCCAGATTTCCGGCCCGGTGGTCTTCTCGTGGATGGCCGGGTTGGCCGGGTTGTCGAACTGCCCCGGGAGGAAGTACTGGGCAGGGTCGGAGGCGACGATCTCGTTGGCTTTCTCGATAGCGCCCTTCATGCCCTTGGCAGGTTCGGTCAGCACCAGCTCGGCGCCCAGGGCCTTGAGCACCTTGCGCCGTTCCAGGCTCATCGAGGCCGGCATGGTCAGGATCAGCTTGTAACCGCGGGCAGCGGCGACAAAGGCCAGGCCGATGCCGGTGTTGCCCGAGGTCGGCTCGACGATGGTCATGCCCGGCTTGAGCTTGCCGCTGCTCTCGGCGTCCCAGACCATGTTCGCGCCGATCCGGCACTTCACCGAGTAACCCGGGTTGCGCCCCTCGATCTTGGCCAGGATGGTCACACCACGCGGGGCGAGACGGTTGATCTGCACCAGCGGCGTATTGCCGATGGAATGGGCGTTGTCTGCGTAGATACGGCTCATGGCAGGATCCTTGACATGAATGAGCAGGGAAAGACTTAAAGGGTAAGCCTGCCCCCGAAGCCAGTAAAGCCTGTTCGAACTCCACGCCAGCGTGTGCGGTCAACCGAGCATCCTGCCTTGGAGAGCCTGCGATGAATGCTCGCTACCGCTGGCCGCTGCTCGGCCTCGCCGGCCTGGTCGTGCTGCTGGTGGCCTTGCACCTGGCGCTCCCCTACCTGGTGCGCGACTACCTCAACGAAAAGCTGGCCGACATGGGCGAATATCGTGGCCGGGTCATCGACGTGGACCTCGCCTGGTGGCGCGGCGCCTACAAGATCAATGGCCTGAAGATCGTCAAGACCAGCGGCAAGGTGCCGGTGCCGCTGCTCGATGCCCCCTTGATCGACCTGTCGGTGAGCTGGCATTCGCTGTGGTACGACCACGCCGTGGTGGCCGAAGTCACCTTCGTCAAGCCCGTGCTCAACTTCGTCGACGGTGGCAGCAAGCAGGCCTCGCAGACCGGCCAGGGCACCGATTGGCGCCAGCAGCTGGAAAAGCTGCTGCCCATCACCCTCAACGAAGTGCGCATCGACAATGGCACCCTGACCTTTCGCAACTTCAACTCCAAGCCGCCAGTCGACCTCAAGGCCACCCAACTGGATGCCAACATCCGCAACCTGACCAACGTGCGCGACCAGAAAGGCCGACGCGACGCCAGCTTCGAGGCCACCGCGTTGCTGCTGGGCGACGCCAAGGTAGAGAGCCGCGCCACCTTTGACCCATTCAGCGACTTCGACGACTTCCAGTTCCGCCTGCGCGCCACCGGCATCGAGCTGCGCAGGCTCAACGACTTCGCCAGCGCCTACGGCAAGTTCGACTTCAATGCCGGGCACGGCGATGTGGTGATCGAGGCCCAAGCGGAGAATGGCCGGCTGAACGGCTATATCAAACCCCTGCTGCGTGATGTCGACGTGTTCAACTGGCAGCAGGACGTGGAAAACAAGAACAAGGGCTTCTTCCGATCGGTGTGGGAAGCGCTGGTGGGGGCCAGCGAAACGGTGCTGAAGAACCAGCCGAAGAACCAGTTCGCCACCCGCGTGGAGCTGAGCGGTAGCGTGCACCAGCAGGACATCAGTGCCTTCGAAGCGTTTTTGCAGATTCTGCGCAACGGGTTCATCCAGGCATTCAATGCACGTTATGAGAAGTCGGCGCCCGATTCCGACTGAGCGGGTGTGACGGGCCATTCAGGGACTGAATAGCCGGTCTGCGTTTCCAGCTGCCGAGGCCCGCGTTATAGTCGTTGGCAAATGACAACATACGCTGCCTGCCCTGGCCCTATCGCCGGCAAGCCGGCTCCCACAGCCACCCCACAGATTTCGAGACGTGTGGAGCACCTGTGGGAGCCGGCTTGCCGGCGATAGGGCCGCAACGGGCACCCCACAGAGGACACTCCCGATGAAGTTCGAAGGCACCCGCGACTATGTCGCCACAGACGACTTGAAATTGGCGGTCAACGCGGCCATCACCCTCGAACGCCCGCTCCTGGTCAAGGGCGAGCCCGGCACCGGCAAGACCATGCTGGCCGAGCAACTGGCCGCCTCCTTCGGCGCCCGCCTGATCACCTGGCACATCAAATCCACCACCAAGGCCCACCAGGGCCTCTACGAGTACGACGCGGTCAGCCGCCTGCGCGACTCGCAACTGGGCGTGGACAAGGTCCATGACGTGCGCAACTACCTGAAGAAGGGCAAGCTCTGGGAAGCCTTCGAAGCCGAGGAGCGGGTGATCCTGCTGATCGACGAGATCGACAAGGCCGACATCGAGTTCCCCAACGACCTGCTGCAGGAACTCGACAAGATGGAGTTCTACGTCTACGAAATCGACGAGACCATCAAGGCCAAGCAGCGCCCGATCATCATCATTACCTCGAACAACGAAAAAGAACTGCCCGACGCCTTCCTGCGTCGCTGCTTCTTCCACTACATCGCCTTCCCCGACCGCGCCACGCTGCAGCAGATCGTCGATGTGCACTACCCAGACATCAAGCAATCGCTGGTCAGTGAGGCGCTGGACGTGTTCTTCGATGTGCGCAAGGTGCCGGGCCTGAAGAAGAAGCCGTCCACCTCCGAACTGGTCGACTGGCTCAAGCTGCTGATGGCCGACAACATCGGCGAAGCGGTGCTGCGCGAGCGCGACCCGACCAAAGCCATTCCACCGCTGGCCGGCGCCCTGGTGAAGAACGAGCAGGACGTGCAGTTGCTCGAACGCCTGGCCTTCATGAGCCGGCGCGGCAACCGCTGACAGGAGCCGGCCATGCTGCTCAACCTGTTCAATGAAATGCGCGCGGCCAAGGTGCCGGTGTCGGTACGCGAGCTGCTCGACCTGCTGAACGCCCTGCAAAAGCGCGTGGTGTTCGCCGACATGGACGAGTTCTACTACCTGGCCCGGGCCATCCTGGTGAAGGACGAGCGCCATTTCGACAAGTTCGACCGGGCGTTCTCGGCCTACTTCAAGGGCCTGGAGAACCTCGACCAGCACCTTGAGGCGTTGATCCCCGAAGACTGGCTGCGCAAGGAATTCGAGCGTTCGCTGACCGATGAAGAGCGCGCGCAGATCCAGTCCCTGGGGGGCCTGGACAAGCTGATCGAAGCATTCAAGAAGCGCCTCGAAGAACAGAAGGAACGCCACGCCGGCGGCAACAAGTGGATCGGCACCGGCGGCACCAGCCCGTTCGGCTCGGGCGGTTTCAACCCCGAGGGCATCCGCGTGGGCGAGGCCGGCAAGCGCCAGGGCAAGGCGGTGAAGGTGTGGGACCAGCGCGAGTACAAGAACCTCGACGACCAGGTCGAACTGGGCACACGCAACATCAAGCTGGCCCTGCGCCGGCTGCGCAAGTTCGCCCGCGAAGGGGCTGCCGAGGAGCTGGATATCGACGGCACCATCGACCACACCGCCCGTGATGCCGGGCTGCTGAACATCCAGATGCGCCCCGAGCGGCGCAACACGGTGAAGCTGTTGCTGCTGTTCGACATCGGCGGCTCGATGGATGCCCACGTCAAGGTCTGCGAAGAACTGTTCTCGGCCTGCAAGACCGAGTTCAAGCACCTGGAGTATTACTACTTCCACAACTGTGTGTACGAGTCGGTGTGGAAGAACAACCTACGTCGCACTTCGGAGCGGTATTCCACGTTCGACCTGCTGCACAAGTACGGCGATGACTACAAGGTGGTATTCGTCGGCGATGCGGCCATGGCGCCCTACGAGATCACCCAGCCGGGCGGCAGCGTGGAGCACTGGAACGAAGAGGCAGGCTACGTGTGGATTCAGCGCTTCATGGAGAAATTCAAGAAGGTCATCTGGATCAACCCGTACCCGAAACAGGCCTGGGACTACACGGCCTCGACCCACCTGGTGCGGGATTTGATCGAGGACAAGATGTATCCACTGACCTTGCAGGGGTTGGAAGAAGGGATGCGCTACCTGTCCAAGTAACGGTCAGTCTGTACCGGCCCTATCGCCGGCAAACCGGCTCCCACAGGAACCCCACACATCTTGAAATCGTGGTGTACCTGTGGGAGCCGGCTTGCCGGCGATAGGGCCAGCAGCCTCACCCCCAGCGCTGCAGATACACCTGCTGCCCCCGCCAAGCCTCTTCCTGCACCACCGCCTTGAACCGCACCGCCGCCCCTGGCATGCACTGCGCTAGCTGCGCCAACGCAAGCGGCGTCAACGCCCCCAGCCGCGGATACCCGCCAATGGTCTGACGGTCATTGAGCAGCACGATCGGCTGCCCATCCGGTGGCACCTGCATCGCGCCCAAAGGAATGCCTTCGGAGATCATCGGCGCTCCCTGGTAGACCAACTGCGGCCCCAACAAGCGGATGCCCATGCGATCGGCCCGGCTGTCCAGTGTCCAGTCACTGTTGAACGCCTCGAACAGGCTGGTGCCGCTGAAATCACCGATTTGCGCGCCCATCACCAGATCGAGCAGCGGCTTTTGCGCATAAACCGGACGCAGCGCTTGCGGCACCTCTCGCTGCCCGGCCGAGCTACCGGCGAAACGCAGCACCTGACCGTTGCCCAACGCAGCGCCATGCCCATCGATACCGCCCAGCGCTTCACGCACCACGGTGGCACAACTGCCGAGTACCGCTTCCCCGTGGAAGCCGCCCGGCGCCGCAAGGTAGGCGCGCACGCCCTGCTTCGGCTGCTTCAAGGTCAACCGCTGCCCCTTGGCCAGGGTGAAGCTGCGCCAGGGCGCCAGCGGCTGATCGTCGACCCGCGCATCCAGGTCGGCGCCGGCCAGGGCCAGTACGCAGTCCTCTTCGGCCAGCACGCTGAACCCGCCCAGCGTCACCTCGATCACGGCTGCCTCCAGCGCGTTGCCCAGCAGCCAATTCGCCCAGTACATCGCCACCCAATCCAGCGCCCCGCCCTGGGTCACGCCCAGGTGGCGTACGCCGAAACGCCCGGCGTCCTGCAATTGGCACAGCGGGGTGCTGGCCTCGATCGTCAACTGCTTCATGCCCCGGCCTCCAACGCCGTGTCATCACCGCCCAATGCCATGAACTCGGCATGGGAAACCGCCACGAAGCGCACCCGGTCGCCGGGTTGCAGCAGGCTGTAACCCTCACGGTCACGGTCGAACAGGCGCACGGGGGTACGCCCGATCAGGTTCCAACCACCGGGCGAGACCGCAGGGTAGGCTGCCGTCTGGCGCTCGGCGATGCCCACGCTGCCGGCTGCCACGCGCTTGCGCGGGGTGCTCAGGCGGGGTGTGGCCAGCCTCTCGTCCACCAGCCCCATGAAACCGAAGCCGGGGGCAAAGCCCAGAGCGAATACCGGATAGTCGCGCTCACTGTGCAGGCGGATCACTTCGTCCTCGCTCAAGCCGCTGCGGGCGGCCAGCACGGGCAGTTCGGGGCCGACACTGGCGTGGTACCACACCGGGATCTGGTGGCGACGCCCCGCGCTTCCGGCGTCCGGCTGCAAGCCGTGCAACGCTTGAACGATCAGTGCCCTCGCCTCGCTGGGCGGCAGGTCGAACTGCACCATCAGCGTGGTATAGGACGGCACCAGGTCCAGCAGGTGCTCGCCGAACGCCGCACCCAGCCGCTGGCTGGCCGCGAGCATCCACGGCATGTTGGCTTCATCGATGGCGTCGAACAGGCGCACCATCAGGCTGTCGATCGCCACCACTTCGATGCGTAGCTTCATGCCTGCTCCAGCCCATCGAGGGCCTGGCGAATCTGCCGCACCGCTGCCACCGAACTGTCGTTGTCACCGTGCACGCACAAGGTGCTGGCGTGCAGGCGCACCGCGCTGCCGTCGTCGGCCACCAGCGTCTCGCCCCGGGCCAGCCGCAGGGCCTGTTCAACCACCAACGCCGGGGCGTGATGCACCGCGCCCGGCAGGCGCCGTGACTGCAGGTGGCCACTGGCGGTATAGGCGCGATCGGCAAAGGCTTCGAACCACAGCGGCACGCCGATCTCGTTGCCCAGGGCCTGGGCGGCGCTGTTGTCGGCGGTGGCCATGAGCATCAACGGCAGGCTGCTGTCGTAAGCCGCCATGGCTTCGAGCACGGCACGCAGCTTGAGGGGGTCGGCCATCATGTCGTTGTACAGTGCGCCATGGGGCTTGACGTAGGCCACACGAGCGCCAAGGGCCTTGCAGATGCCCTGCAAGGCGCCGATCTGGTAATGCAGCAGGTCGCGGATTTCCTCGCTGCTGCAAGCCATGGAGCGGCGGCCGAAGCCGACCAAGTCCGGGTAGGCCGGGTGGGCACCGATGGCGACGTCATGCTCAAGCGCCAGGGCCACGGTACGGCGCATGGTGCCAGGGTCGCCGGCGTGGTAGCCGCAGGCGATGTTGGCGCAGTCGATGTAAGGCATTACCTCGGCATCCCGGCCCATGCGCCAGCTACCGAAACTTTCGCCCATGTCGCAATTGAGTAGCAGGCGTTTCACCTGGCGTGCTCCCGTGTCGATGTTCATGTGCCTACCTTAGCGCGCGTTGAGTTGCTTGCCGCGGGTTTCCGGCAGGCTCAAGGCCGCCAGGATCACCACACCGTAAGACACCGCGGCAAAACCGCCAATCCCCAGGCCCAGCGGTACCTGCTGGCTGAGCAGGCCGATCAGCAACGGGAACAGCGCCGCGATCACTTTGCCGATGTTGTAGCAGAAGCCCTGCCCCGAACCACGGATGCGGGTGGGGAACAGTTCGGTGAGGAACGCGCCCATGCCGCTGAAGATGCCCGAGGCGAAGAAGCCCAGCGGGAAGCCCAGCCACAGCATCAGGTCATCGCTGACGCGCATCTGCGTATACAGCAGCACGATGATGAACGAACCCACGGCGAACAGGATGAAGTTCTTCTTGCGCCCGAGGATATCGGACAGGTACGCGCTGATCACGTAGCCCACGTAGGAGCCGACGATCACCATCGCCAGGTAGCCGCCGGTGCCCAGCACACTGAGGCCGCGCTCGTTCTTGAGGAAGGTCGGCAGCCACGAGGTGATGGCGTAGTAGCCACCGAGCGCACCAGTGGTCAGCAAGGACGCGCGCACAGTGGTCCAGAGCATGCCGGGGGCGAAAATCTCGTAGAAGTGCGAAGGCGCTTCGACCTGCTCCACCGCCTTGGCCTGGCGGTACACCTCGGGGTCCTTGACCAGGCGACGCACGAAGATCACGAAGATGGCTGGCACCAGGCCGAGCAGGAACAGCGCACGCCAGGCCTGCTCGGCAGGCAGCCAGGAGAACAGCAGCGCATAGAGGATCGCCGTGACCCCCCAGCCCAGGGCCCACCCGGACTGCACCATGCCGACCGCCTTGCCACGGTCCTGGGCGCGGATCACTTCGCCGATCAGCACCGCACCCGCGGTCCACTCGCCGCCGAAACCGAAGCCCATCAAGGTACGGGCGATCAGCAGTTGTTCGTAGTTCTGGGCGAAGCCGCAAAGGAACGTGAAGAAGGCGAACCACAGCACGGTCAGTTGCAATGTGCGCACGCGGCCGATGCGGTCGGAGAGAATGCCGGCGATCCAGCCGCCAAGGGCCGAGGCGATCAGGGTGCTGGTGTGGATCAGCCCGGCCTCGGTGGTGCTGATGCCCCACAGCATGATCAGCGTGGGGATGACGAAGCTGAGCATCTGCGTGTCCATGCCGTCCAGGCCATAGCCGATCTTGCAGCTCCAGAAGGTGCGACGTTGCTGGGAGTCGATGTCGCGGTACCAGGCGAAAGGCCCGGTGGAAGATGAGGGCGAAACCTGCTGCTGCACGCCGGTCGGGTTCATGCTTGCCTCGGCTTGTTGGTATTGTTTTATGGGCGACGTCTGGCGTCGCGGCCTGGGCACCATTGTTCAGAGCCCGCGTCACGTGCGTCCAACGAGAAAAACCGCCGGTCTGGAACAAGAAAAACTGATCATGAACCTTCGCTTCCTCGAAACCTTCGTCTGGGTCGCCCGGCTCAAGAGCTTTCGCCTCACTGCCGAAAAACTGTTCACCACCCAGGCATCGGTCTCCAGCCGCATCGCCGCGCTGGAGGCGGACCTTGGGGTGAAACTGCTGCTGCGCGACTCACGTGGCGTCAGCCTGACCCCGGAAGGCACCAAGGTGCTGGAGTACGCCGAGCGCATGCTCGACACCGCCAAGGCGATGAAGCAGTCGCTGGACAGCGACCGCGCCAAGGTCGGGCGCATTCGCCTTGGCGTGATGGACACGGTCATTCACACCTGGATGAGCGCACTGGTGGCGGAACTGTCCGAGCGCTATCCCCAGGTAGAGATCGAACTGGTCGCCGATACCGCGCTGAACTTGCGCGAACAGCTGCAAAAAGGCTTTCTCGATGTGATCCTGCAGACCGACCTGTTGCGTGAGCGGTCGATCCGCAGCCAGGACCTGGCGCGCTACCCCATGGGCTGGGTGGTGGCTGCTGGTGCCGCCCAGCACCGCGATTACGCGTCCCTGGCCGAACTGGCCCGCGAGCGGATCGTGACCTTCTCGAAGAACTCGCGTCCCCACCAGGAAGTGCTCAGCATGCTGCAAGCCGCAGGCGCCCAGGCCCCGCGCCTGAACTGCGTGAACTCGGTGGCGGCGATTACCCGCCTGCTGCGCGATGGCTTCGGCATCGGTGCGTTGCCGCCGGCGCTGGTCGGTGAAGAGCTGAGCCGCGGCGAACTGGTGCTGCTCGAAGGCTTGCAGCCACCGCCGAGCCTGGAACTGGTCGTCGCCTGGCAGACCGGGGTGGCGTTGGTGGATGAGGTGGTCGGGGTATGCCGGCAGGTGCTGGAGCGGTACGCGCGGGATGTCGGGGCGCAGAGGATTGTGCTGGTCTGATGGTTTTCCAGTGCCAGTCCCGCCCTATCGCCGGCAAGCCGGCTCCCACAGGTAAGTGAACTGCGAGGTCTCTGGGACTGTCAGTTTTTTTGTGTTCGGGCCGGTAATGGCCTGCCGTTAGGCAGGCCCGATTTTCACCACGTCGGCCTGATGAACCGATCCCCGTACAGAATCGCGAATTGATTCATCGCACTTTTCCAATCATGCGCCGCCGAGCCCCAGTTTGCCGTGATGTTCCGCAGCCCCAGCCAGATCAGCTTGGTGGCTGCTTCATCGTTCGGGAAATGCCCCCGAGTTTTAATGATTTTGCGTAGCTGGGCGTTGATGCTCTCAATAGCGTTGGTGGTGTAGATCACTTTGCGGATGGCAGGTGGGAAGACAAAGAAGGGAATCACTCGATCCCAGGCGCGTCTCCAGGCTGCCACGACCGTTGGATACTGTTTGCCCCAGGGTCCGTTTTCAAACTCATCCAATGCCTGCTCAGCCGCTTCTGCATTGATGGCCTGGTAAATCGGTTTCAACGCCTTGGCCAGTGCCCGGCGCTTGTCCCAAGCCACGTAGTCGAGGCTGTTGCGGATCAGGTGCACGATGCACGTCTGCAGCGTCGTTTCTGGAAACACGGCGCTGAGAGCCTCTGGCATGCCTTTGAGGCCATCGGTCACGGCAATCAGCACATCCTCGACACCACGCGTCTTGAGATCGTTAAAAACCTTCATCCAGAACTTCGCACCCTCGGTGTTCTCGATCCAGATGCCTAAGATATCGCGCGTCCCGTCGGGTAGAACGCCCAAAGCCAGGTAAATGGCCTTGTTGCGCACCAGGCCTTCTTCGCGAATTTTCACCCGCAGCGCATCAAAGAAAATGACCGGGTACATCGGCTCCAATGGCCGCTGTTGCCACGCGCCAATCTCTTCCATGACCTCGTCTGTCACAGAGCTGATGAAATCGGGCGAAACGTCGGTTCCATACTGCTCGGACAGAAACGCTCGGATCTCTCTGACCGTCATGCCACGGGCGTACATGGCGATGATCTTGTCATCGAAACCGGTGTACCGCCGTTCGTGCTTAGGGATCAGAATGGGCGCAAAACTGCCGTCTCGATCACGAGGAATTTCCAGCCGCAGCGGGCCATCGCCGGTCAAAACCGTCTTGCCACTCTTGCCGTTACGCTGGTTGGTTTCATCCTCTGGGCGCTGCGCGCCCGGCGGATAACCCAGGTGGTGACCAAGCTCGGCATGCAGAGCACGCTCGATCAAGGCCTTTTTGAACGCCGCAGAGGCATCCTCGATAGCTTCTGCGGTCATCAGGCCCTCACCGAACTGCTCCAGCAGCTCTTTGGGGATTTTGGGCAGGTCACGCAGGGGTTTCTTTTTGGTTGGCATACATGCACCTCTTACTCATGTTATGCCCGAACACAAAATTTCTGACACCCTCAGGTCTCTGTGGGAGCCGGCTTGCCGGCGATAGGGCCGAACCTGACGGAACTGGAATACGCCAACTCAGTAACTCTTCCTACGGAAACTTCTGAAACTGATCCATCGCCACAAACGTTTACAACTTGTTCACATGCCCCTCGCTCACAGGCCCTGCAGGTTTCCACTCGCCTATCTGCAGACCCGATGGGTCAAGGGCTCAGCTACCTCCCGCCACCCCGCCAACATTGCCCTCATGAAGCAATCTGCCATCACCTAACAGGGCTGAGACCCCTGATTTCTCTGGGGCGCAGCGCATTGACAGCACAATTTTCCCGGGTATTAACTCTGCGCGGTCCAAGGCCAGAGCAAGGAGCACCGCACTAGCGGGCTAGCCAAATTATCAGGGAGATACCTTTGCCATGCGCACTGCAGCACATGGCCGCCTCGTCTCTGTCAGACAAGGCGGCCGGCCATGATCAGAAGAACCAGCCTCTACGACCGCATTTCAGAAAAGCGTGAAGCCGCTGAAAAGGCGGCCAGGGAACAGGCGGAACGTGACGCCGCTGCTGAAGCGGCCTTGCAAGCCGCAAAACTGGCAGAACGTGCCCGACCGCTGCCACTGGTTCCCGACCGCAACGAACTGACCCTTGCCGGCTTGCGCCTGTCCATGCCACCAGGGTTTGAGCTGCGCGTTTGCACCACGACACTTCAGGTCGGGCAGCATCAGGTCACCCTGCATACGCAACGCAGTCCCCTTGCGCAGGGACAGACACTCGAACGAGTGCTCGAACAGCACCTGGCAGAGGCACGCCAGCGCCACACCGAAATCACCCTCATCCGCAAGCAGGCCTGCAGCTTCGCCGGTCACGACGCGCTGCGCCTGGATTACCACTTCTGTAACGCCGATGAGGCACGGCACTGCCAGGCCGTGATGCTGCTGGTCCCCGAGAGCGTCGGCCAGCAAGCACAGGCGCTCACCCTCTCCACGATCGTCGACCCCGACCAGGAGGCGTTGGCCAGCTGGTTGATCACCTTCGATGCGATGGTCGCCAACATCACCTGCGCCCCCGCAGTTGCCCAGGAGTAGGCGCCATGTTCGAAGCAGCACGCTGGGGCGACGATATCGAGCACACCTCGGCGCTGACCGGGTTCCTGGCGGGTGCCGTGGCCGGGCTGGCCATGGTTGCCGCCGCCTCGTTCATCATCTGCACGGCCGGGTTCGGCAGCATTCTGCTGGCCATGGTCATCGGCCTGGGTGCCAGCGCCCTGCCCAAGCTGGGCGAAGAGTTCGGCTCGACCTTTGGCTCACCCGCCGGACAGATCGAGCGACCTGGCTGTTCACCCAACGTCTTCATCAATGGCCGCAATGCCGCACATGTCGTGCAAAGCACCGCGGTGTGCGAGCAGCACCCGGCGCCGGTGCAGGTTGCGGAGGGTTCCGGCAATGTCTTCATCAACGGCGTCGCAGCGGCGCGCAAGGGTGACAAGCTGACCTGCGGCGCGACGATCGCAAGTGGCTCGAACAACGTGTTCATCGGTGGCGGCACCCAGCGCTACCTCAAGGTCAGCGAAGAGGTGCCGGACGAGCTGCGCGTCACCGTCGATGTGCTGATGGTCGTGGCCTCGATGGGCCGCTCGGTGTTCAACGTCGCGACCATGGGCCTGCAGGCCGGCCTCAAGGCCGCCAGGCCCTGTGCCTTGCAAGTGGGGCTGGCCATCGCCGGCAGCTACCTGGCAGGCCGCTACATCATCGGCCCTGCCGTGGAGCGCGCCCTGGGCGGGCTGCTCGGCAACCCGGTGGATCTCACCTGCGGGCGCAAGGTACTCACGGACGAAACCGATTTCGTCATCCCCGGCCTCATGCCCATCGAATGGTCACGGTTCTACGCCAGTGACCTGGATACCGGCAGCGTGCTCGGGCGTGGCTGGACCTTGCCCTGGGAACAGAGCCTGCGCCGCAAGGCTGTTTCGTGTACCTGAAGGACAACCAGGGTCGCAGCCTTCCCTTCGTCGATGTCGAGCCGGGTGAGCGCATTTACAACCCGCACGAGCAACTGACGCTGGTCCGCACCCTCGGTGGGCACTACATCCTGCAGACCCTCGACAACCTGTTCTTCTATTTCGGCGAAGTGCCCAACGACAACCGTGAAGTGCCCCTGCAGCGCCTGGAAAACGCCCTGGGCCATTACCTGCACCTCACCCGCAACGCCGACGGTTGCCTCACCGACATCAGCGCACCCGGCGGGATACGGCTGCACCTGCACTACGAGGCCCCTTTCGGCCGCCTGACATCGGTCAAGCGCATCGTTGACGATGCTGCCGTCGAAACCCTCGTGCAGTATCGCTACGACAGCGCAGGCCAACTGGTCCACGTCACCAACCGCAACGGCGATACCTCCCGCACCTTCGGCTACGCCGATGGCCTCATGGACCGCCACAGCAATGCCCTGGGCCTGATCTGCGAGTACCGCTGGGCTGAGGTCGAGGGTCAGCGGCGCGTGGTCGAACATTCGACCAGCGACGGCGAGCACTACCACTTGCGCTATGACACGGCTGCCCGAACCAGCTGGGCCACCGATGCGCTGGGCCGCGAACTGCAGATCCAGTACAACGAAGACAACCGCATCGTCGCCAGCCGCGACTTCGGCGGCGAACGCTACACAATCGCCCTGGATGCCTTCGGCAATATCGCCGGCATCGAACTGCCGGATGGCAACCATCTGGCGTTCAAGCACGACGACCTTTCCAGGCTGATCGAAGAAACCGACCCGCTCGGCCGCACCCTGCGCTACAAGCACCATTTCGCCACGCCGCTGGTGACCGAAACCCGCTTCCCGGATGGCAGCGTGTGGAAGTCCCGCTACGACGACAAGGGCAACCTGATCGCCGACTTCGACGCGCTGGGTCACAAGACCGAGTACCTCAACGGCGACGATGGCCTCCCCCACACGATCATCGATCCAACCTTCAAGTCCAAGTACCTGTGGTGGAACGCCTACGCCCAGGTCGAGCGCTATCAGGACTGTTCAGGCAAGAGCACCTACTACCGCTATGACCAACGCCAACATCTGGTCGCCGTCACCGACGCGCTGAACAACACCACCATGCTGGAGCGCAAGCCCGACGGTGAAGTGCTGCGCATCAATCACCCGGACGGTTCGGCAGAAACCTTTACCTACAACGACCTCGGGCAGGTGCTCAGCCACACTGACGGTAAAGGCCAGATCACGCGCTTGCAGCGGACCTCGCGTGGCCTCCCCAGCTATCGCCAGGACGCCGAAGGGGCGTTCGTTCGCTACGAGTACGACAAGGCGCTAAGGCTGACGGCCTTGGTCAACGAAAACCATGCGAGCTATCGCTTCGCCTACGACGCATCGGACCGGCTGATCGAAGAAGTGCGGGTGGACAACCTGACCCGGCGCTTCAGCTACAACGCCGGCGGCCACCTGATTCGACTGGATGAGACCGGCTACGGCGAAAACGCCGAGCAACCCGAGCGTCATACGCTGTTCGAGCGCGATGCGATTGGCCGTCTTGTGGCCAAGATCACCCGCGATGCGCATCAGGCATTCGACTACGACGACGCGGACCGCCTGTTGAGCATCCGGCGCACGCCAAGCGGCATCGGCAAGCAACTCGGCGTCACCGAGGAGACGCTGGGATACCGCTACGACTTGCTCGGCCGCCTGACGCAGGAAATCACCGCCGAGGGCGTCCTGGCTTACGAATATGACCTGCTGAGCAATCTGACCACCCTCACCCTGCCGGACGGGCGCAAGCTCAACCACCTGTACTACGGCAGCGGTCACCTGCACCAGTTGAACCTGGACGGCCAGGTGATCAGCGATATCGAGCGCGACGACCTGCACCGCGAGGTGTACCGGACCCAGGGCAAGCTGACCAGTTGCTTCGGCTATGACGCCATGGGGCGCAAGGCCTGGCAGTTCGCGTCGACCTTACCCGCCGACAAACTCTCCCAGGTGCACAACGCTGGGATCCACACATCACTGCTGGTGGAACATGCCTACAACCCGATCCACCGGCGATACCAGTACGACCCCGCGGGTGAGTTGACCCGCACGCTGGACAAGCTTCGCGGCGAGATCAAGTACGACTATGAAGCCAATGGCCGGTTGCGCAGCCGGGATACCGGCTCACTGGTAGGCAGCGAGGAATTTCGTTACGACCCGGCCGGTAATCGCCTGGACTTCAATGCGCGGCGGTTCGCCAAGGTCAGGGACAACCGGATCCCGAACTGGCAGAACCACGAGTATCGCTATGACCCCTGGGGCAACTTGATCGAGAAGAGCTCCGGGCACAGCAAGCTGCAGCATTTTGCCTATGACTGCGAGAACCGATTGGTTCGGGCAGAGACCTGGGTTGAGGGTCGGCTTGAGCGTACTGGGCACTATCGGTATGACAGCCTGGGGCGGCGAGTGGCCAAGCATGCGGAAATCGATGGAGTGGTGGAACAGAAGCGCTTCCTCTGGCAAGGATTACGGATGCTGCGTGAGGAGATGCCTGGGCAGAGCATCTTGTATCTGTATGAGCCGGGTAGCTATGCGCCGTTGGCGCGTGTGGACAACGCTGAAGGTAAAAAGCAAGAAATATACTATTTCCATAACGACCAGATCGGAACGCCGCTAGAGCTAAGCACACGCGAAGGCGAAATTGTATGGCAAGCCGCTTACCGCTCGTGGGGTGCAATAGAGCATCTGTCAACCAGTAAAATTCAACAGAACCTTCGATTTCAAGGGCAATACTTCGACTTAGAAACAGAGCTACACTTCAATACGTTCAGATACTACGATCAAAATATTGGAAGGTTCATTACTCAAGACCCAATTGGACTAGCAGGCAGCATCAATTTTTACCAATACGCCTCTAACCCTTTGGGCTGGAGCGACAGCTTAGGTCTATCTCCATGCTCGCTAACAAAACCGCCTCAATGGACTCCCCATGGATATAAACATGCGGCCCCAAAAAATGCGAGCTGGAAATCAGTTATTGAATCAACCAAAACGGGACCCGCAAAGTACAAACCAGGAACAGACATCGAACTACTGGAGCGCCACGTTCATTCGGTTGGTCAGCAGGTCACCAATGGCAAACCCTGGAAGGTAAAGGATATGCATGAGATTATAGGAGCTAGTGAAGGAAAATCCAGCCAATGGATACGCGTAGAAGAAAGCGCAGGGACGATACACGGACATCCAATTTCACTTAATGAATTCTTGAGACTGACAAAAACATGATACCTAATCTTGACTTAAAAAACGGAAAAGTTTTGTTTGATGATTTCAATCTTCCAGAAACAGAAGCACTTGAACTCCACGCTGACGAACTCAAAGAAGACATGTTGCAAGTCGAATTCCCCAACGGATATATCCTTGATATTGGATGGCGGCCATCCTTCGATCTGCGCGGAAATTTCTTTGCAGTAGTTGTGAAAAATTTCGACTGGGAAAACCCTACCTATTCGGCGGTCGCTCATAACCTTACAGAGTTAAGAGCGCGAACTGAAGAAGCTTTATTGACAATTCCAAACTGAACCCATGCAAGTGCATGTGATAATCACCAAGGATTAGGTGCAACAAATAAAACCAAACAAAATTCGATAAGAGGTGCTTATCAATGAAGATTTTGATTCCTTCCGTGAGCTACCCGGAAAAGCACTGGATCAAGTAGGACCATCAAGGCATCCCTGATCATCTTGAATTTCCGATGGGAAAGCAAATTCATGAAGATATTGGACCGATAACTTACATCATGAAGGGTAATGTCAGTTTGGCTGCGATCACCCGCGATGCGCATCAGGCCGACGGGCAAGACCAGCAAAACTGGGAAATTGGTAATTGAAAGAATGAGAGATGAGGGTCGAATTCGAGGTAAAGGTGATGCAATGGAATTCAAAAGCCTGAGTGATAGACAATGGTACCCATTCGGGAAGCAGACATGGCACATAAGCGTGATGCTGTAACATACTGGAATGAGCGGGGTGGCTTCTTTGGTGCCAAATCCAAAGAGGTTCGGAAATGGATGCTGGATCCAAAAAACTACGAACTAGAACATTATTCGCACAACAGATCAGCAGGAGCGAAATTGATAGAATTATATAAATCTCCAGATAGAATCATTGGACCACACGAAAGCTTCAGCTACTGAGAACTTTATGAAAGAACTATCAGAAACTAATTTGCAGCTATCTAAAAAAATTGTTGCCACAATAGAAGAAGGGAATGAATACGAAGAATCTGGAAAATTCAGTCAAGCCTTTGAAAAATACAAAGCATCTTGGAGCATGCTCCCTGCTCCCCAAAACGCCTGGGACCTCTCTCATTGGATTGCCAAATGTATGTCTGGCCTGTCCCTCAAGACAAGTGATTTCAAAACCGCAAAAGATTGGGCGCTTGTGGCAGTTGAGACCAAGCCCCCACGCGAAACTTCGAGCTTAATAATTTTGGGTGCGTCCTATCTTGGCTTGCATGAAAATGATCACGCTAAAGAGCTGCTCAAGAAAGCGTTCGTCATGGGTGGAGATAGAGCTTTCCAAGGCTTCGATAAAAAATACTTGGCTTTTCTTAAAGGCCTCTAGAAACAAAGCCACACAAACCTGCTCAAAAGCTTCATTTGATTATTTACAATTAGACATGAAAAACAAACAGAAAGGGTATCCTGAGCTTCAACGACAAATGGCGAACCATCACGATATGACCGGAAACTTCATACAATACATTTAAGATGACTACCCAGAAAGCTACTGGCTTAAGACCAGGGTTCTTACGGGCGAAGACCCTGAATTATTAAAATAAAGCGCCATCATCAATGACGCTGTTCGCGCTCGATTTGAGCAATTCTGTAAGCGAGCCTTGCCTAGTTGCTTACCCGATGGCCAACAATGGCGTACCAAAATCGTTTTAAAGCATGATCTGGAGCTTTCTAGCGATACCGTAAGAGCGCAAGGAGAAAGTACCACAATCGTAGTCACCGCTCGCGTTAAGATGTTAATTGAAAGTAATGCCACTCGCGGAATTAAAATCAAAGTGTAGCACGCAATGATCACGACTTTTACGAGAACGTCAAGCGCCATACTTTGTGCGCGCAACCTGCCGAAAATGAAGAGCACAAGAATGTTTTAGCGAGAACATACTACCCCCACACACCAACCGAACCATTTCCTGAACTCCATCAAACTTCGATAAGTTTAAGTTTTTGTTGCTTGGCCAAGTTGATAAATTAAGGGTTGTAACATCTTTGGTACGGGCTCTTTATATTAGAGCACCCGTTTGGCTTCGCAAGAATGATCGCGACGGTGATCGATCAGATGTGAGCAGCCTTGAGCAAGCCCTATATGAACTAAGGTCAGAATCCCAGGCCACAGAGCGCTAGCAAAAGCCTAGTCATCGTCCATCAACGCCAGCTCTCCTTAACTGCCTTGCGCCGCCCACCCAAAAGCACCCAGCCAATCCCCAGCAACAGGCTCTCGACCACAAACGCCAGCACAAACCCTGCCCCAACGCCCCAGCCTATCGCCTCGGGTACCAGCAGAATCTGATAGCTGTACCCCTTGAGCGTCTCTTCGCGCAACTGCGGATCCGGCTGCACCAGCACATGCCAGGTCGTCGTCACCCACGACCCCTGCAGCGCCTGCCACTCGTTCTCCAGCAGCTGATTACGTATCAACAGACTCTCGATACTGTTGGCATCGCTGTTGAACACCGGGTCGTCACTGCTGCGGTAATGCCGCACCAGCGCCTGCAGGTCGCCCTTGAAGAAGCGTTCGGCGGTCTGCTTGAAGCCATCGAGCGCCTGGCGCGATTCGAACAAGTGCGCCTCGACCCGCTGGCTATAGTCCTTGACCAGCCCGGGGACCTGGATACCGGCCAGCAGGCCGAAGGTGAACAGCAGCAACCGCAGGTAACTTCTGAACATGCAGCGTCCTTAGCTCTGGCCTTGCGAAACGCATTCTCCGTGCCGCCACAAACCCCATTGGCCGGGCTCGTAGCGCCGCCAGGTCTCGTTCTCGGTCAAGGCCTCGGTGGCGATCACCGTCACCACGTCATTGGGGGTGGTTTCGGTGTGAAAGTCGACGATCAGGTCGACATCCTTCAACCGTGCGGCACCAAAAGGCGCGCGACGGGTGATGTGGACCAGCTTGGTCGAGCAGAAGCAGAACAACCAGTCGCCGTCGCTGAGCAGGCAGTTGAACACGCCTTTGCCGCGGTACTCGGCACAGGCTTCGACCAGCACCGTCAGCAGCTGTTCCACTTCGACAGGCTCCGGGAAGGCAGCGCGGATGCGATTGAGCAGGTCGCAGAAGGCGGCCTCGCTGTCGGTGTCGCCGATGGGCCGGTAGAAGGTCGCCTCGCCCTTGAAGTCGCCGAGCTGGCCGTTGTGCGCGAAGCACCAGTTGCGGCCCCACATTTCGCGGACGAACGGGTGCGTATTGGACAGGCACACCCGGCCGACGTTGGCCTGGCGGATGTGGCCGATGACCACCTCGCTCTTGATCGGGTAGCGCTGCACCAGGTTGGCCACTTCCGACTCGCTGCTTGCGGCAGGGTCCTGGAACAGGCGCAGGCCGCGGCCTTCGTAGAAACCGATGCCCCAGCCATCACGGTGCGGGCCGGTTCGCCCGCCGCGCTGCATCAGGCCGGTGAAGCTGAAGACGATGTCGGTGGGGACGTTGGCGCTCATGCCCAGCAGTTCGCACATGTTCGCAGTCTCCGCTTACAAACGGGGCTCGACCCGGCCACGGCCGCCAGAGGGCGCGGCGGGCGGCAGGTCATCGCGGTAGCGGTCGTGGCGCTCGGCAGCCAACGGCGCACCAGCATCGAGCCGGGCGTCCTCGGCGGCCTGGCGCTGGGCGCTGGCCTCGGCCTGTTCGCGGCGCTCGCGGGCGCGTTTTTCCAGCGGCCAGCGCAGCAGCACGAACAGCGCGTACACCGCAAAGGCGATCATGCCGTACATGGCAAAGTCGGAAATTGCCCGCCAGGCGTTGTTGCCGACCTTGAAGGCCAGGTCCAGGGCGGTGATGGCGATGGCCGGGGCAACGGCATCCTTGGCCGGGTCGACCACGGTCGGGGTCAGCAGCAGCACCGCCAGGATCACCCGCAGCGGCTCACGCAGCCAACGCCACATCCAGCCGGTGATTTTGAAACCCACCCACAGGCAGCCCAGGGCGGCCACGGCGTAGAGGCCCCAGGCGAGGGTATAGTCGTTCTCGGTCATGGTGATCGTGCAAGCCAGGCAAAGAGATGCCTATGATAAACACTTTTCCGGGCGCAGGCGCCCCCCAGCCAAGAGATCCCCGATGCCCAACGCGCTCCAGCCCCCCATCGCCCGCCAGGATCAGGCCGCCGATCCCTACGCCTGGCTGCAACAGCGCGACACCCCTGAAGTGCTCGACTACCTGCAGGCCGAAAACGCCTACCAGCAAGCCTGCCTGGCCGACCAGGCGCCCCTGCGCGAACAGTTGTTCGAAGAAATCAAGGGCCGCATCCTGGAAACCGACCTGTCGCTGCCTTCGCCCTGGGGCCCGTACCTGTACTACACCCGCACCACGGCGGGCGACGAATACCCACGCCACTACCGTTGCCCGCGCCCGGCGGACGACACCAACACCGTGGACGAAAGCCAGGAGCAGCTGCTGCTCGACCCCAACGCCCTGGCCAATGGTGGCTTCCTGTCGCTGGGCGCCTTCAGCATCAGCCCCGACCACCGCCTGCTGGCCTACAGCCTCGACACCAGTGGCGACGAAATCTACACCCTGTACGTCAAGGACCTGGCCAGCGGCGCGCTGATCACCCTGCCCTTCGACGACTGCGACGGCAGCCTGACCTGGGCCAACGACAACCAGACGCTGTTCTTCGCCGAACTGGACGACACCCACCGCCCCTGGCGCCTGCGTCGCCACACCCTGGGCCAAGCCGACGCGCAGACCGTGTTCGAAGAGCCCGACGGTCGCTTCTTCCTGCACTGCTACCGCGCAAGCTCCGAACTGCAGTTGGTGCTGCTGCTCAACAGCAAGACCACCAGTGAAGCCTGGGTGCTCGATGCCCACACGCCCCAGGCCGATTTCACCTGCCTGGCACCGCGGATGGAAGGCCACGAATACTTCCCCGACCATGGCCAGCTCGACGGCCAATGGTGCTGGTTCATCCGCACCAACCAGGACGGCATCAACTTCGCGCTCTACCACGCCCCGGCCGATCAGGTGCCCGCCCGTGCGCAGTGGCAACCAATGGTGGCACACCGTGACGATGTGATGCTCGAAGGCCTCAGCCTGAATGCCAGCGCCCTTACCCTGAGCCTGCGCGAAGGCGGCCTGCCGATCATCGAAGTGCGCCCGCAGGGCCTTGCCAGCTACCGTGTGGAACTGCCCGACGCCGCCTACAGCCTGTATGTGCAGGACAGCCTGGAATTCGCCAGCCGCCGCGTGCGCCTGCGTTATGAAGCGCTCAACCGCCCCGCTCAGGTGCGCCAGCTGGACCTGGCCACAGGCGAGCAGGCCGTGCTCAAGCAAACCCCGGTGCTGGGTGATTTCGACGCCGACGATTATGTCAGCGAGCGCCTGTGGGCCACCGCCGCCGATGGCACCCAGGTGCCGATCAGCCTGGTACGTCGCAAGCAGGACCAGGGCCAGACGGTGCCCCTGTACCTGTACGGTTACGGTGCCTATGGCGAAAGCCTCGACCCGTGGTTCTCCCATGCCCGCCTGAGCCTGCTGCAACGCGGCGTGGGTTTTGCCATCGCCCATGTGCGCGGCGGCGGCGAGCTGGGCGAAGCCTGGTACCGCGCCGGCAAGCAGGAGCACAAGCACAACAGCTTCAGCGACTTCATCGCCTGCGCCGAACACCTGATCGCCCAGGGCGTGACCTCGTCCGAACGCCTGGCCATCAGTGGCGGCAGCGCCGGCGGCCTGCTCATGGGCGCGGTGCTCAACCAGCGGCCCGAACTGTTCCGCTGCGCCATTGCCGAAGTGCCGTTCGTCGATGTACTCAACACCATGCTCGACCCCGAACTGCCGCTGACCGTCACCGAGTACGACGAATGGGGCAACCCGCAAGCGCCTGAAGTGTATGAGCGGATCAAGGCCTACGCGCCCTACGAGAACGTCACGGCCCAGGCTTACCCGGCCATGCTGGTGGTCGCCGGCTACAACGACAGCCGCGTGCAGTATTGGGAAGCGGCCAAGTGGGTGGCTCGCCTGCGCACACTGAAGACCGACAACAACCTGTTGCTGCTCAAGACCGAGATGGGGGCCGGCCACGGCGGCATGAGCGGGCGCTACCAGGGGCTGCGCGATGTGGCGCTGGAATACGCGTTTGTCTTCAATGAGCTGGGTGTGGTGTAAAACGCGAATTTTGTTGTCATAGCTTCGCAAGTGCTGATGGCCCTATCGCCGGCAAGCCGGCTCCCACAGGGTCAGCGCTGATCAATGTGGGAGCCGGCTTGCCGGCGATAGGGCCATCAACCTCAACGAAGCTCTCGGACAACAGCCGCCAAGAAGAACAACACATGCCCGACCCAACCCACCTCAGCGCCGAAATCCGCGACATGCTCATGGACTGCGGCCTGTTCGATTCCCTCCAGCTCGCCGACTTCCACACCGTCGCCGGCTACTTCAGCCTGGCCGCCATGACTGAAGGCGAAGTCATCTTCAACGAAGGCGACGCCGGCACCTTCATGTGCATCCTGCACCGCGGCGTGGTCAGCGTGCGCAAGACCGATGGCAACGGCCACCCCGTGGAGATCGCCACCCTGCGCAGTGGCCGTGCCTTCGGCGAAATGGCCGTGCTCGACGGTGAGCGCCGTTCGGCCAGTTGCGTGGCCGCCAGCGACTGCCAACTGCTGACCCTGGGCAAGGACTCGCTGGAAAAGATGCTCAACGAAGCACCGCGCATCGCCGCGCGGATCATCCGCGCCCTGGCCGTGGCGTTGTCGAAACGCCTGCGCATGCAGGATGGCCAGCGGCTGTCGCTCTAGTCGTCTTCGGCCGGCGGTTTCGCCGGTTCCTGGCGCAAGCCTGGCAGCGGCTGGTCCTTGGGCGGCCCCGGCACCGGCATGGGCGGCAGCAAAGGCGCGCCAGGCTGGTTGTCGTAGGCCTTGGGCGGCGTGCTCGGGGTGATCTGCGGGTACGGTGTGGGCGTCGGCGTGCCGGGCGCGCCGGGCACGGGGGTGTTCAGGCGCGGTGGCGTGCTCGCCGCCTCGGCCAGAGGCAGTGCGGCCAGCAGCAGCGCGGTGAGGATCGCATGGAACATCAGCAACCTCCTGTCGGGAACCTTCCTACAGGCTACGCCGTTATTGATGTTTTTGCCTGTCCGCCTGCACGGTAAGCGCGCTAGACTCATTGCCATAACCGTCACATGCCTGATCAGAACAAAGGAAACACCATGAGTTCGGCTTCCACATCCGCCGCCACCGCCCGCCTCGACCGCATCCTCGCCGACGCCAAGCGCGACAAGGAAATGGGCTACCGCGACAAGGCGCTGAAAATGTACCCGCATGTGTGCGGGCGTTGCGCCCGCGAGTTCTCCGGCAAGCGCCTGAGCGAACTGACCGTGCACCACCGTGACCACAACCACGACAACAACCCCCAGGACGGCTCCAACTGGGAGCTGCTGTGCCTTTATTGCCACGACAATGAGCACTCGCGCTACACCGACCAGCAGTACTTCAGCGAAGGCTCCACCAGTACCCCGAGCATCGCCAAGGCTACCCACAACCCGTTCGCCGGGCTGGCGGGCATGCTCAAGAAAGACTGACCGTCGAGCCTTCCCATCCCCCGCTGCTGCCGGCAAGCCCGTATAATCGCGCTTTTTTTGCGAAAGGCCCCGGCACGTGGCAAACAAACGGTACAGCTGCATCGGCCTGTTCAACCCCAAGTCTGCGGAGAACGTCGGTTCGGTGATGCGCGCAGCGGGTTGCTACGGCGTCAACTCGGTGTTCTACACCGGCAAGCGCTATGAACGCGCGCGCGATTTCGTCACCGATACCAAGCGGGTGCACTACGACATTCCGCTGATCGGCATCGACGACCTGCAACGCATCATTCCCCTGGGCTGCACGCCAGTGGCCGTCGAACTGGTCGAAGGCGCGCGGCCGTTGCCCGAGTACACCCACCCGGACCGTGCCATCTACATCTTCGGGCCTGAAGACGGCAGCTTGAGTGCCGAGGTTCGAGCGTGGTGCGAAGAGACGATCTACATCCCGACCGAAGGCTGCATGAACCTCGCCGCGACGGTGAATGTGGTGCTGTATGACCGTTTGGCCAAAGGGCTGAATACCCGTTCGGGGCCGAAGTTCAAGTAAGCCCGACCGCCCTTGGAGCAAGCAGAGTGAACGTCGGCCGTTGGTCGGGAGTCAGCTGCTTACACACTACAGGGAGGCCTTGCCATGCTTGATATCCATTCCACTCCAGACGCTTCGCAGCACAATGTCCAGGGGCTCGAGCGACTTGGTTCGCTGGCCGGTGGGGCGCTGATGGTCACCAAGGGGCTGCGCCATGGCGGCCTGATCGGCATGCTGCAGGTGGTGATCGGTGGCCTGGCGGTGGCCCGCGGGGTCAGCGGGCATTGCTCGACCAAGGCCTGGTGGCAGCAACATCGCCAGGAGTATCACCGCCTGCGTTCGGACATCGAGCGCAGTGCCGCGGAACTTGAAGCGCTCAAGCGCAGTGCCAGGGCGGCGACCCGTGGGGTGACGGTGACGGGCGAGTGACGGATTTGCCTGCACGGACGCTATAGCCGGCAAGCCGGCTCCCACGGGATCGGGGGTGTGCTCGGTGCCGGTGGTAGCCGGCTTGCCGGCGATAGGGCCAACTATTGCAGGGCCTTGCTCTGCAGCACCTCCGAACGCCGCCCCAGCACACTCTCGCTGATCTGCACGAATTCCTCGGTGCTGACACTCGGCAGGCGCATCAGCGCCCGGGTCACATCATCCAACGAGCGCTTGGCCTGGGTGTGGATGCGAATCTCCTTGTCCAGCGCCTGCAACAGCAACACACCTCGCGCCACCTGCGCCGGGTTGGCTCGGTCACCACGCAGCTGGGTGACCTTGGCACCCTGCTTCTGCAAGCGCGCCTGCCACACCTGATAACGGTCATCGCTGACCCCTCCGGCCCGGCGCAACAGCTCGTTGGCGTAGTAATCGGTCAGGCTTTCGCCAAGCCAGTCGCTGTGATCCCGCACACGGATCTGCGCAAACAACTGCACCAGCTCGCGCAGCAAGGGGCTGCTGCCACTCTCGCTGATCATCGGCCGGCCGCTGTGCAGATAGAGCGAATGCTCCGCCGCCATCGCCCCGCGCCACATGCCATCGCGGGCGCCGACCAGCAGCAGCTTGGGCGGGTTGCGCGGGAATACCGCCTGCAACTGCGGCCAGACGAAGGTCAGCAATGTCAGGGTGTCCATCCGCCGCATACCCTGCCCTACCGGCGCGGCCACGGTCACCTCGGTTTCGCCCAGGCGTGCGCGGCGGCTGCCAAGATCGCCGGCGAGCATCCAGCCGGTCGGGCGATCGAACAGGCGCGAGACGTTATCGATGCGGAACTTGTCCTTGCCGATGCGCGGCCAGGACGTTTCGATGCTTTTCCAACCTTCGGGCAAATCGACCGACAGGCGCGCCACCAGCTCGGTGCCGTCCTGCTGATCGAGCCGCGCCGGCGGCACCAGCTGGTCGCCGAGGAACAGCGCCCAATGCGGCGTCATGCGCGAGGTGTAGGCGCCACTGCGCTGCTTCTGGTCCAGCTTCACCCGGTAACTGAGGCTGGTCTTGCCCGCAGCCGGGTGCCAGACACCCCGCTCGCCCTGCTGCTGCCACTGGCCGTCAGCCTGGAAGCCGCTGTAGGCATTGGCCTTGCCCAAGTCGAAATCCAGGCTGCGCACCGCGCTGCCTTCGCCCAGGGTCAGGCGCACTTCGGCCTGGCCACTGGTGGGCAACAGGCGCACCTGGTAGTCGAGGTCGACTTTCTTCGCCCAGGCCGGCGAGCAGGCTACAAGGCCCAGGAACAGCAACAGCTGGCAACGCATACTGAAACTCCTTGTTCCCCAGAGGCGACCGGCCAGGCCGTTCAGCTGGCGCGAAAGATCAGGTGGTCTTCCCAGTCGTCTTCATCTACATCATGTTCACTGAGCATACGCCCCGACTGGGAAATACGCTGTTCATGAACCTGCTTGCGGTCACCGCAGACCAGGTGGTGCCAGGCCGGCAGATCCTTGCCTTCACTCACCAGGCGATAGCCGCAGGTGCTCGGCAGCCACTTGAACTGATCGGCCTTGCCCGGCGTGAGCTGGATGCAATCGGGCACCTGGGCGAAGCGGTTGGGGTAGTCGCTGCACTGGCAGGTATCGAGGTCGAGCAGCTTGCAGGCGATGCGCGTGTAATAGACGCTGTTGTCGTCTTCGTCCTCGAGCTTCTGCAGGCAGCACAGGCCACAGCCGTCGCACAGCGACTCCCATTCCTGCGGGTCGAGTTGTTCGAGGGTCTTGCGCCGCCAGAACGGCGCGCTTTCAGCGATCATCACACGGGTTTCCTGCATTCATACGGGGCCGCGGCGCGCGGCGGCGCCAGTCTAGAGCCTGGCATTCGGCAACGCCAGACCGCTTGTCAGTGACGGGAGGACGCAGTAGCGTGCAACGTTTCCCATCCCTTTGCAGGAGCAGCCATGAGCGCCACCCCCCGCATCGCCGATTACGCCATCAACGAGCAGTTCATCAACCGCTGGTCGCCACGCGCCTTCACCGCCGAGCCGATCAGCGAACAGACGCTGTTGAGCTTCCTGGAAGCCGCGCGTTGGGCGCCGTCGGCCTACAACTCGCAGCCGTGGCGCTTCCTCTACGCGCGCCGCGACACGCCGAACTGGGCGCGCTACCTGGATCTGCTGGTGCCGTTCAACCGCAGCTGGGCGCAGCAGGCGTCGGCGCTGGTGCTGGTGATTTCCAAGACCACCTTCGCGGCCCCTGGCTCCACCGAGGAAAAACCGGCCCTGTGGCACACCTTCGACACCGGCTCCGCCTGGGGTCACCTGGCGCTGCAGGCGAGCATCAGCGGCTGGCACACCCACGGCATGGCCGGCTTCGACAAGGAACTGGCGCGGTCCGAGCTGAAGGTGCCGGAAGGCTACGAACTGCATGCCATGGTGGCGATCGGCAAGCTGGGCGACAAGGCCAGCCTCGACGAGGCCCTGCAGGCGCGCGAAGTGCCGAGCCCGCGCAAGCCGCTGAGCGAGCTGGCGGCGGAAGGTGATTTCAGCCTGTAATTGATGGCGCCTGCCCTGGCCCTATCGCTGGCAAGCCAGCTCCCACGGGTACAGCGGTACTTTCACTGTGGGAGCCGGCTTGCCGGCGATGAGGCCGATACAGGCATCAGTAACCCTTGGCGAAATCCACTTCCCCACGCAGCCCCTGCCCCGCCGCATACGCCCGCGCATTCTCGACAAACAACCGCACCATCGCCGCCGGCGAGGTCGGTGCCGAGCTGTGCCCGGTCAGCAACAACCCCCAGGCTGTCCAGAACGGGTGGCGCTGCGGCAGCGGCTCCTGCCGGCACACATCGATCACTGCACCCGCCAGGTGCCCTTCCTTCAACGCCTCGACCAGATCAGCGTCGACCACCGCCGCGCCACGCCCTGCATTGATGAACAGCGCCGTGGGCTGGAAGCGGCGGAACAGCGCCGCATCGTACAGATCGTGCGTGGCCGGGGTGTCCGGCAGCAGGTTGAGCACGTAGTCCACCTCGCCAACCAGACGCGGCAGCTCCGAGAGCCCTGCCACCTCGACGAACGGTGCCTGGCTGCGGGCACTGCTGGCGATGCCGTACACGCTCACACCGAAGGGCACGAGGAACTCGGCCACGCGCTGGCCGATGTCACCGGTCCCGACGATGAGCACCTTGCGGCCTTCCAGCGTTCGCCCGGGGCGGTCGTCCCAGCGCCGCTCGACCTGGCTGACCAGGCGCGACAGCACTTCGCGCTCGTGGCCGAGCATGTAGGTGAGCATGTATTCGGCCATCACCTGGCCAAAGATGCCCACCGCACGGCTCAGGCGGTAATCCCGCGGCAACCCCTCGGCCAGCAACGGCGTGATGCCCGCCCAGGTCGATTGCAACCAGGCCGGCTTGTGGCCCTGGCGCAGCAGGCTCGCCAGCAGGTCTGGCTGGCCCAGCCAGACAGCGCATTGCGGGGCTTGGGCGGCCAGTTCGGCCGAATCGCCGCTGGTCAGGATTTCCAGATCAGGGGCGGCCTCGGCGAGCAATCGGGCGTAATGGTCGTGGCTGTGTTCAGCGATCAGAACGCGCATGGTCAAGCAGGGTCGTTACGGCGCAGCAGCTCTTCGGGCAGGTGCTCGATGTAGTCATCGTCCTGCGGCGGCATCTGCAGGTGATAGCCTTGGTTGTCGAGGTTCTCCAGCACCTTGGCGATGTCTTCGCGGGCCAGCTTGCGCTCGGGGGTCAGCACCAGGTCGAAGGCGTGCACGGGAGTGCCGAAGAACGGCAGCAAGCCCTCGGGCACACGCTCCAGGCCCTCGGCCTTGAGCACGTAAAGGTACATTTCGTTCTTGCGGGGGCTCTTGTAGATCGAGCAGATACGTTTCATCGGGTTTCTCCGGCGCCTGCCAGCTCATCCAGCAGGGCCTGGCCCATGCGCTCACGGCGCCAGCCGCGCAGCGAATCGGGCAGTTGATAGGGGCCATTGGGGTAGCCGCTCTTGAGCAGCGCTTCCAGGGTCTTCTTGCGCAGCATCAGCTCCGGGGCGATCCCCAAGCGCTCGCCTTCGGCCTGGCCGATGGCGCGCAGGCGCTTGAGGATGCCGGAGGCTTCGATCGGCAGCGGCTCGGGCTGTGCCGGTGGCCATTGCTCAGGCGGCAGGCTGCCTGCGCGCTTGATCAGCTCGATCAGGTGGGCGCCGTCCTGGCGGATGGTGCGCGGGTGCATTTCTTCGATCTTGGCCAGCGCCGACAGGTTGTCCGGCTGGGTCTTGGCCATGGGCCACAACGAGTGCTCCTTGAGAATGCGATTGCGCGGCACATCGCGGCTGCGGGCCTCGCGTTCGCGCCAGGCGCACAGCTCGCGCAGCACGGCCAGTTGCTGACGGCTCAGCTTCCAGGCCAACTTGACGTCGCGATACAGGGTTTGCGGTTCGACTTCGCGGCGCAGGGCCGCGACCAGTTCGGCGCCGTCATCCAACACCCAGGCGTATTTGTCGTCAGACAGCCGCGGGCGCAGGGCGGCGAACAGCTCGGCCAGGTGCACGGCATCCTCGGCGGCGTAGCTGACCTGGGTTTCCGACAGCGGGCGCTGTAGCCAGTCGGAGCGGGTTTCGCCCTTGGGCAGCTCGATGGCGAGCACCTCCTGCACCAGGCGCGAATAGCCCATTGAGAAACCCAGGTTCAGGTAACCGGCGGCCAGTTGCGTGTCGAACAGCGGCTGCGGCAGCTTGCCGGTCAGGCGCAACAGCACCTCGAGGTCTTCGCTGCAGGCATGCAGCACCTTGACCACGGCGCTGTCGTCGAGCAGGTCAGCAAGCGGCTGCCAGTCATTGATCAGCAACGGGTCGATGAGGAAAGCGCACTGGCCGTCACCGACCTGGATCAGGCCGGCTTTGGGGTAAAAGGTGTCGACCCGCATGAATTCGGTGTCAACGGCCACAAAGGGCAGTTGACGCCACTTGCGGCAGCCTTCGGCCAGGGTCTGGTCGTCACGGATCCAGTGTATTTCGATGGCCACGAGGCTCTCCCACTAACGTTGGCGCGCAGTATATACGGCGCGGGCACTGTGGGTGAAACCTGGCGACCGCCGCGCCTTCCATGGGCTGCGCGAAGGATGGATTCAGCGCTTGGCTGCCAACCACGGCCGGCAGCTGGCGAACATGTCCAGCGACTGCTGGTAGACCTCGGTGCGCACCTGCAACAGGCCAAGCATCGAGTGGAACAGGTTGTCCTGCGACAGCGGCGCATCGCTGAGCTTGGCCAGGCAATCGGTGTCCAGGCCGAAGTCTTCCTTGTAGCTGTCGGAGAACCAGGTCAGCAGGGGCACGTGCTTCTGCTGCTCCGGAGCGATGGCATAAGGCGTGCCGTGGAGGAACAGGTTGTACTCGCCCAGCGACTCGCCGTGGTCGGACAGGTAGATCATCGCCGTGTCGACCTTGTCCTGCTTGCTGCGCAGGGTGTCGATCAGCGACGACAGCACCTTGTCGGTATAGACCAGGGTGTTGTCGTAGCCGTTGATGATTTCCTGCTCGCTGCACTGGTTCAGGGCATTGCTCTGGCACACGGGGGTGAAACGTTCGCCTGCCATGGGGTAGCGCTTGAAGTATTCGGGGCCGTGGCTGCCCATCTGGTGCAGCACCAGCACGGTGTCCTTGTCGAGGGTGTCGATCAGCTCGGCCAGGCCTTGCAAGAGGATCTCGTCATGGCATTCACCGTCGGCGCACAGCGCCGGGTCCTTGAGGTTGCTGACATCGATGAACTGCACGCGATCGCAGGTGCCTTTGCAACCCGACTGGTTATCGCGCCATTGCACGACCAGGCCGGCGCGCTGGAGGATGTCCAGCAGGCTTTCGCGGTTCTTCGCCACACGGGCGTCGTAATCCTTGCGCGGCATGCCGGAGAACATGCAAGGCACCGACACGGCCGTTTCAGTGCCGCAGGAATGCACATCGGAAAACGCCAGCAGGCCCTGCTCCTTGGCTAGCTTCGGCGTGGTATCGCGGTCATAGCCCAGCACGCCGAAATGGTCCGCCCGGGCGCTCTCACCCACCACCAGCACCGTCAGCGATTTTCGCTCATGGTGCTGCCAGGCAGCATCACGCTTGGCATCTTCGCCATAGTTCTGGAACGGCCGGGCAGCCGTGCCGACGCGCTCGCTGACATAACCGATGGAGGCTCCGACGATATTGCTCGGGGTGAGCATCAGGCGCAGTTCGTGGTGGTTGCGAAACAACGACGACAGCCCTTGGTAGTTGACCAGCGCCACCGCGCCCAGGGCGACCACACAGGCGCCGCTGACCACCAGTTTACCGAGCAACTCCCGGTGCCAGGCGCGGTAGCTGATCGGCGCCTTCCACAGCAATAGCGACGGCACTACGCCCAACAACAGGATATAAGCGGCAAACTTGAAAGACAGCAAGTCACGCACTTCTGCCGCATTGGTCTCGGCCATGTTTCGGAACATGCCGGCGTCAATAAGTACACCATATTGGTTCATGAAGTAAGCGACGCCCGCGCCACTCATGAACAAGACGATCAACAATGGCTTCAATACATAACGGAAGGCAAACAGGGTCAATATCAGGTTGAACGCGAACAGCATCAACGCCGCGAACGCCAGGCTCAGCCACAGCCCCGCTAGCCCGGCCGGCACCACCTGCTGCAGGTGTTCCCAGAGAAACATGTTGAAGCCGATCAGCAGGTACACGCTGGCCAGCAGCGTGACCCATTCGGTCCGCAGGGATTTGAAGTTCGGCATGGGTGTTCGCAATCAAGAGTGATTATCAACCCCCGGGCAGACGGCACCGTGGGAAAGTGGCGAAACTCTAGAAAGCGCACCATCAATTTTTTGTGAAAAAGACGCCAATAAATCCGTGAAACGGCACTTTTCACCTGATAACTGAAGTTTGTTCAGCTGCCATTCAGCCTGGCAGGCGAAGCTTGGCGTACGGCTCGCGTTCGATATCGAGCACTTCCACGCAAAGCTGAAGGTCCACGCCGGTATGCTCCGTGGTGGCCTCGCGCAGCACCTCCAGCAAGCTGTTGGAGAGCTGCTGCTTGACCTCGACCGAACGCCCGCCAAGGATTGCCAGGCGCACATGAACGAAGGCGCGTTCACCCGGCGCGATACCCACCCGATAGTGCTGGAACGCCTGGGCGCGGCTCTTGATATCTGCCTCGTCGGCGAATTGGCCACTGCCGACCAGGGCGTGGTTCAGGCGCAACAGCAGCACGTCGACGTTCAGGGCCGGCAAGTTGTCGCTGTATTCCAGGTTCAGATGAGGCATGGCGCAGGCTCCAGGCATGAGGGGGGATGCGACAGCCTACCCCAGTCCCCTACCCGCGCAAAGGCGTCTATCCTCAAAGGTCAGGACCTTAACGACAACCTGACAGAGGTGAAGAAATGCCAGTTCCGCATGATCTGCTCGCTGACTTGCACGTTACCGCTGACGCATTCCAGGCACTGATAGACAAGGACCAGGACCTACACAAGCTGCACAAGGATTACAACGCCAAGGACAAGGAGGTGGTCGCCGCCGAAGGCAATGGCACCAACGACGATGCCGTCAACCGCCTGCGCAAGGAGCGCCTGCTGATCAAGGACAAGATCGAACGGATCATTGAGACGCATAAATCCTGATGGATTCAAGCTGAATCAATCGGCCCCATCGCCGGCAAGCCGGCTCCCACAGGTACCCCACTGGAACGTCTGTGGGAGCCGGCTTGCCGGCGATGGGGCCAGCAACCTTCACACCCCAGCCGATGCCTTCAGTGCCCCCTCCAGATCCTCGATCAGGTCCCGGTAATCCTCGATCCCCACCGATAGCCGCAGCAGGTTCTCGCTAATCCCCATCAGCCCCTTCTGTTCCGGGCTCAGGGAGTTATGCGACATGCTCCAGGAGTGGTTGATCATGCTCTCCACCCCGCCCAACGAGTCGGCCAGCACGAAGATGCCCAAGGCCTCTACCAGGCGATTGAGCGCCGCCCGATCAGCCCCCTTGACCTTCATCGCCACCACCGCCCCGCCTGCGCGCATCTGGCGCTTGCACAGTTCATGCTGCGGGTGGCTCTCCAGCCCCGGGTAGAACACCTGCTCGACCTGTGGGTGGTTTTCGAGAAAGCGCGCCACCTGTAGCGCGTTGGCGCACTGGCGTTCCATGCGCACGTCAAGGGTCTTCAGGCCACGCAGCGCCAGGTAGCAGTCGAACGGCCCCTGGATGGCGCCGACCGCCATGCTGATCTTGCGCAGGCGGCCCAGCAGCGCTTCGTTGGCCGCCACCACCACCCCACCGGTGAGGTCGGAGTGGCCACCAATGTACTTGCTGGCCGAATGCATCACCAGGTCCACGCCGAGGGTGATCGGGCGCTGGTTCCAAGGCGAGCAGAAGGTATTGTCGATACAGGTGAGGATGCCACGCGCCCGCGCCAGGTCGCACACGGCCTTGATATCGACCAGGTGCAGCAACGGGTTGGTCGGCGACTCGATCCAGATCAGCTGGGTTTCAGGCCTGATGGCCGCCGCCACGGCATCCAGGTCGTTGAGGTCAACGTAGGTGGTGGTCAGCCCCGAGGTGCGCCCCCGATAGTCTTCGAGGATGCGGAAGGTGCCGCCATAGACACCGTTCATCACCACCACGTGGGCATCCTTGGGCAGCAGCTCGAGCACGGTGGCCGTGGCGTTCACCCCGGATGCGCAGGCGACCGCGCCAACGCCTTCCTCCAGCGCAGCAACGCAGCTTTCGTAGGCATGCCGGGTGGGGTTGCCGACGCGGCTGTAGGCGTACTCGGGGTTATCGTCCAGGCTGCGCTTGATGTAGGAACTGGCGGTGTAGATCGGCGGGAAGATCGCGTTGTCAGCGACGCTGGACTGCTCGCCGGCGTGGATGGCAAGGGTGGCGAAATTGCGCGGCTTGTCGGACATGGTCAGGCCCATTGGCAGGAGTGGTAAGGCTGCAACTATCGCACAACCAAAGGCCGCTACAACGCCCACCCCTCCAGGAAATTTTTCTAGCGCTGGGGTAGTCTGGGAAATATTTTTCTTACCGGTTCCCGATCGATATGGACAGCTTCGACCAGCACATTCTTACCTTGCTCCAGCGCGACGCCTCGATCTCGCTCAAGGACCTTGCCGAAGCGGTGAACCTGTCGACCACCCCGTGCTGGAAACGGGTCAAGCGCTTGGAGGAGGACGGCTACATCCTCGGCCGGGTCGCCCTGCTCGACCCCGAACGCCTGGGGCTGGGGTTGACGGTGTTCGTCCAGCTCAAGACCCAGCGCCACGACAGTGCGTGGCTGGAGCAGTTTGCTTCGACGGTGACGGGGTTCGAGGAGGTGATGGAGGTGTACCGAATGTCCGGGGACTGGGACTACATGCTGCGGGTGGTGGTGGGAGATATTGCCGCGTATGACCGGTTTTACAAAAAGCTGATTACCAGTACCGACGGGCTTTCCAATATCACGTCCAGTTTTGCCATGGAGCAGATGAAGTACACCACGGCGTTTCCGGTGCATCGTTCCTGAGCGTCGCTGGATCTACCGGCCCTATCGCCGGCAAGCCGGCTCCCGCAGGTGGTCCACTGCCCTGCGGTTCAGTGGGGTGCCTGTGGGAGCCGGCTTGCCGGCGATAGGGCCGTTGAAGCCAACAGATCAATCAACTGCCAGCACCGCCTCGATCCGGTTCCCCGGCTTGGCCTTTTCCAAGCGAATGGCCACGAACTTGGACGTCGGCGTGTAGGTCCCCTCGCCATAGCTTTCCAACGGCACCAGCGGATTGGTCTCCGGGTAATACGCCGCCGCCTGCCCATCCGGAATGTCATAGGGCACCAGACGGAACCCCGACACCCGCCGCTCCACACCGTCCTCCCACAACGACACCAAATCCACATGTTCACCGGGCTCAAAGCCCAGCCGGCGAATGTCCGCCTCGCTGACGAACACCACCTCGCGCAGCCCGAACACCCCGCGATAGCGGTCATCGAGCCCATACAACGTGGTGTTGTACTGATCATGCGAGCGCATGGTCTGCAGGATCAGGTCCGGCTTTTCCCCCCGCGCCAGCACCTTGGCGTTGACCAGTTGCTCGGGCAATGCGCTGGGGCTGAAACGGGCCTTGCCGGTGGCGGTACGCCAGTTGCGTTCGGCCGCGCTGTTGCCCAGGTGGAAGCCGCCGGGATGCTGCAGGCGCTCGTTGAAATCGGCGAAGCCTGGAATGACGTCGGCGATCATGCTGCGAATTCGGCCGTAATCGGCCACGGCATACTCCCAGTCGATCGGCGCATTGCCCAAGGTGGCCTTGGCCATGCCCGCCACGATCCAGGGCTCGGAGCGCAGGTGCGGTGAACGCGGGCGAAGCTGGCCGTGAGAAATGTGCACCATGCTGAACGTGTCCTCCACGGTGACCCCCTGCGGGCCTTCGGCCTGCAGGTCGATCTCGGTACGGCCCAGGCACGGCAGGATCAGCGCATCGCCGCCGGTGACCAGGTGCGAGCGGTTGAGCTTGGTGGAAATCTGCACGGTCAGCGCGCAGTTGCGCATGGCCGCGTGGGTACGTGGCGTATCCGGCGTGGCCTGGGCGAAGTTGCCGCCCAGCCCGATGAATACCTTGGCCCGCCCCTCCTCCATGGCCTTGATCGCCAGCACGGCGTTATGCCCGTGGACGCGAGGTACGCGGAACTGGAAGCGTTTTTCCAGGGCATCGAGCAAGGCCGCCTTGGGCTTCTCGTCGATGCCCATGGTGCGGTCACCCTGCACGTTGCTGTGGCCGCGCACCGGCGACAGGCCGGCACCCGGCTTGCCGACATTGCCGCGCAGCAGTTGCAGGTTGACCAGCTCCTGCACGGTCGGCACCGAGTGGCGGTGCTGGGTCACGCCCATGGCCCAGCACATGATCACCCGTTCGGCCTTGCGGTACATGCGCGCGGCCAGCTCGATCTCGGCCAGGGTCAGGCCCGACTGCTCGACGATGTGTGCCCACGAGGTGGCATCCACCGCCTCCAGGTAGGCATCCACGCCACTGGTGTGCTCGGCGATGAAGGCATGGTCGAACACCGCCGGCTCACCCTTGGCCTGGGCCTCGCGTTCCCACTGCAGGAGAAATTTGGCAATACCGCGCATGGCCGCCATGTCGCCGCCCAGGGCCGGGCGGAAGTAGGCGGTGTTGGTCGGTTCTGAGCCGTTGCTGAGCATCTCGAACGGGTGCTGCGGGTGCTGGAAACGCTCCAGGCCGCGCTCCTTGAGCGGGTTGAAGCACACCACCTGGGCACCGCGCTTGACTGCCTCACGCAGCGGTTCGAGCATGCGCGGGTGGTTGGTGCCGGGGTTCTGGCCGATGACGAAGATCGCGTCGGCCAGCTCCAGGTCATGGAACACCACCGTGCCCTTGCCGACCCCGAGGGTTTCCGACATGCCTACGCCACTGGCTTCGTGGCACATGTTCGAGCAGTCGGGGAAATTGTTGGTGCCGTAGGCGCGCACGAACAGCTGGTAGAGGAACGCCGCCTCGTTGCTGGCCCGGCCCGAAGTGTAGAACTCGGCCTGGTTGGGCGAATCGAGCGAGCGCAGGTGCTTGGCGATCAGGGCGAACGCCTCTTGCCAGGTGGTTTCGACGTAATGGTCGGTGGCGGCGTCGTAGCGCATGGGGTGGGTCAGCCGGCCCTGGTACTCGAGCCAGTAATCTGTCTGCTCGGCCAGGGCACTGACGCTGTACTTGGCGAAGAAGGCCGGGTCCACTGAGCGGCCGGTGGCCTCCCAGTTCACCGCCTTGGCGCCGTTCTCGCAGAACTTCACCATGTCGCTTTCCGGCGACTCGCCCCAGGCACAGCCCGGGCAGTCGAAGCCGCCGTTCTGGTTGGTCTTGAGCATGGCCCGCAGGTTCTTGAAGGCGTTCTCGCTGCCCAGCCAGCTCTTGGTCACGCTCTTGAGCGCGCCCCAGCCGGCTGCGGGGCCTTTGTAGTCCCTGATGTGTTGGTCCTGGCTCATGGGGTGAATCCTCACGCGGCATTGAAAAGAGGCGTCGGATCGGGTTGTCCGGCTTTTTCCTAGCCTATGGAGGCCGGTGTAGAGCCGTCCAATCGATATGGCTGACGGCGTGATAGGCCGTTTCGATCATGGGTTGGCGGCGCTTACCGGCCTTGATAGAGGAGACTTATCAAACAGTCGGGCAAAGCAATTTGACGCGCGCCCCGCCAGGTAATAGCTTGGACCTAACACCTCCACTCTTCTGAGCGCCCACGTGGAACAGACCCTCCGGCCCCTGATCGACGGCTTCAACCGCAAAATCGACTACCTGCGGATGTCGGTGACGGACCGTTGCGACTTCCGTTGCGTCTATTGCATGGCCGAAGACATGCAGTTCCTGCCGCGCCAGCAGATCCTCAGCCTCGAAGAGCTGTTCCAGGTGGCCGAGCGCTTCGTCGCCCTGGGTACCCGCAAGATCCGCCTGACCGGCGGCGAGCCGCTGGTGCGCCAGGGCATCGTCGACCTGTGTGGGCGCATCGCCGCCCTGCCCGGCCTGCGCGAACTGTGCATGACCAGCAACGGCTCGCAGCTGGGGCGGCTGGCCCAGCCGCTGTTCGACGCCGGGCTGTCACGCTTGAACATCAGCCTCGACAGCCTGGATAGCGAACGCTTCAAGCAACTGACCCGCACCGGCGACCTGCAACAGGTAATCGCCGGCATCGACGCCGCCCGCCGCGCCGGCTTCCAGCGCATCAAGCTCAACTGCGTGGTGCTCAAGGGCCGCAACGACCACGAACTGGTCGACCTGGTGCGCTTCGCCATCGACCGCGAACTGGACATCACCTTCATCGAGGAAATGCCCCTGGGCGTTATCAGCGAGCACGAACGCGGCGAGTCGTTCTGCTCCAGCGATGAAGTGCGCGCACGCCTGGCCGAGCAGTTCACCCTGATCGAATCGACCGAGTCGTCCCAAGGCCCGGCGCGCTACTGGCGCCTGGCAGAAGCCGCGAATACCCGTGTCGGCTTCATCTCGCCGCACAGCCACAACTTCTGCGCCACTTGCAACCGTGTACGCCTGACCGTCGAAGGCCGGCTGCTGCTGTGCCTGGGCAACGAACACTCGGTGGACCTCAAGCAAGTGCTGCGGGCTCACCCAGGTAACGCCGAACGGCTGGAAAAAGCCATCCGCGACTCGCTGCACCTCAAGCCTTACCGCCACCACTTCGAGGTGGGTGGCGATGTGCAGATCCTGCGCTTCATGAACATGACCGGCGGCTGACCCGCTGCCTCTGGATTTCCATGATCGTCCACCCCCGCCCCGATGTGCTGCGTGTGCTGTTCACCCTCAAGGGTTCGATCGTCAAGCGCATTGCCCTGCGCTGCCTGATGGTCACCTTGCTGGCCGCATTGATCGTGCTGGTCGAGCGCCACTTCCCGGCGTTTTTCTACCCGGTCAGTGCCACGCCCTTCACCCTGCTCGGCCTGTCGCTGTCGATCTTCATGAGTTTTCGTAACAACGCCTGCTATGACCGCTGGTGGGAAGGGCGCAAGGCGTGGGGCAAGCTGATCATCGAGACGCGTTCGTTCGTGCGCGAGAGCACGGTGATCGCCGACACCCGGTTGCGTGCCGAGCTGTTGCGCAGCCTGTGCGGCTTTGCCCACGCGCTGAGTGCACGCTTGCGCAACGAGGACGAAGTGGGCGCCGCACGGCCTTGGCTGGGCGATAACACGCCGGTGGTCGCGCACAACGTCTGTGACGGCATCCTGCGCGAGATCGGCGTGCAGTGCTCACGCCTGGCCGAACAGCAACTTATCAGCGAATGGCGTTATACCTTGCTGGAGCAGCGCCTGGCCGGCCTGACCGAGGTCCAGGCGACCTGCGAGCGGATCAAGGGCACGCCGCTGCCCTTCCCCTACACCTTGCTATTGCACCGCACCATCTACATCTTCTGCCTGCTGCTGCCGTTTGCCTTGGCCGAGCCGCTGGGCTGGCTGGCGCCGCTGTTCACCACCATCGTCGGCTATACGTTCTTTGGGCTGGATGCGATTGGCAACGAACTGGAAGACCCGTTCGGGCGGGACGAGAACGACCTGCCGATGGATGCGCTGGTGCGCACGGTGGAGCGGGATGTGCTGGGGGCGCTGGAGGTGGAGCCACTGCCACCGGCGTTGCTGCCGGTGGATTATGTGTTGAGTTGAGGGCCCTATCGCCGGCAAGCCGGCTCCCACGAGGGTTTGCGCGGTACCTGTGGGAGCCGGCTTGCCGGCGATAGGGCCAGCGCAGTCAACCGCGACTCTCGCAGGGCTGGATCGGCTTCAGATGCTTCACAAAATTGCAGGGCATGTGCCGCGCATCCAACTGCTCGGCCAGAATCCCCTCCCACGCCGTACGGCAAGCCCCGGTCGAGCCTGGCAGGCAGCACACCAGGGTACCGTTGGCCATACCGGCCAAGGCCCGGCTCTGCACGGTCGAGCTACCGATATCGAGAATCGACAGCGCCCGGAACAGCTCGCCAAAACCGTCGATATGCCGGTCGAACAGGCACTGCACCGCTTCCGGGGTACTGTCACGCCCGGTAAAGCCGGTGCCGCCGGTGATCAGCACCACCTGTACCTTGTCGTCGGCGATCCAGGTCGCAACCTGGGCGCGTATCTTGTACAGGTCGTCCTTGAGCAGCACCCGCGCCACCAGGCGATGGCCGATCTGCACCGAACGGTTGGCCAGCAGTTCGCCGGAGGTATCGTTGTCGAAACTGCGGGTATCGCTGACAGTCAGCACGGCGATGTTGAGCGGTACGAAGACCGCATCGGGTTTGACGCGCACGGCGTGGCTCCTTGAATGGGCTATGCCGCAACGCTAGAGGCACTGCGCCAAGGCGTCCAATCGATATGGCGAACCGGCCGATCAATGACATCTATCGCAGACTTGGTTAAGGTCTGCCATAACCAACCCCAGGCTTCCTCATGGACATCAAGCAGCTCAAGTTTCTCATCGCCCTCGACCAGACCCGCCACTTCGGCCAGGCTGCGGCGCTGTGCCATATCACCCAGCCGACGCTGTCCATGCGCCTGCGCAACCTGGAGGACGAACTGGACCTGGTACTGGTCAAGCGCGGCCAGCGTTTCGAAGGCTTCACCGAAGCCGGCGAGCGTATCCTGGCCTGGGCCCGCACCCTGCTCGCCGCCCATGACGGCCTGCAGGCCGAGGCCGCCAGTTGCCGTGGCCAAGTGGTCGGCAGCCTGCGCCTGGGCAGTGTGCCGCTGGCCAGCTTCAACACCATGAACCTGCTGATGCCGCTGCGCGAAAAGTACCCCGAGCTGCAGTTCCAGCTCAGCACCCACAGCACCGAGCAGATCATGGACGGCCTGAGCCGCAACCAGCTCGATCTGGGCATCTGCTACCTGGACCAGGTCAACGCCAGTTTCTTCGAAGTGATCGAACTGGGCACCACCACCATGGGCCTGCTGTACGACACCCGGCACTTCCAGCTCGATACAGCAGAGCTGCAATGGAGCGAGCTGGCCGACCTGCCGCTGGGCCTGCTGAGCAAAGGCATGCACTACCGCCAGTCGCTGGACCTGAGCTTGCGCAGCCGCGGCCTGGAACCCATGGCGGTGCTGGAAAGCGACTCCAGCTTCCAGCTCATCCAGGCCATCACCGCCGGCGTCTGCTGCGCGGTGATGCCGCTGCATTTCGGCCTCGAAGACCTGAGCGAACACCTGCGCATCATCCCCATCACCGACGCCAGCATCCACAGCCCGGTGGGCCTGCTGCTGCGACGCAGCGAACCGCGCTCGGCGATTGCCGAGCAATGTTTCGACGAGGCCCGCGCGCTGTATCAACCCACCTGAGGCGCTGTCGCCTGCCGATATTGCCTTGGGGTGAAACCAGTCAGCTGCTTGAACTGCCGGCTGAACGCGCTGTGGTCCGTATAGCCGCACTGTAGCGCCACCTCGGTGATCGGCAGGTCGCTGTGCAGCAGACGGTGGGCATGCTCCAGGCGGGCCTTGTGGATCATCTGCCGAGGCGTCAGGTGGAATACCCGTTTGCAGTAGCGCTCCAGTTGCGCTACGGAAATGCCCGCGATGCGGGTGAGCTCACCCATGCTGATCGGCTGATGGAAATGCCCGCGGATGTGCTCGTCCACGGCCGCCAGGCGCTGGTAGGCCGGGTGGGTGTCGGCGGCTGACTGCAGGTCGACGGAGATGCCGACCAGGCCGATGATCTCGCCTGCCGGGTTGTACAGCGGGCGCTTATGAGTCAGGCACCAGCCGGGTTCACGGCTGCCGTACAAGTGCAGTTCAAGCTGGTCTTCGAGTATCAAGCCCTGTTGCAGCACACGGCGATCCTGCTCGGTGTAGCCGGGGCCCAGCTGCGCCGGGAAGACTTCGGCGCTGGTCTTGCCCAGCAGCGGCTGCAGGCGCTTGAGGCCGCAGCGCTGGACCAGCGTGGTGTTGGCCAGCACGTAGCGGGCGTCCGGGTCCTTGATGAAGATCGCGGCGTTGGGGATGGCGTCGAGGATCGGCAGCAGCAGGGAGACGCTGGCCAGCAGAGCTTCGAGGGTGGCGGGGCGGTGCTGGGCGAGGTGCTGGTTGAGGGTTGCCAGGGGCTCGTTTGTCATCGGTCATCTCTCCATTGTCTTTACCGCCTCATCGCCGGCAAGCCGGCTCCCACAGTTAACGGCAGCGGACCCGAGCCTTGCAGGATACCTGTGGGAGCCGGCTTGCCGGCGATTGGGCCGGCCCTGTCAGTAAATCTCTCAAGCCCTTGTCCGGCATGACCTACAGCCTATCCACCGCGCCAGTTCGCGCACCATCTTTTTCTGCAACTGTGCCGATTTCGTCATCCTCCCTGCAGAAAACCATCAAGAACCCCCACCCCCACCCGGTTCACTCTATGCCCCACGCAAGCCGCCCATACCTACAAGAGTGCGGCCGTAAAAGCCGCATCACGTGACATCAGACCTGCCTATCCAAAACCTACAAAAAGGCGCACCCATGTCAGGCAAATTCAAGAAACAGCTGTCATTGCTCGACCTCACCTTCATCGGCCTCGGCGCCATCTTCGGCTCCGGCTGGCTGTTCGCCGCCAGCCACGTGTCGGCCATCGCCGGCCCGGCCGGCATCCTCTCCTGGTTCCTCGGCGGCTTTGCCGTGTTGCTGCTGGGCATCGTCTACTGCGAGCTTGGCGCCGCCCTGCCGCGTGCCGGCGGTGTGGTGCGCTACCCGGTGTATTCCCACGGCCCGCTGCTCGGCTACCTGATGGGCTTCATCACGCTGATCGCCTTTTCCAGCCTGATCGCCATCGAAGTGGTCGCCTCTCGCCAATACGCCGCCGCCTGGTTCCCCGGGCTGACCAAGGCCGGCTCCAGCGACCCCACCGTGCTTGGCTGGCTGGTGCAGTTCGCCTTGCTGGGGCTGTTCTTCTTCCTCAACTACCGCAGCGTGAAGACCTTCGCCAAGGCCAACAACCTGGTCAGCGTGTTCAAGTTCATCGTGCCGCTGCTGGTGATCGGCGTGCTGTTCACCTTCTTCAAACCGGAGAACTTCGAGGTCCAGGGGTTTGCTCCGTTCGGCCTGTCCGGCGTGGAAATGGCGGTGTCGGCCGGCGGCATCATCTTCGCCTACCTGGGCCTGACACCGATCATTTCGGTGGCCAGTGAAGTGAAGAACCCGCAGCGCACCATCCCGATTGCGCTGATCCTCTCGGTACTGCTCTCGACCGCGATCTACGCCCTGCTGCAACTGGCCTTCCTCGGCAGCGTGCCGACCGAAATGCTCAGCAATGGCTGGGCTGCGGTCACCAAGGAGCTGGCCCTGCCCTACCGCGACATCGCCTTGGCCCTGGGCGTCGGCTGGCTGGCCTACCTGGTGGTGGCCGATGCGGTGATCTCGCCCAGCGGCTGCGGCAACATCTACATGAACGCTACCCCCCGCGTGGTCTACGGCTGGGCGCAGACCGGCACCTTCTTCAAGTACTTCACCCGCATCGACGAGCAGTCCGGCATCCCGCGCCCTGCCCTGTGGCTGACCTTCGGCCTGTCGGTGTTCTGGACCCTGCCGTTCCCGTCCTGGGAAGCGCTGATCAACGTGGTCTCCGCCGCCCTGGTACTGAGCTACGCCGTGGCCCCGGTCACCGTCGCCGCCCTGCGCCGCAATGCACCCGACATGCCGCGCCCGTTCCGGGTGATGGGCATGGGTGTGCTCGGCCCGCTGTCATTCATCATCGCCGCGCTGATCGTGTACTGGTCCGGCTGGAACACCGTGTCGTGGTTGCTGGCCCTGCAGATCGTGATGTTCGTGTTGTACCTACTGTGCGGCCGCTTCGTGCCCACTCAACACCTGTCGCTGGCCCAGCAAGTGCGCTCCTCGGCGTGGCTGATCGGCTTCTACGCGGTGACCATCCTGTTGTCCTGGCTGGGGAGCTTCGGCGGGCTGGGCGTCCTTGCTCACCCGTTCGACACCCTTGCCGTGGCCGCCTGTGCACTGGGCATCTACTACTGGGGCGCTGCCACCGGGGTACCGGCTCACCTGGTGCGCCTGGAAGGCGAGGATGAAAGCGAAACAAGCCACGAGGTGCACACAGCCAAGCGCCCGGCTGCACTGGCTTCGTGACGGCTGCTGGCCCTATCGCCGGCAAGCCGGCTCCCACAGGGTCCGGCGTGCGCAGTGATTGTGGGAGCCGGCTTGCCGGCGATGAGGCCCGCAATAACCACAAAGATTCGGAGATGCCATGAAACACGTTCACATCATCGACTCCCACACCGGCGGCGAACCGACCCGCCTGGTGATGAAAGGCTTCCCCAGCCTTCAAGGCCGCAACATGGCCGAACAACGCGACGAACTGCGCGAGCTGCACGACCACTGGCGCCGCGCCTGCCTGCTGGAACCACGCGGCAACGACGTGCTGGTTGGCGCATTGTACTGCCCACCGGTGTCGGCCGACGCCACCTGCGGGGTGATCTTCTTCAACAACACCGGCTACCTGAACATGTGTGGCCACGGCACCATCGGCCTGGTCGCCTCGCTGCAGCATCTAGGCATGATCCAGCCGGGCGAACACAAGATCGACACCCCGGTCGGCCAGGTCACCGCCACGTTGCATGAAGACGGTGCGGTCACTGTCGGCAACGTGCCGGCCTACCGTTACCGCCAGCAGGTGCCGGTCGAGGTGCCCGGCCACGGTATGGTTCACGGCGACATCGCCTGGGGCGGCAACTGGTTTTTCCTGGTGTCCGAGCATGGCCAGCGCATCGAGCTGGACAACCGCGAAGCCCTCACCGAGTACACCTGGGCCATGCTCAAGGCCCTCGAAGCCCAGGGCATCACTGGCGAGCACGGCGCCCTGATCGACCATGTCGAGCTGTTTGCCGATGACGCCAACGCCGACAGCCGCAACTTCGTCATGTGCCCCGGCAAGGCCTACGACCGCTCCCCCTGCGGCACAGGCACCAGCGCCAAGCTTGCGTGCCTGGCCGCCGACGGCAAGCTCGCCGAAGGCCAGACCTGGGTCCAGGCGAGCATCACCGGCAGCCAGTTCCACGGCCGCTATCAGCGCGAAGGCGAGCGTATTCGCCCATTCATCACCGGCCGCGCCTACATGACCGCCGACAGCACCCTGCTGATCGACGAACAGGATCCCTTTGCCTGGGGCATCTGACGGCCCAGGTCTTTTATTCGCAACCCCGACTGAACACTGCAAGGAGTGACACCCATGAGCGACAACATCTTCACCGGCTGCATGCCCGCCCTGATGACCCCGTGCACCGCCGCCCGCAAACCGGACTTCGACGCCCTGGTGCGCAAGGGCCAGGAGCTGATCGAGGCCGGCATGAGCGCGGTGGTGTACTGCGGCTCGATGGGCGACTGGCCGCTGTTGACCGAGGCCGAGCGCCAGGAAGGCGTGGCACGCCTGGTGGCCGCCGGCATTCCGACCATCGTCGGCACCGGTGCGGTGAACACCCGCGAAGCCGTGGCCCACGCCGCCCATGCGGCCAAGGTCGGCGCCGCCGGCCTGATGGTCATCCCCCGCGTGCTGTCCCGCGGCGCCTCGCTGATCGCCCAGAAGCACCACTTCTCGGCGATCCTCGCCGCCGCGCCGAAACTGCCGGCAGTGATCTACAACAGCCCTTACTACGGCTTCGCCACCCGCGCCGATCTGTTCTTCGAATTGCGCCGTGAGTACCCGAACCTGATCGGCTTCAAGGAGTTCGGTGGCGGCGCCGACCTGCGCTACGCGGCAGAGCACATCACCTCCAAGGATGACGACGTGACCCTGATGGTCGGCGTCGACACCCAGGTGGTGCATGGCTTCGTCAACTGCAACGCCACCGGCGCCATCACCGGCATCGGCAACGCCCTGCCGCGCGAGGTGCTGCAACTGGTGAGCCTGAGCAAGCAGGCGGCCAAGGGCGATGCCCGCGCCCGCCGCCAGGCCCGTGAGCTGGAGTCGGCGCTGGCGGTGCTGTCGTCGTTCGATGAAGGCTGCGACCTGGTGCTGTACTACAAGCACCTGATGGTGCTCAACGGCGACACCGAGTACAGCCTGCACTTCAACGAGACCGACGTACTCACCGATGCCCAGCGCAACTACGCCGAACAGCAGTACGCGCTGTTCCGCAACTGGTACGCCAACTGGTCGGCCGAGCAGAACCTGGCCTGATCCCGGGGCTGCTGTGCAGCCCATCGCCGGCAAACCGGCTCCCACAGCACCGAAACCTGTGATGCCCCGATGTGGGAGCCGGCTTGCAGGCGATGGGCCGCACAGCGGCCCGCTTTCCCGAACCCAACACCCAAGGACGCCCCATGACCCTGACAGGCAACCTGCTGATCGGCCAACGCGCCGTGACCGGCAGCCAAGCAGCCATCCGCGCCATCGACCCGGCCACCAACCAGGCGCTTGAACCCGCATACGCCGGCGGCACCGGCGAACACGTGGCCCAGGCCTGTGCCCTGGCCTGGGCAGCGTTCGACCCTTACCGCGAGACGTCGCCCGAACAACGAGCGGTGTTTCTTGAAACCATCGCCGAGCAGATCGAAGCGCTCGGCGATGCACTGATCGACCGCGCCGTGGCCGAAAGCGGCCTGCCCAAGGCGCGCATCCTGGGCGAGCGTGGCCGAACCTGCACGCAACTGCGCACCTTCGCCCGTGTGGTACGCGACGGCGAATGGCTGGATGTGCGGGTCGACAACCGGCTGCCCGAGCGCCAGCCCCTGCCTCGCGCCGACCTGCGCCAGCGCAAGGTAGCACTGGGCCCGGTCGCGGTGTTCGGCGCCAGCAACTTCCCGCTGGCCTTCTCGGTGGCCGGTGGCGACACCGCCTCGGCCCTGGCGGCCGGCTGCCCGGTGGTGGTGAAAGCCCACGGCGCCCACCCAGGCACCAGCGAATTGGTCGGCCAGGCCGTGGCCCGCGCCGTGAAACGGTGCGGGCTGCCTGAAGGGGTGTTTTCGCTGCTCTATGGCGCGGGCCGTGAAGTCGGCATCGCCCTGGTCAGCGACCCGCGCATCAAGGCCGTCGGCTTCACCGGTTCGCGCAGCGGCGGCATCGCCCTGTGCCAGGCCGCCCAGGCACGCCCGGAGCCGATCCCGGTGTATGCGGAAATGAGCTCGATCAACCCGGTGTTCCTGTTCGACGCGGCCCTGCAGGCCCGCGCCGAAGCACTGGCACAAGGCTTCGTCGCCTCGTTGACCCAGGGTGCAGGCCAGTTCTGCACCAACCCCGGCCTGGTCATCGCCCGCCAGGGGCCGGCATTGCAACGCTTCATCACGACTGCCGCTGAGCACGTGCGCCAAGCCGCGGCGCAGACCATGCTCACCCCTGGCATCCACGGCGCCTACGCCGCTGGCGTCGCTGCACTGGCCGACAACGCCCATGCCCAGGTGGCCGCCAGCGGCCTGCCGCAGCAGGGCCCCAACCAGTGCCAGGCGCAGCTGTTCGTCACCCAGGCCAATGCATTTCTCGCCGACCCGGCGCTGCAGGCCGAAGTGTTCGGCGCCGCCTCGCTGGTGGTCGCCTGCGAAACCGAAGAGCAAGTGCGACAGCTCGCCGAACACCTGGAAGGCCAGCTGACCGCCACCCTGCACCTGGACGACGGCGACCTCGACAGCGCTCGGGCGCTGCTGCCGACCCTGGAACGCAAGGCCGGGCGCATCCTGGTCAATGGCTGGCCAACCGGCGTGGAAGTCTGCGATGCCATGGTCCACGGCGGCCCGTTCCCGGCCACATCCGATGCCCGCAGCACATCGGTGGGCACCGCGGCGGTCCTGCGCTTCCTGCGCCCGGTGTGCTACCAGGACTTCCCCGATGGCTTGCTCCCCCAGGCATTGCGACATGACAACCCGCTGCGTCTGCGGCGGTTGCTCGACGGCAAGCGGGAAGGCTGAAGCATGCACGACGCCCACTCTTCAGCGGACACCGATATCGCCGTGGTCGGCGCCGGCATCGTCGGCGTCGCCTGCGCCCTGCAACTGGCCCGCCAGGGCCGCCGGGTGCTGCTGATCGACCGCCAGGCACCAGGCCATGGCGCGTCCTACGGCAATGCCGGGCACCTGGCGACCGAGCAGGTGTTCCCCATCGCCGACCTGTCGATCCTCAAACGCCTGCCGCGCATGCTGCTGGACCCGATGGGCCCGTTGCGGCTGGACTGGAAATACCTGCCCAAGGCCCTGCCCTGGTTCACCCGGCTGCTGCTCAACCTGCGCCCGGCACCGTTCCAGCGTAGCGTGGCCGGCATCCGCGCGTTGAACGAAGGCAGCCTCGGCGCCTGGCAGCGCTTGCTGGGCTCGATCGGGCGCAGCGACCTGTTCAAGGAAGATGGGTCGCTGCTGGTGTTCGAACGACCCGAGTCGCGTCAGGCACTGCAAGCGTTGCGTGTACGCATGCAGCAGCAGGGTGTGCCTTTGGACATGTGGTCGGCCGGCGCGGTGCATGACGCTGCGCCGCAGTTGAACCCGTCGATCCTGGGTGGCCTGTTCTTCCCCCGTACGGGGCATTTTCTCGACCCCTACCGCGTGGTTTGCGAATTGTTCGAGGCGGCCAAGGCCAACGGCGTGCGCTTCGTGCAGGGGCAGGTCAATGGCGGGAAACTGGATAGCAATGGCGTCACGCTGAGCAGTGACCAAGGCACCTTCAGTGCGCGCCAGGTGCTGATCAGTTGCGGCGCACATTCTGCACAACTGACGGCCGCGTTGACTGGCAAGCGGGTGCCGCTCGACACCGAACGCGGCTATCACCTGATGTTGCCGGGCGAGCACCAGCGCCTGCCGTTCGCGGTCACCTCGCTGGAGCGCAAGTTCATCATGACGCCGATGGCCGCTGGGCTGAGGTTGGCCGGTACGGTGGAGTTCGCGGGGCTGGATGCGCCACCGAGCATGCAACGGGCGTGGCAGTTGCACCGGCTGAGCAAGGGGTTGTTCACGCGGGATCTGGAGATCGAGGGGGCGACGCCGTGGATGGGCTTCAGGCCGTCGTTGCCGGATTCGTTGCCGGTGATCGACCGGGTGTGTGCTGGGCGGGTGTTGCTGGCCTTCGGGCATCAGCACCTGGGGCTCACCCAGGCAGCGGTGACGGCGGAATGGGTGGGGCGGTTGGCTGAATGTCAGGGCGGCAGCGGGATGGGGGCTTATCGGCTGGATCGGTTTTGATGCAGGGCCGCTGTGCGGCCCAATCGTCGGCAAGCCGGCTCCCACAGGGATATCACTGCCCTTCAGGCATGTGCTGTACCTGTGGGAGCCGGCTTGCCGGCGATTGGGCTGCGCAGCAGCCCCCAGGTCACTCAGCGATACCGCTCAAGCCAATGCGCATAGGGCGCAGGCAAGGTCCAGGAGGCCTTGTCCACGCCCAATGCCTTGGCTGCAGAATACGCCCAGTGCGGATCAGCCAGGTGCGCACGCCCCACCGATACCAGGTCCAGTTGGTTTGCCTGCAGCGCGGCCTCAGCCAATTGCGGGGTTCCAAAGCCCCACGCCGAAGTCACCGGCAACCCTGCCTCACGGCGCACGCGCTCGGCAATCGGCCCCATGAACGCCGGCCCCCACGGAATGTTGGTTTCCGGGATGGTGAAGCCCACGCTGACGCTCAGCAGGTCCAGCCCACCGGCCTTGAACATGCGCGCCAGCTCGATGGACTCATCCAGGGTCTGCTCATCACGGCCGTCATACTCCAGCACACCGAAACGGGCGGTCAGCGGCAAGTTTTCCGGCCATACCTCACGCACGGCAGCCAGGGTTTCCAGCAGGAAGCGGCTACGGTTCTCGAAGCTGCCACCATAGGCGTCGGTGCGCTGGTTGGAATGCTCGGAGAAGAAGCTCTGGCCCAGATAGCCATGGGCAAAATGCAGCTCGATCCACTCGAAGCCGGCATCACGCGCACGACGGGCGGCGTCAACGAAGTCCTGCTTGACCCGGGCAATGTCGTCCAAGGTCATTTCCCGCGGCACTTTCGGCAGGTGTGCGCCAAAGGCGATGGCCGACGGGGCAATGGTTTCCCAGCCGCGTGCGTCATCCGCAGCGATATGGTCGTCACCCTCCCACGGGCGGTTGGCGCTGGCCTTGCGCCCGGCGTGGGCGATCTGGATGCCAGGCACGGAACCTGCGGCCTTGATCGCCTGCACCACCGGCACGAAAGCTTGGGCATGGGCGTCGCTCCAGATACCGGCACAGCCAGGGGTGATACGCCCTTCCGGCGCCACCGCAGTGGCCTCGACTACCAGCAAACCCGCGCCGCCACGCGCCAGGCCTGCCAGGTGCACGTAGTGCCAGTCGTTGATCATGCCGTCCTCGGCCATGTACTGGCACATCGGCGGGATGGCGATGCGGTTGCGCAGGGTGACGTCCTTGAGGGTATAGGGTTGGAACAATGCAGACATGAGCAGACTCCGGGGTCATCTGAATACGATTGTTCGATCATATTCGAACTATGGCAATTTGTGAAACCCCCGTTATCATGGCGACCATGCGAGCCTACAAACATCCCAACCCCGAAGACCTGATCCTGGAGCGCGTGCTCTATGCGCTGAGCGACCCCGTGCGCCTGGAGATCGTGCGCCACCTGGCAGGTGTCACCGAAGCCAGTTGCGGCGAGCTGGATGGCGGCCGGCCGAAGTCGAGCATGTCGCATCACTTTCGCGTGCTGCGCGATGCGGGGCTGGTGCACACCCGGAACGTGGGGACTACCCACATGAACTCGTTGCGCAGCGAAATGCTCGACGGCCGGTTCCCAGGGCTGCTGGAATGCATCCTCCGTCAGCAATGAACAGCAGCATGTCCTTCCTGTGGGAGCCGGCTTGCCGGCGATAGGGCCCGAACAGGCTGTACAGGGTGATGGTGTTGTGCCTGCCCCGGCCTCATTGCCGGCAAGCCGGCTCCCACAAGGGATCGCTGCAGGCGCAAGGTGCGGGTGTCTTTATCGAATGTCGGTCTTGCGCAGCGCGAAGCGACACACTTGCCCACCCCGCAACATGCGGCCTCAAGCGGGATTTCCGATCGGTGGTGGTCTGTCCGGCCCTATCGCTGGCAAGCCAGCCCCCACCGGTCCCGCGCAATGTTTCAAAACTGCGCGCATTCTGTGGGAGCTGGCTTGCCAGCGATAGGGCCCGGTACAGGCAAAAAAAAGCCACGAGGTCACCCCCGTGGCTTTCGATCTCAACAAGGCCGCTGCTTACAGCGCCATGTCGTTCTCAGGCTTGCTCTCAACCGGCTTGACCACGCCAGTGGTGGTACCGACGCCCTCGTCGATCACCGGCGGTTTCCCCAGCTGCAGCACTTCAGCGGTGTAGTTCCACTCTTTCTGCGTAGCAGCCGCCGAAGCATTCAGCTTGGTACCGTAGCTCGGCACGATCTCTTTGATCTTGGCTTGCCACTCAGGCGTCGCCACCTTTTCCTTGAACACGGTTTCCAGCACGTTCAGCATGATCGGCGCAGCGGTCGAAGCGCCCGGCGATGCACCCAGCAGGCCGGCGATGGTGCGGTCTTGCGAGGCCACCACTTCGGTACCCAGCTTCAGCACGCCGCCCTTCTCTTCGTCACGCTTGATGATCTGCACGCGCTGGCCGGCTTGCCACAGCTTCCAGTCTTCCTTCTTGGCGTTCGGGAAGTAGGTGCGCAGGGCTTCGAAGCGGTCGTCGTCCGACAGCATCAGCTGACCGGCGAGGTACTCGACCAGCGGGTACTGCTCGATACCGACCTTGGTCATCGGCCACACGTTGTGCGGGGTGGTGGTGCTCAGCAGGTCCAGGTACGAGCCGTTCTTCAGGAACTTGGTCGAGAAGGTGGCGAATGGCCCGAACAGGATCACGCGCTTGCCGTCCAACACGCGGGTATCGAGGTGCGGAACCGACATGGGCGGTGCACCGGTCGAGGCGATGCCGTAGGCCTTGGCCATGTGCTGCATGGCGATGGTTGGGTTCTCGGTCACCAGGAACGAGCCGCCCACCGGGAAGCCTGCGTATTCCTTGGCTTCAGGAATGCCCGACTTCTGCAGCAGCTTCAGCGCGCCGCCGCCGGCACCGATGAACAGGAACTTGGCGTCGGTGGCCGTTTTGGTACCGTCCTTCAGGTTCTTGTACTCGACGTGCCAGGAGCCGTCTTCGTTGCGGGTGATGTCCTGCACTTCGCTGGACAGCTGCAGGTTGAAGTTTTCCTGGGTCTTCAGGTGGCCGACGAACTGGCGAGTGATCTCGCCGAAGTTGACGTCGGTGCCGATTGGCGTCCAGGTCACGGCCAGCTTCTGGTTCGGGTCGCGGCCTTCCATCATCAACGGGACCCACTTGGCGATCTGCGCGTGGTCCTCGGAGTACTGCATCGGGCGGAACAGCGGGCTGGCTTGCAGCGCGTCGTAACGCTTCTTGAGGAACTTGATGTTGTCATCGCCCCAGACGAAGCTCATGTGCGGGGTGGTGTTGATGAACGAATGCGGGTTCTTCAGCACGCCCTGGCGCACTTGCCAGGCCCAGAACTGACGGGAGATCTGGAAGGCTTCGTTGATTTCGATGGCCTTGGAGATGTTGACGTTGCCGTCTTTGTCTTCCGGGGTGTAGTTCAGCTCGGCCAGCGCGGAGTGGCCGGTGCCGGCGTTGTTCCAGCCGTTGGAGCTTTCTTCGGCGACGCCATCGAGGCGCTCGACCATTTCCATCGACCAGCTCGGCTCCAGCTCGTGCAGCCACACGGCCAGGGTGGAACTCATGATGCCGCCGCCGACCAGCAGCACATCGACTTTCTTGGTTTCTGCGGCGTGCGCTTGCATGAAGCTCGCAGCGACAGCCAGACCCAGCAAGGTCTTGCCAGCTTTCTTGAACATTTATCAATTCCAGTCTGTAGAACGGAGGACGGGCCTGTGGCTGGCCCAGGTGTTTCATGTTCTTCCGCGCAGGCTTGTTATGGTCATTGTTCAGCGGCCAGAGAACCAGAAAACGACCCAGGCTTTTGTCGAATTGACCAACAAAGCTGAATCGTTTCGCTGATTGTATTCTGAATTGCCAGCACAAACAAACCGAGGGGCCGGGCGTCAAGACGGCAGGTTGCCTCAGCGGCAGGTTGTCACGGCGTACTGCGCCATGTTGCCGGTTGCGCAGTTGAAATGCAGGTCGGGGCAGAGGATAGAAAGACGGGATAACCCACCGCTCCAACTGCATCGCGCAACGCTCTGTGGGAGCCGGCTTGCCGGCGATGGGCCGCAAAGCGATCCTGCGTCAGCAGCCGCCTATCTGCGCCAACCAGTATTCCACATCCACTTCATCGATCTGCTCTTCGCAGAGGAACCGCTCGGCATACTGCCGATACACACCGCTGCTGAGGAACAGCCGCATCAGCTGCCCGTCGATGTGATTGTCTCGCGCCATCGACACCATGATCTTCACCGACTCTGACAAGGTCTTCGGCGCCTTGTACGGCCGGTCGGCAGCCGTCAGCGCCTCGAAGATGTCGGCGATCGCCATCACCCGCTCGGCGATGCTCAGCTCATCTTTGCCCAGGCGCCTCGGATACCCGCTGCCATCCATCTTCTCGTGGTGATTGCCGGCGATGTCCGGCACCCTGCGCAGATGACGCGGGAACGGCAAGCTGGAAAGCATGATGATGGTCTGCACAATATGTTCGTTGATCTTGAAGCGCTCCTCGTCGTTCAACGTGCCGCGTCGGATCGACAGGTTGTACAACTCGCCCTGATCGCTCACATTCGCCGGCAGCCTCATGTCGAAGCCCCAGGCATTGCGCGGGTCGCCCTTGACCACCGGCGGCTTGCGCGCCCCCCAGGGCAACCGATGCTCGGGGCGGTCGGCCAGGAGCCGCTCATCCACCGGCAACGGCAGCAGCGGTACACCCTTGAAACGCTCTTCCTCGTCACGGGAAATACCCAGGCGGTTGTCGAAATGCCGCCGCCAGCGGCGCTGGCCGATCTGCTGCAATTGTTCGATATCGCCCGCTTCCATGAACTCGCCACCCAAGTTGGCCTTGGCGACGAAGGCGAATTCCTCCTGCAACTCGGCCTGGCAACGTTCCAGCGACGCTTGCAGCGCCTGCTGCTCCGCCCCGCTCGCCAGCCCTTGCCAATAAGCCAGCTCGGCATCTCGCCAGAGCACCTCGAAACGCATGCGGATTTCGTGGATGCGGTTGTACAAAGACTCCAGCTTGGTCGCCTTGTCCACCACATACTCGGGGCTGGTGATCTTGCCGCAATCATGCAGCCAGGCGGCCACCCGAAACTCGTAGCGCTCGACCTCGGTCATGCCGAAGTCGGCGTAGGGGCCGCTGTCGGCCTGCACCACCTGGTCCAGCAGCATCTGCGCCAGTTGCGGTACCCGTTCGCAATGGCCGCCGGTATACGGGCTTTTGGCATCGATGGCATCAGCCAGCAGCTTGATCATGGCGTCCAGCAGCCGTTGTTGAGCTTCGGCCAGTTGCCGCGTCTCGATGGCCACCGCGGCAGTACCGGACAGCTCCTCGACGAACTGCCGGAACGGCTGGCCCACTTCATCCCCCGCCTGCCCCTCATCCAGTTGCAACACCAGGATGCCAAGCAGCACCTGGCCACGGTCCCGCAGCAGCACCGCTAGACTTCGCCCGCGCAGCTCCAGCGTACGCTTCACGACCTCCGCCAGCTTTTCATGCTCATGCGCGGCCACCGTCATTACGTCCGGGTAGCCCTCGCCCCGGCATGAAGCGGCCAGACGCAGCTGGGACTGGTCGTCATCGAACAGGTAGACCGCGCCCGCCTTGACGCCAGCGGCGTCAACCAGATGTTTGAGCACCCCCTCCAGCATGCGCTCCAGCTGGCTTTCCCGGCTTAACGTGAGCGTGATCGCCTGGAAGTTGCGGATGGTGCCGGACATGCGGCTCAGTACCTGGCTCAGTTCGCGCACCTCGGACACCCGTGACGTCACCCCCACCTCGCGGCTGAAATCGAACCCGGCAATGCCGCGCACCTGCTCGGCCAGCAGGCGCAGCGGGCGGACGATACGCTGGCCAAGCACGACGCCCAGCAGCAATAGCACGGCCATCAGCGCCGCCGCCCAGAGCATCTGCTCGAACAGGACCTTGCGCGCATCGGCCAGCAACTCATCGCCCGGCACGGCAATCAGCACCTGGAAGTTTTCGCCGACCAGCGAGGTGAGCGGCAGGCGCATGCCATACCAGGTCTTGCCCTGCACTTCATAGGGTTGCGGCCGGCCGCCCTGGAGCGGGTTGGCGTGGATGCGCTCGAGGCTGGGAATGCCCAGTTCATCGATACGCGACAGGCGCACCGCCTCCCCTTCCTGCAGAATGACGCGCTTCAGATCCGGGTACGCCACCACATTGCCCCGCTCATCGATGACGGCAGTCTCGGTGCCGGGGGTCATGCGCAAATCCTGGCTCTCGCTGACCAGATCATTGACCGACACATCCATGCCGATCACCGCCGCGCCGTCGACGCTACGCTGGGCCATGGTCATGCCGACTTCACGGGTGGTGAAGAATACGTAAGGGTTGGTGAGCACGGTGGTCGAGCGCCCAGAGGCCTCGACGAACCAGGGACGCGGGCGCGGGTCGTAGCGATAGTCCGGCTTGGACTGGGTTTGCAGGAGGTTCAATTGCTGATCGTAGAAGCGCCACTCACCCTGACCGCTACCGTCCCCCGCCTTGCTGACGCTCTGAACCAGAAAGCGGGTGCCTGCTGGCGCAGCGTAACGTTGCAATAATTGCGGGTCGCGCAACCGGCGGACCAGCAGGAATTCGCCATTGGGGTAACCGACATAAGCGGCGCTGAGCATCTTGTTGGCATTGAGGCTCTCGACCAGCTGCGGCAGGCGCTCAAGGCGCTCGGCCAAGCTACTGGCAGCCGGATTGAAGGCGAGCAGCCGGATACTGCTTTGCGCCGGGTCGAGCAGACGCCGGGCGCGCTCGTCGATGGTCTTGCCCAGTTGCTGGGCGGCATCGCCGGCGGCGGCCACCAGTGCCTGCTGGGTGCCGCGATAACCCTGCCAGGCCAGGCCCATACCGAGCAGCAGCATGCCCAGCAAGATGGCCAGGGTCACCAGCAGCTGTAGCGAGATGCTACGTCCTTGGTCGTTCATGGCTGTTGCGGCTGCTAGCGCGAACGTCTGGCAGCGTGAGCTGCAAGTGCGGCGTACATCACCCCGTAATCTGCCAGCCCGGCACCGTGACCCAACAACACATAGCCCATCCCAGGTGCTCCATGTGCAGCGACTTGAAGAGAAATGTCGGCCATGTCGATGATGCCGGCTTTACACCTACCGCGAGGAGCTTAGCTGTTAAAGGGCAATATCGTCGGCGAAGACGGACAGGCATTTAGCCATCATCCTGACAGGAAGGTTTTAAAGCACGACGGCGTGGGATGCAAGGTTTGCCCTGAAACCGGATCCTGAAACGACGAAGCCCCCGAAAACATCAATGTTTTCGGGGGCTTCGACTACTTCGCGTATGGCGGAGAGATAGGGATTCTCTGCCAAAGAGGTTTTCAGCCATTGAGCCCAGCAATGCTGGACTACAGAGATCAACAGTAGTAAAAATGAGTAGTAAAATTGCTCGGTATTGGGGAATGAAAGCTAGCTATCTCATTCAGAAAAAAGGCGAGTCCACATACTACGCCCGCATCGTCATCCCCGTGGACATCCGCCACGCCTACGACGGACAAAGCACCCTCACCAAAACCACTGGGACCAGTAACCTAGCCGAAGCCAAAGAACGGCGCTGGCCCATAATTTCAGCTTGGAAAGCCCAGTTCCAGGCCATACGTGCAGGTAAGCTTGAGGATGCAACACGCTGGCGTGAAGATGTAGCAGCGCTTAGCCGTAGCTCACAAGAGACTCTGAATCAGCGTCTACAAAGCATATTTTCTAGTGTCAGGAAGCAACGGGCCATCGCCCCCATCGACCTCTCATTCTTCACCGAATTGGAGCCCATATTGGTCGAGATGATGGAGCATGGGTTGCATCAGCAGGTGAGTGAATTCGGTGAGGTGATGCTGGAATACCTAGATTCGCTGGAGAAAGGTCTGCCTGACAGTATTTCAGCAGCAGGCCTTGCTCAGAAGGTATCCAATGCATTCCAAAAGCTGGGGAGTGAAGCTCTCATAGCCTCCTATAGCTTGTCTCCACAAGAGATCGAGGAAGCCAGATCCATCCGGGCCAACCCTGACCTTGTTCCTATGCGCTCCCCAATCACGGATACACGACTAGCCAAATTCAAAGAGTTCAGGTTGTCCAACGGATTACCCGCCAAAACGGTCGATCAGCAAGAATCCAAACTCAAAAAGCTTTCTCAGTTTTTGAAAACAGAGAGTCTTGAGCTTAATACCGACTCGATAGGATCATGGCTTGATTCACTTGGCCTGTCTTCCAAAACCAAGGCTCAATACCTTCTGGCCGGTAACACGTTCTGGAAATGGGCTATGAAGCATGACAGTGCATGGAGCAAAGACTTCAAGGAAAAAGCTAACCCGTTTGAAAATCACGACCTCCCCAAGCTTAGGGAAGGCTAAAGCCGAAACTGAACGACTAGCATTTACCCCCGAAGAAATCGAAAAGATTTACGAGCACGCCAAAACGAAGGGTAATGACCGACTGTGTGTGCTCATCCAGCTTGGGGCCTATACAGGCTGCCGTATCGAGGAGCTATGCAGACTTCGCACAGAGAGCGTCGTGGCAATCGAAGGCATCGAGAGTTTCAAAATCGAAGACTCCAAGACCCGTGCAGGTATTCGATCAGTCCCCATACATAGCCATATCAAGCCGCTGATTAATCGTTTAGTGACTAACACAAAAGACGGCTACCTGATATCTACCGCTTCCAATAACAAATACGGCAATAGATCTGACGGGCTAAGCAAAGCCTTTGGACGCTTGAAAAAAGAGCTTTCATTCGGCAAGGCGTACGTATTCCACTCTATACGGAAAACCGTTATTACCCAGCTACAACGCCAGGACGTTCCCGGCATCCTCATCGCTGAATTGGTAGGCCACGAAACAGGAACAGTAACGTTTGATGTCTACAGTGCTGGCCATAGCGAAGGGCAGAAGTCCGCCGCGATAGAAAAGCTCGCCTTTAAACTAACTTGATAAACTCAATGCTAAAATTATGCGCACCACTCAACCAGAAAATATTTTATAAAAGTCGCTGTAAGATGTGACTTTTTGGTGTTGAGATGCGTCTAAACAGTGAAAGCAATTAAACTATGAAGACCACGTTTAAATTGTTGCCGCAAATGCGACAATATATATTCCATACGCGACAAGTTCGCTTGCCCCCATTGCAAAATTAGGGGGTAGACCTGTATAATAGATGCATGGATTAAATTTATCTCGCAACGAGAAAAACCATTTAATCCTCTGCGTCACTTTCGTTTCACCATCAACATTCTTCGCCTTTCTTCAATGTGACAAATGTTGATATTTGTTGTCCGTTAGTTTTTCCTCTCCTTACTACCGCGACAGCAATTCCTTCTGATGTTATTACGCAGGCAGCATCAGACACCCAAGCCCCGTCAGCTTATCTATTCCTCGTGAGTTAGTGGGGCTTTCTCTCGAATCGAATTTATTATTTTTCGCGATCACCCCCTTCTGCCGAAAGGAATCTTTATGGCCGCTATATTTCGCCCATGTATTGTATGTGGCACACAAATGTTAACCAAGCGCTCCAATCGAGCAATCTGCTCCTCGACCTGCCACGGAAAGTGGCACAGAGCAAGAGTAAAACTTTTCCCAGCTCTCTCGCCTAGCGAGGTATTTAACCACTTGGCAGAGATGCAAGAGTTTCTGACAGCACAAGCTGTTATGAAAGAAACGGCTGTTTCAGCCCATTAACCCAACCGCAAGCATACATATCAAGAGGTAACATCTAATGAGAATACATCTCAATGAGCGATCTTCGTCTGAGCTTTTGAAGATCATGCAGTATTACGGCAACACAAGCACCAATCATCAACTCAACTTAATGATCAGCGGCCTATACAAAGCACTGTTTGAAAATAAAAACCCATCTATCGAGGTAAACACCAATGACGAACCCAGCAACAACAACCGATAACAGCCATAACAACGCAGTAGCCGCCGTAAAGAAACGCTTTATAGGCGTACCCTCCAACACCGCGAACGATAAGTTTATGGACTTGGTAACAGGCACCGTGCAAGGCGGCACAGGCGTCCTCAGAGCATTTTATAAACAAATGGGCGGGACAGATTCAAAAGCATCAGGCGCATATCTTCTCGCTTGCCTTGATTACTCCTACGGGGACGGCTTCGTACCCAACGGTCCCGCATTCTTGCCCGGTGGATTGGTCAACACTTGGAAGGCTCATAAGGTCAGCTATTCAGGTTCCAATGTCCCTGCCGAAGACGTAGGCCCTTTCCTTGATTATATGCAACGGATGTTCAAGGTTGAAGCCGAGCGAGACTACATGCTCTGGTGGGTAGCACACGCTATTCGTCGTCCAGAACAGAAGATAATTGCTACTCCCGTTCTACGTTCGCGTCAGGGGATTGGTAAAACCTTCATGGTGGGTACGTTGATGAGAGGAATTATGGGAGTGAGCGCGGATGTATGCTCTCTGTCAGATATCGTAGGGACGTTCCAAGATGCCCTGATAGGTAAAACCACGCTGCTCTGTGATGAGTGCTATGTAGATAAAAGACGGACTACCAACGTACTTAAAATTTATCAAAGCAACGAAACACTTATGATAAATCGTAAAGGACTACCAGTGGTTACTGTGGACAACAAATTAAATCTTATGATTGCCTCTAATGATTATGATCCTGTCTATTTTGAATCATCTGATCGACGTTTTTTCATCCCTGAATTCATTGAATATAAAGTTAATCAAGCTGAGTCGCAGAGCTTCATCGGTAAGTTTGCCCACTGGCTCGATTGCGGGGGCTTTCAGAAAGTACGTGACTATCTTGAGACTGTGGATCTGTATAAATACAGCCCCTACGCGCCAGCGATCATGACAGAAAGTAAACAGGCCCGCCTAGGCTGGTCTCTAGAGGATAAGATTGCAGAGCAGATCGAAAAAATGATTGAAAAGGCTCCCGTGGTCAACGTGTCTAGTATCAAGGCTTGTCTGTCAGTAGACAGTCAGCAACCAATATCGGACAGAAAGATTGCTGCTGTGCTGGAGCAACTTGGCTGTATATCAAAGCGAACGGATGAGGGGGTTCTACACATCACCCCTGCTGGCATTGCAAGGGGCTTCAATAAAGACTCCGCTCCGAAATATTTAAAAGACGAGCTAAAGAAGCTAAACCTCAACGCTTTCTGAATTCTCTCTGAATAGTCTGAAGCATACTCTGCGCAACTTATATTTAACATTCAGACCTGTAGATCTTACTAGTAACATGTCATAGCCAACCCTGAATAGTCTGAAGGGTCGTTCCGAGTATTATTATAAGTATTAAGGTTAGTCAAGAGAGCGAAGCGAAATTGACGATAGCGTAACGTAGTGTAGCGCGAAGATGCTTCTCCCGCCTTTAAAAAGGCATTAATAAAATTCTCAACGAATTTGCTCATATGAGCAAACAACGGGCACTCTTTGCCCATCCAAAACCAAAAGGTAATAAATCATGATTAATAAAACCAAACATGTGAACATTAACGAGTTCGTTTTCTCTCAAACAGAACTTGATAGTCGAATTGAGAAAGCTAAGAAACTGTTTCTCCGCAGTTTCAATTCAGTTGATCGACTTGATGGCCCCGCCGCTATTCTGATGCCGCAACTTGAAATGCTGTTTAAGGAAGGTCGCACACTTTCAGAGCATCACAAAACTGACGCGACGTTCACGCTTACTGTGTACCTTCAGAAAACCAACATTGCTGATTTGCTAAGCGATGTTGCCAAACAAACGGAAGAAAATTACCTTGAAGAACTGGAAGCCCTAAAAGAGAAAAACAAACTTCTACTCGCAGAGCAACTTTTCCATCAGAAGAAAGAAAAAGAAGCCAAGGCTCTGCAAGCAAAAGAAGATAAAGACCGGGCTAACGCCCTGGCTGAAGCAGAAGAATTCTTCGCCAATCTTTCATTTGAAAAGGATAAACAATAATGCCTATCAATTACAATAGCCTTAATAAGCAACTTGAGCGTGCCCTGGCTCGCAATGCAGCCAAGAAACAAACACCGGCAACACAAGCTGAGCCGGTTGAGGCGTCACTGTCAGAAGAAGAAATTCAGCATCATATTGATAAGATGCTCGAAGCATCGAAACCTGCTCCAACATCAAGGTTAGAAAGGTTGATGAATGAGAGTGCTGACCTAACGCACAAAATTTTGTTGGAGCGATACCAACAATAAAGAGCACTAATCAGGATAGATAACGGAGGTCTAATGGGCCTCCTACACCTCTACAACCCGCATGTTTATTGACCTTTGATGTTTACATGTCAAGCACGATTGCTTTCCGCCCACAACAACGAGAAAATTACAATTAACACGAAAATAAATTTAACAATTAGCGCGGTAATGACGCTGATGACAGTGTCCACACTCGCGCTCACCATTCACACCCACACCATAGCGAACGCCACATCGGAGCAGGTAGCTCAACTATCAAGCCGTGTGGATCAGCTACAGACTATCCAGCTATCTCAAGCCAGTTATGCCGAGCTACGGTTAAACAACCTCTCGGAGAGATTGGACACGAACGCGAACAGGCTTGAGGGTCGTGTGAGTGTGATGGAGGCACGCCAGCAGATGCATTGACGTTCTCCTAGCTTCGTCGTAGATCTCCCTCAGTACCAAGCTGAAATCAGCGCTATCGCAAAGTATCTGGTCATATCTGTCTTGGGACATATCTGACAACAAAACCATTAAGGTGGAAGCTCTGTTTTAGCTGTTCTCTAAGACGGTCAGCCTCTGCTCGCTCAGTTAACGGGCCGATGAATACGCGGCTAACGTTGTCGGTGCGTGTCAAATAGGCGACGTATCCCGATCTTTTGAGAGTGCTGACCAATGATTCAGCTGTAGATTGATCTGACAGCGATGCCACCTGAATCGACCAGCGTAAGGCACCGGATTTTGCATCTACATCGTCGAGCATGCCAGCCTGCGATTTAATGTCCTGAACCGCTGCCTGTTCGATACCGGCACTACGTTTGCCATCAATAACAGCGTAGTCACCCCAGAATGGTAAGAAACAGCCACCAGCAGTGGACATGAGAAACCTCACCTGAATCTTATCCCCCTTCTTCAGGTCGTAACCAGCGCCCTTGCTCAGGAAATCAACCTGCAAGTCCTGTATCCCTACACCATCGAGATTTAGCGACACGTCATCGGCATCAGCTAGAGCGACTACACCTCTCCAGGTCATCCAGTGATTCTTGTAGTCTCTGTCAAAAATATCCTTCTTTTTTTGATCACTGAATTTACTGCCACAGCCCACTGCTGAGTTGACCTCCTCATAGAGGGCACTGCTTTCAGGGTATTTTTCATCTAACAATTGCAGCTTAGATTTAGGTGGGGGGGCGGCAGCTATCTGCGACTCGGGCCCATTTGGCAAGTTATTGGACGCAAAATACAAGTAAACGAAAATGACCAGCCAGCATAGGCCCAAGGCCCTGACCTTACTACTGTATCCATGCCTCAAGAGAAACCAAAAAAAAATGAAGGGTGCAAAGATCACCGCCAGAAACAAGGGGAAGCTGACCACTCGCGATGGCGTCGATGGAATCTGAAAGCTCGCGTCGATCCTGTCAGGAGTTTTTTTCTTCGCAGGCGCTCCACAGCTTGGACACGATGCAGCAGTGTCACTAATCCGCTTTCCGCATTCGTAGCAATCAATCAGCGCCATCACCACACCTTCCATCCTTGAACGATGAGGACACATTGCCACTACGCCGGGGTTCCTTCAAGCAGGACCGTCCTCGGTATCAAGAATCGACCGTTAAACGATACCAATCTGACAGACGGTATAGAGGATCATAAAAATAGCTTTACGTAGTTTTCGATACCAATCTATAATGATCCTACGTTAAATGATACTTGAAGGGATCAATCAAATGTCTCGCACTTTCCTCTACGCCCGTGTCAGTACCTCCAACCAGTTCACTGAAAACCAACTGCAAGAAGTTAAGACAGCAGGCTTTGACGTGCAGGTCAGCCGTGTAGTGGAAGAGACAGTATCGGGCAGTGTTGCTGCTAAGGAACGTAAGGGTTTTCAAAAGCTGCTGGAGCGGATGGAATCGGGAGACGTGTTGATCGTTACTAAGCTTGACCGACTGGGCCGTAACGCAATGGATGTCCGTCAAACTGTTGAGCATCTCGCAGATCACGGAATTCGTGTTCACTGCCTGGCCCTCGGCGGCGTAGACCTCACATCCGCAGCAGGCAAGATGACTATGCAGGTATTGAGCGCTGTAGCAGAGTTTGAGCGTGACCTGCTGATAGAACGCACACAGCAAGGTCTTATCCGTGCAAAGGCTGAGGGCAAGAAACTGGGACGCCCAGAAGCTACAGAAACGATTGCAAAGGTTCAGGCGTGCAAGACAGACAATTTGAGTCAGAGCGAGACAGCCAATAAATTGGGCCTTGGGATAGCGACAGTCAAACGTCATTGGAACAAATGAAGGAGAACGGCAGGGCTACAGGCGTAGCCCTCGATATTTCTATAAAGCACAGATGGTAGGATTTCTCATTTACCGATCCCGCTTGACAATGCTGCCCTCTCGCCAGAGCTACTTCGTCTGTTTGCTTCCATGGTTAACCATGAAGGCTGCGAAATCTTCGAGCGGAATCCCATACCACCCCTTGCCTCCGCTTGGGGACCACAGCACTCCGCTTGGCTTCACGCGAATATGGCCGACCGTGTAGCCATTTTCATCAACGATGGTATGGTCCACATATTTCTTAGGGCTGAACGAATTAACCGCCATTTTTCCTCCGTGATCGCTCAGAGTGGGCAATGCGCCAGCACTCTCGAATCAGAGGATAACCGATTGGGAAATGAGTAGTAAAAGCAAGTAGTAAAACAGAAAAGAAAAAGCCCCTGTAACTCATTGAATTACAAGGGCTTTCTATATATGGCGGAGAGATAGGGATTTGAACCCTAGGTACTGTTGCCAGTACAACGGATTTCGAATCCGTCCCGTTCGACCACTCCGGCATCTCTCCAATGCCGCGCATCATACCAGCGAATTCTGAAAACGCAAACCTTTATTTTCAAAAAAATCGCGTGGTATCAGGCGCTTGCGTGAACGCGCCGCTTACAGCGGCACGCCAAGGCGCTTGGCAACTTCTTCGTAGGCTTCGATCACGTCGCCCAGACCCTGGCGGAAGCGGTCCTTGTCCATCTTCTTGCGGGTTTCCTTGTCCCACAGGCGGCAGCCGTCCGGGCTGAACTCGTCACCCAAGACGATTTGGCCGTGGAACACGCCGAACTCCAGCTTGAAGTCGACCAGCAGCAGGCCGGCGTCGTCGAACAGCTTGCTCAGCACTTCGTTGACCTTCAGCGACAGCTTCTTCATTTCAACCAGCTGCTCGGCGGTACCCCAACCGAACGCGACAACGTGGGATTCGTTGATGAAGGGGTCGCCCTTCTCGTCGTTCTTCAGGAACAGCTCGAAGGTGGAAGGCTCCAGCTTGATGCCCTCCTCCACGCCCAGGCGCTTGACCAGGCTGCCGGCGGCATAGTTACGCACCACGCACTCGACCGGGATCATGTCCAGCTTCTTCACCAGGCACTCGTTGTCGCCCAGCAGCTTGTCGAATTGGGTCGGCACGCCGGCTTCTTCGAGCTTCTGCATGATGAAGGCGTTGAACTTGTTGTTCACCATGCCTTTGCGGTCGAGTTGTTCGATGCGCTTGCCGTCGAACGCCGAGGTGTCGTTACGGAACAGCAGGATCAAGCGGTCGGCGTCGTCGGTCTTGTAAACCGATTTGGCTTTGCCGCGGTAGAGTTCGTCGCGTTTTTCCATGGTGGAGGGCTCCGCTTGCTTGAGTGTTGGGCTAGGCGATTTCGCGCCAGTCGAGCCCATGTTCCTGATTTGCCACCTGGAGCCAGTCCGGGTCGCACCCGAGGGTGTCGACAAAGCACTGGCGGGCCAGTTGTGGCAGGTTGTTCTTGCTGCTGAGGTGGGCCAGTACCAGGTGTTGCAGGTTGCTCCAGCCCAACTCTTGCACCAGGCTGGCAGCCTGGTGATTGTTCAAATGGCCTTGCATGCCGCCCACGCGCTGCTTGAGGAAGTACGGGTAGTGCCCGCGTGCCAGCAGGTCGCGGCAGTGGTTGGCTTCGATCAGCAGGGCGTCCAGGCCTTGGTAGCGCTCCAGCAACCGGGCGTCGTAGGAGCCGAGGTCGGTGAGCATGCCAAAGCGCCGGTGGCCGTCGCTGAGCACATACTGCAGCGGCTCGTAGGCGTCGTGCTCGACCCGCGCCGCACTTACGTCCAGGCAGCCGATGCGCAGGGTGTCGCCGCAGGCGAGAAAACCGGCCACCTCCACCGGCTTGCGCAAGCCGCGCAAGGTCCCTTGGCTGAGGTAGACCGGTACATTGTAGCGCCGTGAGAGCAACCCCACCCCATGCACATGGTCGGCATGTTCGTGGGTGACCAGCACCGCGCTCAATTGCGCCGCCGACACCCCGAGCAGCGCCAGGCGCCGCTCGGTTTCGCGCAGGGAAAACCCGCAATCGACCAGGATGAAGGTGTCACCACTGGCGATCAGCGTGCCATTTCCCTGGCTTCCGCTTCCGAGTACCGCGAAGCGCACTTAACCCAGGTGGTCCTGAATGGCGCTCAGCACGCGACGGGCGACATCGGCCGGGGCCACGGTGTTGATGTTCTTCTCGACGGTAACCTGCACGCTCTCGCCCACCTTGCTCAGGCGGACCTGGTAGCGCTCGGCGCGGGCTTCACGCTCTTCCTTGGACGGTTCGCTGCCGAACATGCGGCTGAAGAAGCCCGGCTGGTTCTGCTTGTCGTCTGGTTTTTCCGACAGGTTGATGTAGTACAGGCCCAGGCTGCGGTTGATGTCCTCGACGCGCCATTCGCCACCCTGCTCCAGGGCGCGGCCTACGCTAGACCAGGCACGGTCCAGGTCGGCACCCAGGTACAGCACCGGGTTGCCGCTGCCGTCTTCGCTCAGGCTGACGCGGCTCGGCGCGTCGAAGTCGCGCGCGGCCAGCAGCGACACCGAACCGCCCTTCTCGGCGCTGCGGTTCATGCTGGCAAGCATTTCGTCGACCAGCAGCGCATCGGCGCCGGTATTGCTGGAAGTGGACGGGAACGCAGGCTCGGCCGTGCTGCCCGCCGGGCGCTCGACGCTGACGATGTACACCTCGGAGGTGTTGCGCTGCACACCGGGCTCCATGCGAACACGCACGCGCACTTCGCTGTCACCGCTGCTTGCGGTGCTGGCCAGGCGCTGGCCGAGCGAAGCCGACAGTTCGTCGAAACGCTGCCAGGTGGTATTGAATTCGCCGGTTTGCGGGCGCTCTTCAGCGATGCGGAAACCGTTGTCCTCGAAGAACTGGCGGGCCACCGGCCACACTTCGGCCGGCGAGCGCTGGGCCAGGACCCAACGGCTGCTGCCGCTGCGCTGCAGGGTGAAATCGCTGACTTCTGCACCGCCCACCAGTGGCTGCGGGCGTGGTACTTCGAATTCGCCGGTGGCGCGGTCATCGGCCACATTGCGCGGGATCGGCAGCAGCGGATCAAGGCGCTTGACGTTGCTGGCGTCCTGCGGCAGTTGCATCGGTGCGGTCGGGTGAGCCTGCAGGTAATCGCTGCCGCGGTCGCGGAAATAGCCATCCTCGCCCCACAGCCAGCCACACCCACTGGTGCTGGAGATAATCAGGGCGAGCGCGGAAAGACCAGCCAGTCGCTTCATGCGGTGTACTTCCTCTTAAACCAGTACGCCGGACTGGCGCAAGGCAGTACGGACTTTTTCGTGACAGCCTTCGCTCAGCCAGGTCAGCGGCAAGCGAATGCCCTTGTGCATCAGGCCCATTTCAACCAGCGCCCATTTCACCGGGATCGGGTTGGCTTCGCAGAACAGGTCTTTGTGCAGCGGCATGAGTTTTTCGTTGATCGCGCGGGCCTTCTCGGCATTGCCCTCAAGGGCGGCCTCGCACAGATCGGCCATTTCGCGCGGGGCGACATTGGCGGTAACGGAGATGTTGCCCTTGCCGCCCATCAGGATCAGCTCGACGGCGGTCGGGTCATCGCCGGACAGGACGATGAAGTCCTTGTCGACGCCATCGAGGATGGCCTTGGCGCGCACCAGGTCGCCGGTGGCTTCCTTGATACCGATGATGTTCGGCACGCTCGACAGGCGGATCACGGTCTCGGCTTGCATGTCGCAGGAGGTGCGGCCGGGTACGTTGTAGAGGATCTGCGGGATGTCGACGGCTTCGGCGATGTGCTTGAAGTGCTGGTACAGGCCTTCCTGGGTCGGCTTGTTGTAGTACGGTACCACCAGCAGGCAGGCGTCGGCGCCGGCGTTCTTGGCGTTCTGGGTCAGGTGCACGGCTTCGGCGGTGGAGTTGGCGCCGGTACCGGCGATCACCGGAATCGGCTTCTTGCTGTGCTTGACGCGCTCGACCACGTGCTTGATGACCAGGATGTGTTCTTCGACATCCAGCGTGGCGGACTCACCGGTGGTGCCGACAGCGACGATCGCGTGGGTGCCATTTTCCAGGTGGAAGTCTACAAGTTTGTCGAGGCTGCCCCAGTCAAGACGCCCTTGTGCATCCATGGGTGTGACCAATGCCACCATACTGCCCGCAATCATGTAACTGCTCCTGCCGGAAAAAGAGAGCGGTAATGGTACTGGGGGCATCGGCCTTGCACAAGCGAAGCAGGCGGGCGGAGCATTCCCCTCGGCGCCTTATTTCGCTACCCTTGACCCTTTGATCGGTGCAGCGCGGCCCGCCGGGCCGTCGACCTTGCTCCCCGGCCTGCGTCCACGTCCTCGCTTGCGAGCCCCGGGCCCTGCCGACAGGAGGCTTTTGCCCGTCCTGCACCGACCGCTCATCGCTTTAGGAATGCTGCATGTCCACCCCCACCGTCCGCGAACAATTCCTCGTCATCAGCGCCTTGGGCCCCAACCCGATGGAGCTGGCCAACGTCCTCAGCCGCGCCGCCTTCGAAAACCGCTGCGCGGTAGTCACCTCGCGCCTGAGCCGGCATGGCGAGACCAGCGCCCTGGTCTTGCAGGTGGGCGGTAGCTGGGACGCCCTGGCGCGCCTCGAATCCACCCTGCCGGGCCTGGGCAAGAAGCACGGCCTGACCCTCGACGTGGTGCGCAGCGCCGACCAGGAGGTGCGCCCGCAGGCCCTGCCTTATGTGGCCTACGTCAGCGCCGCCTATCGCCCGGACATCATCAACGAACTGTGCCAGTTCTTCCTCGACCACCGCGTCGAGCTCGAAGCCATGACCTGCGACACCTACCTGGCGCCGCAGACCGGCAGCAGCATGCTCAATGCCCAGTTCACCGTGATCCTGCCGGCCGGCACCCAGATCAGCTGGCTGCGCGACCAGTTCCTCGACTTTGCCGACGCCCTTAACCTGGATGCGCTGATCGAACCTTGGCGCCCACAGAACCCCGTGTAAGGAAACCCGTCATGGCTGTAGCACTCGACCAACCTGTCACCGACTTCCAGGCCCAGGCCACCAGCGGCCAGGCCGTCAGCCTGGCTCAGCTCAAGGGCCAGCAAGTGGTGCTGTACTTCTACCCCAAGGACAGCACCCCGGGCTGCACCACCGAAGGCCAGGGCTTCCGTGACCAGCACGCGGCCTTCGCCGCGGCCAACACCGTGGTGTTCGGCGTGTCGCGCGATGGCATCAAGTCGCACGAGAACTTCAAGACCAAGCAGGGCTTCCCGTTCGAGCTGATCAGCGACAAGGACGAAGCCCTGTGCCAGCTGTTCGACGTGATCAAGCTGAAGAAGCTTTATGGCAAGGAATACATGGGGGTTGACCGCAGCACTTTCCTGATCGACAAGAACGGCGTGCTGCGCCAGGAATGGCGTGGGGTGAAGGTGCCCGGGCATGTGGATGCAGTGCTGGCGGCGGCTCAGGCGCTGGACAAGGCTTGAGATCGAGCGGGGCCGCTTCGCGCCCCATCGCCGGCAAGCCGGCTCCCACAGAAAAAGTACATGCACTATCTGTGGGAGCCGGCTTGCCGGCGATGGGGCGCGAAGCGGCCCCGATTGCATTCAGAGTATCGGTGAAACGCTGACCTCCTGCCGCGGCCAGGCATCCAGCACCGCCTTGATCAGCGTCGCCAGTGGGATCGCAAAGAAGATCCCCCAGAACCCCCACAGCCCGCCAAACAGCAACACCGCGCAGATGATCGCCACCGGGTGCAGGCTTACTGCTTCGGAGAACAACAGCGGCACCAGCACGTTGCCATCCAGGGCCTGGATGATCGCGTACACCGTCATCAGGTAGATGAACTGGTCACCCCACCCCCACTGGAACAGCGCAATCAGTGTCACTGGTACGGTCACAACCACCGCCCCCACATACGGCACCACCACCGACAACCCAACCAGCAGCGCCAGCAAGGCGGCGTAGTTGAGCCCCAGGCTGATGAAAGCGATGTAGGTGGCTATCCCGCAGATCAGGATCTCGATGCCCTTGCCGCGAATGTAGTTGGCGATCTGCCGGTTCATCTCGCTGCCCACACGGTTGAGCAGGGTCCGCTGGCGCGGCAGATAACCACTGACCCAGCGCCCGATCAGCTCGCGATCCTTGAGAAAGAAGAACACCAGAATCGGCACCAGCACCAGATAGATCATGGCGTTGACCAGCAGTGGCAGGCTCGACAGCGAGAAGGTCAGCGCCCACTGGCCGAACTTGCCGATCTCGCCGCGCACTGACTCGATGGCGCGCAGCACCTGCTCGTCCGACACAAGGTGCGGGTAACGCTCCGGCAACAGCAACAACAGCGACTGCCACTTGCCGAGCATGCCCGGCAACTCGTTGAACAAGGTGATGAGCTGGTGCCAGAGCAGCGGCACCAGCACCAGCAGGAACACCGCCAGCGCGCCCATGAACAGGGCGAACACCAGCATCACCGCAAGCCGGGTCGGCACCCGGATGCGCTCCAGGGCATTGACCAACCCCTGCATCAGGAACGCCAGCACCATCCCCGCCAACACCGGCGCGAGCATGCCGCCGAGGGTCAGAACCGCAGTGAAGGCCAGGAACAGCAGCACCGCCAGCACCACCGCCTCTTCATCGGAGAAGTAGCGATGCAGCCAGTCGCGAAGCACTTTGAACATTGACGATCCTTGATTGAGACTCAGGCCTTGCGCAGCCAGTAGGTGTAGGTGCCGGCCTCGGCCGTTTCACGCAGCAGCGTATGACCGGCCAACTGGGCAAAAGTGCGGAAGTCGCGCTGGGAACCGGCGTCGGTGGCGATCACCTTGAGCACCGCGCCGCTGGCCAGGCGATTGAGTTCCATCTTCGCCTTGAGCAGGGGCAAGGGGCAGTTCAGCCCGCTGGCGTCCAGTTCGGCGTCGCAGGTCAGGGTGTCACTCATCGGGGCATTCTCCACAAGCGGGGCAGACAGGCTGGCTAGGATACCGCCACTGGTCGCCAACGTGTGAGCCGGCTACAGTAGGTGCTTTATCCGACGCGAGCTTCGTGCATGAACCTACTGCGCCCTACCCTGCTGACGCTGGCCTGCCTGATGGCCCTCCCCGGCCATGCTGACGACCTGCCATCACTGGGCGACGCCAGTTCCGCGATCGTCTCGCCACAGCAGGAACACCAGCTCGGCCGCGCCTGGCTGAGCCTGCTGCGCGGCCAGGTCAACCAGCTGAACGACCCGCAGCTCAAGGATTACGTCGAGACCACGGTGTACCGGTTGGCCGAAACCAGCCAGCTGCAGGACCGGCGCCTGGAATTCATCCTCATCGACAGCAAGGAACTCAACGCCTTTGCCGCCCCCGGTGGCATCGTCGGGGTCAACGGAGGCCTGTTCCTCAATGCCCAGACCGAAGGTGAATACGCCTCGGTACTGGCCCACGAACTGGCGCACTTGTCACAGCGCCACTTCGCCCGCGGCGTCGAGGCCCAGCAACGTATGCAACTGCCGATGATGGCCGCGTTGCTGGCGGGTATCGTGCTGGCAGCCGGGGGTGCTGGCGATGCGGGTATTGGCATGATTGCCGGCACCCAGGCGGCGGCGATCCAGGAGCAGCGGCGTTTCTCGCGGCAGAACGAGCAAGAGGCCGACCGTGTCGGCATCCAGAACCTGGAAAAGGCCGGTTACGACCCTCGCAACATGCCAACCATGTTCGAGCGCCTGGCGCGTCAGTACCGCTACGACGCCAAGCCACCGGAATTTCTGCTGACCCACCCGGTGACCGAATCGCGTATCGCCGACACCCGCAACCGCGCCGAGCAGGCGCCCAAGGGCGGCGTCGAAGACAGCCAGCGCTATCAGCTGATTCGTGCCCGCGTGGCACTTACTTACGAAGGCACCCCAGGCCTCGCCGCCAAGCGTTTCCGTGCCCAGCTCGACGAAGACCCCAAGCTGGACGCCGCCCGCTACGGCCTGGCCCTGGCCCAAATCAAGGGGGGGCAACTCAACGAAGCGCGTGAGAATCTCAAGCCGCTGCTGGCCAAGGCGCCTAACGACATCACTTACAACCTGGCGCAGATCGACCTGGATATCACCAATAACCGCCTGGCCGATGCCCAGCAAAGGGCCGAGCGCATGCAAGGCTTGTATCCAGGCAACTACCCGCTGAAACAGGTGCGCGCCGACTTGCTGGTCAAGCAGAACAAACCGGCAGAGGCGGAGAAGGTATTGAACGACCTGCTCAAGAGCCGCCCGGACGATCCGGACGTGTGGTACGACATGGCGGAAGTACGTGGGTTGTCGGGCAACACCATTGGCCTGCACCGGGCGCGAGCCGAGTACTTCACCTTGGTGGGGGACTTTGACCAGGCGATCCAGCAGCTGGATTACGCCAAGCGCCGTGCGGGTGGCAACTTCCCGCTGGCTTCGCAGATCGACCAGCGCCAGCGGGAGATCATGGAGCAGCGGCGCATGGTTCAGGAGATGATGGGGCGCTAGAGGGGCTGATTTGCAGCCCAATCACCGGCAAGCCGGCTCCCACAGGTACTGCATCGACCTCAGACCTGTGGGAGCCGGCTTGCCGGCGATTGGGCCTCAGGCGTTACCGGAAAGCTTCAGCCGTGCCGCCTGGGTAAAGTCCAGCATCCGGTTCAGAGGCTTGATCGCCTTGGGCACCAGCGCCGGATCAACGAAAATCTCGTTGCTCCCGTTACGCAAGCAATCCAGCACCCGCTCCAGGGTGTTCATCGCCATCCACGGGCAATGCGCGCAGCTGCGGCAGGCCGCGCCGTTACCGGCGGTGGGCGCTTCGACGAACTCCTTGTCCGGGCACAGCTGCTGCATCTTGTAGAAGATGCCGCGATCGGTGGCGACGATGAAGGTCTTGTTCGGCAGCGTCTGCGCAGCCTTGATCAGCTGGCTGGTGGAACCCACCGCGTCGGCCAGCTCGATCACTGCCTCCGGCGATTCGGGGTGCACCAGGATCGCCGCATCCGGGTAAAGCGCCTTCATGTCGGCCAGCTGGCGCGACTTGAATTCTTCGTGAACGATGCAGGCACCGTCCCACAGCAGCATGTCGGCACCGGTCTGCTTCTGGATGTAACGGCCCAGGTGCTGGTCCGGGCCCCAGATGATGGTTTCGCCGTTGTCCATCAGGCTTTCGACGATCTCCAGCGCGCAGCTCGAGGTCACCACCCAGTCGGCCCGTGCTTTCACCGCTGCCGAGGTGTTGGCGTAGACCACCACGGTACGTTCCGGGTGCTGGTCGCAGAAGGCCGAGAACTCTTCGACCGGGCAACCCAGGTCGAGCGAACAGGTGGCCTCCAGGGTCGGCATCAGCACGCGTTTTTCCGGGGTGAGGATCTTGGCCGTCTCGCCCATGAAGCGCACGCCGGCGACGATCACCGTTTCGGCCGGGTGGTTCTTGCCGAAGCGGGCCATTTCCAGCGAGTCGGAGACACAACCGCCGGTTTCTTCGGCCAGCGCCTGGATCACCGGGTCGCAGTAGTAGTGAGCGACCAGTACGGCATTCTGCGCCTTCAGCTCGGCAGCGATGGCCGCACGGTATTCGGCCTCCTGCTCGGCGGTCAGCGGGTTGGGCTGCTTGGCATCAAGGTGGGCCTGAACCAACAGGCGTTCGGAAATCTGGGTCATGATCGCTGGACCTGCAGGCGCGCGTGCGCGTCAAATCGAGTGTATCACCCGGCCCTGGCAGATCGGCTAAGGGTGCCGGACGGCAGGCATGCCGCCACGGCCCTCTGCGGGCGCGGATTATTATCGGACGCCGAAGGCTACAGACAATCAAGGGATTTCTAAAGCGGTTTTTGTGTTGCCTGCAAGGGCCCTCTCGCCGCAAAGCCGGCTCCCACAGAGATAGCGCAACTGTGGGAGCCGGCTTGCCGGCGATGGGGCCATTACAGACTCAGCCCTCTTGCGGCTGCATCGCCGCAAAGTGCCCTGCCAGGATCATGGCAAATTCCTCGACAGTCATCTTCTTGCCATTGAAGTCGACCATACCGTCGGCATAGTGCAGGCTCGACACCACGTCATTGCCTTGCACGGTCGCCATGCCGCTCTGCAGCGCCATCATGCCGACCATCTCGCCGGCCTGGCTGGATTGCATGGCAATTGCCTGGGCGTCGGTCTGCCCTTCGAGCAAGGCCTGCAGGGTAGCCAGGTCACCGATCATCGGCTTGGACAGCGAGAGCTTGCTCTTGACCTGGGTGATGAGCTGCTTGCTCAGCTGGTCAGGCGGCAAGTCGAAGGAGCTCGGGCTGGCGAAGTCCATTGCCAGGTCGAAGCGGCTTTCACCATTGGCCGTCCTGAACGACAGGTTTTCCACCGCCAACTGCGGCTTGGAAGCCAGCAACTGCTGCAGGTCGCCCTGGAACTTGGCCTTCTCGGCGTCACCCATCTGGATTTCCGGCATCGGCTGGCCGGCTGCGGCGGCCGCCTCGAACTCCGGCAAATGCGCCTGGTACCACTGGGACAGCGCCTGCAAGGCCGGGGCATTGATCGACTTGATGCTCACCCCCATTTGCCCGCTGCCGACCGCGCGACCGTCCCAGGTAATGTCCGACACCTTGTAATCCACGCGCCCACCCACGGTGTTGGGGCCATCGAGGGTCTGCAAGGCATTCTGCTCAAGGCCCTTGAGCAACAGCACCTGCTGCTTGGACCCCAGCGTGGCCTTGGCCTCGGCCAGCAGCAGGTCGAAATTGCCGACATAGACCATGTCGTGCTCAGTGGCCGCCAGGTTGCCGCCGATTTTCAAGCCCTGCAGCGCGAAGGTCGCTGGCGGATGGTCATCGCTCACCAGCTTGATGTCCATGCGCTCAGCGGCACCATGGAACTTCGATGCCTTGCCATCCCGGTCGCCCGTGGCTTCAAGGCGCAGGCCCGAGAAATCGATACTGCTGCCGCTGTCTTCCTTGAAGGTGAACGGCGCCACCTGCACGATGCTGTCGACACTGCCGCCGTAACCGAAGCTGACCTGTGCGGTAACCGGCGGCTTATCGCCAGTCGCGGCGAACCAAGGCGCAGTGACGTCGTCTTTTTGCAGCACGCTGTTGCTGGTGGCCATCACCGGCATCAGCTTCAGCGCCTTCACCCGCGACCAGGGGAACGGACCATGCTCGATCTGGTCGGTGAGGCCAACCTCGAAATTGACCGCCTCGCCATGGCCGAGGTTGATGTCGCGGGCCTTGAGCCGATACTGCGCGGTGCTGGTGAAGAAGTGCTGCTCCAGCCCGACCAGCTCAATGGTCACGCTGCCGCCGGTCCCCACCAGGGCCTTCTTCAGCTCGGCATTGCCCACGTTGACGGAGTGTTCCAGCTCCTTGGGCAGTTGCTTGCCGGTGTACCAGGCGCCTGCGGTGGTTGCGACGGCAATGGCGATGGCCAGGCCGGAAAGGATGCTTACTGATTTCTTCATGAATAGAACCGATCGATGTCCATATGGGTGGGTTCGCAGCCCAGCGGCCGCGCAGGGTGCAAAAGGATATCACCCTGCCCCTGGCGAAAGGGTGGCCACCGAGACGAAATGGTTCGTTTCAGACACGCCCTACAACAACACACGAAGATTCTTATTCGTTCAATTTTACGAACATTCGCATCGATCGAAATCGCAAAAAAACGCGCAAAAACCGAACATTACGGCCTTTTAGCCGATAAATATTTCAATTTAGTAACATCTTGTCATGTTTAACTTGACACCTATCGGCCCATCGTTTTTTATTTTCACCACCTCGCCCAGCGCCCGATCCACGAAGAAGAAAAAGTCGCGCCGTCATGATGCTCGGATGCCCCTGCCCGCACGCTTCACTCTCCTGGTCAAGGCACTGCCAGCCTGACATCGGCGCCTAGCCCGCGCCTACCTCTGCTCCGAACAAAAAGGTGAACAACATGGAGCCACACCAGCATGCAGACTGACCACAACGCCACCGGCAACGGCCAATTCCGTAAATCCCTGCGCCTCTGGCACGTGGTTATCATCGGTTTGGCGTACCTCACGCCAATGACCGTGTTCGACACTTTCGGCATCGTTTCCGGCATTACCTCCGGTCACGTTCCCAGCGCCTACTTGCTGGCCTTGGCCGGCGTCCTGTTCACTGCCGTGAGTTACGGCACCCTGGTGCGTCGTTTCCCACAGTCGGGTTCGGCCTACACGTATACCCAACGCGCCATAAACCCACACGTGGGCTTCCTGGTCGGCTGGTCGTCGCTGCTCGACTACCTGTTGCTGCCCATGGTCAACGCGCTGCTGGCCAAGCTGTACCTCTCGGCCATGTTCCCTGAGGTGCCAGAGTGGATGTGGGTGGCTGGCTTCGTCACCCTGATCAGCCTGATCAACATGCGCAGCATCAACCTGGTGGCGCACTTCAACCTTCTGTTCGTGGTTGTACAACTGGCGATCATGTCGGTGTTCATCTACCTCTGCGTGCGAGGCCTGGGCCAAGGCGAAGGGCTGGGCACCACCTGGAGCCTGACACCCTTTGCCGACTCGCAGACGCAGTTCAGCGCCCTGGCTGCCGGCGCGACCATCCTGTGCTTCTCGTTCCTGGGCTTTGACGCGGTAACCTGCCTTTCGGAAGAAACCAAGGACCCGGGCAAGATCATTCCGCGGGCAATTTTCCTCACCGCCCTGATCGGCGGCGTGGTGTTCATCGCAGTGTCGTACTTCATGCAGGCGTACTTCCCGAACAATGCCCGCTTCCACGACCCGGAAGCGGCCTTGCCGGAAATCGCCCTGTACGTCGGTGGCAAGCTGTTCCAGTCGATCTTCATCGCCTGCACCGTGATCAACACCATCGCCTCGGGCCTGGCTTCGCAAACCAGCGTGTCGCGCCTTCTGTACGTGATGGGCCGCGACAACGTGATCCCCAGCAGCGTATTCGCTCGCCTGCATTCGCGTTACAAGACCCCGGTGGTGAACATTGCCGTGGTTGGCGTGATTGCCCTGTCGGCCATTTACTTCGACCTGGTGACCGCCACCTCGATCATCAACTTCGGCGCGCTGGTAGCTTTCAGCTTCGTCAACCTGTCGGTGATCTGCCATTGCTACCTGCGCGAAGGCAACCGTCAGGGGCTGGCCAACAAGCTGAAGTATCTGGTGCTGCCGACCATCGGCTTCTGCATCATTGCCAAGCTCTGGCTCGACCTCAACGAGCACTCGCTGGTGTTCGGCGGCCTCTGGGCGTTGCTGGGTCTGGTGCACCTGGCCTGGCTGACCAAGGCCTTCCGAGTCGCACCGCCGAACTACATCGCCGAATGACACTCGCCACCGACAACGCCCGCGCCTGAACGCGGGCGTTGTTCATCTTCGAAAAGGAAAGCCCAGATGCCGCTGCGCCGCCTGTCCATCCAATGGAAGATCACCCTGCTCGCCGGCCTCTGCCTGCTGGCCATCGTTGCCTTGCTGGTTGCCACCTCGCTGACCCAGGCCCGACGTAGCGCGGCCCTGGTCAGCCAGGCCAACAGCGAAATGCTCGATCACAGCGCACGCCTGCGCCTGCAAGCTCACGCCGAAACCCAGGCCCTGCGCATCCAGCGGTATTTCATGGATGCCTACCAGTACGCCAACGGCTTTGCCCGCCTGGCACAGGTACTCAAGGCCCGAGGCGGCAGCGACTTGCGCGCCGAGCTGACCCGTCAGGCTCATGCCAGCCTTGCCGGCAACCCGGACGTGATCGGCCTGTACTTGGTGTTCCAGCCGAATGCACTGGATCACCAGGACAGCCAATTCGTCGGCCAGGACACGCTGGGCAGCAACGAAAGCGGGCGCTTCTCGCTGTACTGGTCGCAGCCAAGCGCCGGCAAGCTGGAGCGCGAAGCGATGCCCGAAGCAATGCTCAACGACAGCAGCCTCGGCACCAACGGTGCGCCCAAGAACCGTTGGCTGACCTGCCCACTGGAAACGGCCAAAGCCTGCGTGCTCGAGCCTTATCTGGACGAAGTAAATGGCCACCAGGTGCTGATGACCAGCATTGCCCTGCCGCTGCTGGAGAATGGCAAGGTGGTGGGCGTGGTCGGCCTGGACATCGGCCTGGACAACCTGCAACAGCTGAGCCTGCAAGGCCGCCAGGACCTGTTCGACGGCCAGGGCCAGGTCAGTATCGTCAGCGCCAGCGGGCTGCTGGCCGGCCACAGCCGCGACAGCTCGAAGCTGGGTGCACCGATGGACCAGGCCGTGGCCAATGGCCTGCTGCGCGTCGCCAGGCAGTTCGCGCCGATTCCCGATGCAGCCCCTTGGCAAGTGCTTCTTGAATTGCCAGAGGCCGTGCTTCAGGCCCCCGCCGTGGCCCTCAACCAGCGTCTGGACGCGCACAACCAGAGCGCCAACCTGATCGGCCTGCTGATAGGCCTGGGCGCTGCAGTAATCGGCCTGCTGCTGGTCTGGCTGACCGCCCGCGGCGTGACCCGGCCGATCCTGGCCGTAGCCGCACGGCTGGAAGACATCGCCAGCGGCGAAGGCGACCTCACCCGCCGCCTGGACTACGCCCGCCAGGACGAACTGGGCCAGCTCAGTGGCTGGTTCAACCGCTTCCTCGACAAGCTGCAACCGGTGATTGCCCAAGTCAAGGGCTCGCTGCAGGAAGCCCGCGGTACCGCCGATCAGTCGGCAGCCATCGCCAGCCAGACCAGCAGTGGCATGCAACAGCAGCAACGCGAGATCGAACAGGTGGCCACTGCCGCCAACGAGATGAGTGCCACCGCCCAGGATGTCGCCCACAATGCCGCGCAGGCCGCCCAGGCAGCACGTGGCGCCGACCAAGCCAGCCGCGAAGGCTTGCAGCTGATTGCCAGCACCCGCCAGGCCATCGACCAGCTGGCGGCCGGAATGAACGCGGCCATGGACGAAGCCCGCGCCCTGGAAAATCGCAGCGAGCAGATCGGCTCGGTACTGGAGGTGATCCGCGCCATTGCCGAGCAGACCAACCTGCTGGCGCTCAATGCCGCCATCGAAGCTGCACGCGCCGGGGAAGCCGGACGCGGCTTCGCCGTGGTTGCCGACGAAGTGCGCAGCCTGGCCCAGCGCACCCAGGTGTCGGTGGAAGAGATTCGCCAGGTTATCGAAGGCCTGCAGCAAGGCACCCAGGACGTGGTCGGCGCCATGCATGAAGGCCAGCGCCAGGCGCAGGCCAGTGCAACGCGCATGGAGCAGGCGCTGCCGGCACTGCAACGGATTGGCGAAGCGGTGACGGTGATCAGCGACATGAACCTGCAGATTGCCTCGGCGGCCGAGGAGCAGAGCGCGGTGGCCGAGGAGGTCAACCGCAACGTGGCCGGTATCCGCGACGTGACAGAATCGCTGTCGGGCCAGGCGGATGAATCGGCGCGGATCAGCCTGGCATTGAACCGGTTGGCCAATCAACAGCAAGCTTTGATGGAACAGTTCCGCGTCTAGTCTGTACTGGCCTCATCGCCGGCAAGCCGGCTCCCACAGGAACACCACAGCCTGTAGGAGCCGGCTTGCCGGCGATGAGGCCAGTAACGGCAACCAATCAATTGAAAGAGTTCTACCCCATGCAATCCCCCAACAAACCACCCTTCTTCGACATCACCAGCGAACAGGGCCTGTTACGCACCTCGATCGCCGTCACCTTGTTCATCGCCACCATCGGCATTGCCTTCGGTCTGGCCTCCGGCTCGTTCTCGATCGTGTTCGACGGCGTCTACTCGCTGGTCGACGCCAGCATGAGCGGCCTGTCGCTGGTGGTGGTCAAGCTGATCACCTCCCACGCCACCAGCCTGCAGCTATCACGCAAGCTGCGCGAGCGCTTCACCATGGGTTTCTGGCACCTGGAACCGATGGTCCTCGCCCTCAACGGCATCCTGCTCAGCGGTGTCGCCATCTACGCACTGATCAACGCCGTCAGTAGCCTGCTTCAGGGTGGCCGCCACCTGGAATTCGGCATTGCGATGATCTACGCGGTACTGACCGTGATCGCCTGCGCCACCATCGCCTACGTCGAGGCACGCGCCAACCGCAAACTGAAGTCCGACTTCGTGCGCATGGACGTCAAGGGCTGGATCATGTCGGCCAGCATCACTGCGGCCTTGCTCATCGCCTTCTGCTTTGGCTACGCGGTGCAAGGCACCCAGTGGGAGTGGGTGTCGCCCTACATCGACCCGGCGGTACTGGCATTGGTGTGCCTGGTGATCATCCCGCTGCCCCTGTCGGTGGTACGCCAGGCCATGTCGGAAATCTTCCTGGTGACTCCAGGCGACCTCAAGCAGCACGTCGATGAAGTGTCGCGAGCCTTTGTCAGCAAGCACGGGCTGCAGTCGTACCGGGCCTATGTGGCCAAGGTCGGCCGTTCGCGGGAGATCGAACTGTACTTCATCGTCCCCAAGAGCATGGGCGCCAAATCCATCGACGAGTGGGATGCGCTGCGCAACGAGATCGGCGATGCCGTGGGTGGCGAGGGGCCGGATCGCTGGATCACCGTGGTGTTCACCGGCGACCCGGAGTGGGCGGAATAAGCGGCCACTCTGAGGCCCTCATCGCCGGCGCCCATAGGTACAGCACAGGTTGCGAACACAGAGATGTATTTGTGGGAGCCGGCTTGCCGGCGATGAGGCCACAACAGAAAACCACTCACGAAAAAGCCCGCAACCGTTGCCGGTTGCGGGCTTTGACTTACTGCGTATGGTGGGTCGTGTAGGATTCGAACCTACGACCAATTGGTTAAAAGCCAACTGCTCTACCAACTGAGCTAACGACCCGTTGGATGGCGCGTATAATACTGATTTCTAACGGGAAATCAACACCCCATCAAAAAAAATTTCAAAAATAGCGGGTTGGGTCTTCAACCCCGGCAGCCTTGAAACCATCGGCGCGCAGGCGGCAGCTGTCGCACTTGCCACAGGCGCGCCCTTCGTCGTCGGCCTGGTAGCAGGAAACAGTCAGGCTGTAGTCGACACCACGGGCGATACCGGCCTGTACGATCTGCGCTTTGCTCAGGTTCTGCAGCGGCGCCTGGATACGGAACCCCTGCCCTTCCACACCCGCCTTGGTGGCCAGGTTGGCCATGCGCTCGAACGCTTCGACGAACTCCGGGCGGCAGTCCGGGTAGCCGGAGTAGTCCACGGCATTAACGCCGATGAAGATATCGCGCGCCTGCAGCACCTCGGCCCAGCCCAACGCCAGGGACAGGAACACCGTGTTGCGAGCCGGCACGTAGGTGACCGGAATGCCTTCTCCGGGGGCTTCTGGCACGTCGATGCTGCTGTCGGTCAGGGCTGAACCACCGATGCCATCGAGATTCAGGCCGATCACCTTGTGCTCGACCACGCCCAGGTCGCGGGCAACGCGGGCGGCGGCGTTGAGCTCGGCCCGGTGGCGCTGGCCATAGTCGAAGCTCATGGTGTAGCAGCTGTAGCCTTCGGCCTTGGCCATGGCTACGACGGTGGCCGAGTCGAGGCCGCCAGACAGCAGGATTACCGCGCGTTTCTCAGTCATTTGCTCTTACTCTCAATCAACGTCCGGGTTCGTCGTTCCACAGCAACTTGTGCAACTGCAGCTGGAAACGCACGGGCAGGTTGTCAGCAACGATCCAGTCGGCCAGCTCGCTAGCGCTCACCTGGTGGTGGCTTGGCGAGAACAGCACCTCGCCGGCACGCTCGGCGAGGTTGTACTGGATCAGCTTGGACACTGCCCAGTCATAGTCCTCGCGTGAACAGATGACGAACTTGACCTGGTCGTTGCGGGTCAGGTGCTCGATGTTCGCGTAGAGATTGCGATGGGACTCTTCGGAGCCCGGGGTCTTGAGGTCGACCACGCGGCTGACGCGCACATCGGTCGCCGAGATATCCAGGGCGCCGCTGGTTTCCAGCGAAACCTCGTAGCCGGCATCGCACAGGCGCTGCAAAAGGGGCAAGGCATTCGGCTGGGCCAGGGGCTCGCCACCGGTGACGCAGACATAGCGCGGTTTGAAACCTGCCACCTGCTCCATGATCGAGTCGAGGGTGCGCACGGTGCCGCCACTGAAGGCGTAGGCACTGTCGCAGTACTGACAGCGCAGGGGGCAACCGGTCAGGCGCACGAATACCGTGGGCAGCCCAGCCGTTCGTGTTTCACCCTGCAACGAGTAAAAGACTTCGGTGATGCGTAATGTGTCTTGCATGATCGCCACGGGCGTGACAGCTAAACAGGCTGTCCGCCTCCGTCAGGCACTGCAGCGGACTCGACATGGCGTTATCCGCGGCAGCGTGTTTAAGAAAAAAGGGCAGTGATTCTAACGAAAAAACCCGCGACGAGCGCGGGTTTCTTTCCAACGGTACAGCTTAGAGCTTTTGCAGGTCGCGTTGCGCCAGTTGCGCGGCGGAGGTGCCGGGGTACTGGGTGATGACCTGCTGCAGGATACCCTTGACCTTGTCGGTGTGGCCCATGCGGCGCTCGACATCGGCCAGCTTGTAAAGGGAATCCGGTACCTTGCTGTGCTTGGGATACTTCTGGCTGACCTGGGCAAACGCCTGGCTGGCGGCTGGCAGGTCACCCTTGGCCAGGTTCACCTCGCCCAGCCAGTACTGGGCATTGCCGGCGTACTGGCTGTTGGGGTACTTGCGCAGGAAGGCATTGAATGCCTGGCTGGCCTTGTCGAAGTCCTTTTGCTTGATCAGGTCGAAAGCAGCATCGTAGTAGAGCTTCTCTTTCGCCGGATCGCCCGGCTCGCTGCTGGCGGCCGGTTGTTGTGCAGCAGCGCCTGTGGCACCTGCTGCTGCACCGGCGGCGGCATCGGGTGCAGCACCGGTGGAGGAATTATCGGGGGTCGCGGCAGGCGCGCCACCACTGTTGATGCGACGGTCCAGATCCTGGTATCGCTCCAGGTTTTCCTGCTTCATGCGGGCCACATCGTTCTGCAGCTCTTCGATGATGCCCTGCTGGCGGGAAATCTGGTCCTGCATCTGTTGCAGCTGCATGAACAGCTGGCCCTGTGCTGAGGCAGGGGTCGAAGCCCCTGCCCCGGCATAGGCGCCGCTCGTGCCATAACCCGAAGGTGGGTAAGCACCTCCGTTGTCATCTACTACAGGAACCGCAGCCCACGCTGAAAGCGGAAGGCTGAGTGCAAGGACGGTTACAGCACGACGGCACATACGCATAAGAACTTACTTACGCAGTTCTACGCGACGGTTTTGAGCCCAGGACTGCTCGTCGTTGCCGGTGGCAACTGGACGCTCTTCGCCGTAGGAAACCAGTTCCAGCTGAGCAGGGGAAACGCCCTGCAGAACCAGGTAACGTTGAACGGCCTTGGCACGACGCTCACCCAGAGCCATGTTGTACTCGCGGGTGCCGCGCTCGTCGGTGTTGCCTTCCAGAACAACGCGGTTGCCGTTGGCTTTCAGGTCCTTGGCGTGAACGTCCAGAGCGCGCATGGCTTCTGGCTTCAGGTCCGAGCTGTCGTATTCGAAGTAGAAGGTGGTGATTGCGCGCAGGGCCGCTTCTTCGCTCAGGGAGCCGTCGACAGCACCGGTGTTGGCGCCGTAACCAGCGTTCGGATCAACAGCGCCTTCACCAGCGTTGTCACCGCCTTTCGAGGAGCAACCTACAGCTACGGCCATGGCCAGAGCCAGCGCAGCAAATTTACCAAACTTCAGCATTTCCATCGTGAAACTCCTAATGAAACCCCAGTGTGTTAAGCAAAAGTATTACGCCGCAATCAGTTCAGGTAAGGGGACCAGGACGGTTCTCTGACTTCGCCTTGAGCGGTAGGAAGTGGGAGCCTCACGCGGCCATTAAGCGACACGAGCATCAAGACTCCCCGGCCCTGCTGGCGGGTGGCGTAGATTAGCATGGTGCCGTTTGGCGCAACAGTGGGAGACTCATCAAGACTTGTTTCAGACAGAATCTTTACACTTCCGCGCTGCAAGTCTTGTGCCGCCACTTTGAAGTTGGTGAAACCCTGCTGGCGATGGATCATTACCAGGGTCTTTTCATCAGCCGACAGTTTAGGGTTGGCGTTGTAGTTACCCACGAACGTTACGCGCTCGGCACCACCACCACTGACCGATTGCTTGTAGATCTGCGGCTTGCCGCCACGGTCGGAGGTGAAGTACAGGGTGTTGCCATCCTTGCCCCAGAACGGCTCGGTGTTGATGCCCGGGCCAGCGGTGACACGGCTGATCTGGCGCGAAGCCACGTTCATCACGTAGATGTCCGGGTTACCGTCCTTGGACAGCACGAATGCCAGGCGGGTACCGTCTGGCGACCAGGCCGGCGCACCGTTCAGGCCCTCGAAGTTGGTGACCTGTTCGCGGCGACCGGTATCGATGTGCTGAATGAAGATACGTGGACGCTTCTGCTCGAACGAGACGTAAGCGATACGCTTGCCATCCGGCGCGAAGCGCGGCGACAGGATCGGCTCGCGCGATTGCAGCAGGGTCACTGCACGGGCACCGTCGTAGTCCGAACGCTGCAGGGTGTAGCGGGTGTTGTTGGTCGAGAAGCGCTCGGCGGTCACGTACAGCATGCGGGTCGAGAACGCACCCTTGATGCCGGTGAGCTTCTCGAACGACTGGTCGGCAATGTAGTGCGACATGTCACGCAGCTGGTCCGCGGTGCCCGCGACGCTGCCGGTCAGCACTTGCTGCTCGGTCGCGACGTTGAACAGCGCGTACTGCACCTGCAGGCGGCCGCCCGAAGGCACGATGCTGCCGACCATCACATACTGGGCACCCAGGGCTTTCCAGTCGCGGAAGATGACTTCGCTGGCCTGGGTCGGCTGGCTGATCATGTTCTGGCGCGGGATCGGCGAGTAGTAGCCGGAGTTGCGCAGGTCGTTACCGATGATATCGGCCATGTCTTCCGGCAGTACGCTGCCACCCTGCAGACCGAACGGCACTACCGCGATGGGCGTTGCCCGATCGCTGCCGCTGGTGACCAGGATGTTCTTTTCCTCTGCCATGGCCATGCCAGCCACGCAGCAGAGCATGACCAGCATTCCTCGAAGGAGTTTAATCACAACGCTAGATCCTCAGGTGTAAATGTCATCTTGAACGAACGATAACGATTGAAATCGCTCGGTTTCATACCCTGCATCTCGGTCAGACGACCAATGTTCTTGACTGCAGCCACTGCCGAACTGTCGAACGGACCGTCACCACTGGACCGGGTCACGCTGACACCGGTGATGGTGCCATCCGGCAACATGCTGACCTGCAGGGTCACCGTCATGCCCTTGCGCGCGGAAGGTGGCCGTGCCCAGCCCTCGGCCGCGCGCATACGGATCAGGTCGTCGAAGTCGCCGGCCACCTGGTCACCCTGCTCGTCGGCCAGCGCCTGCTGCCGCTCGGTGGTATCGGACAACAGCTCGGCCAAAGCCTGGGCCTTCTTGTCCTCTGCCGCCTTGCGGGCCGCTTCCTGTGCCTTTTTCTTCTGGGCGTCTGCAGCGGCCTTTTTCTTGGCCTCTTCAGCAGCCTTCTTCTTCGCATCCTCGGCCGCCGCCGCTTTCTTCTTGGCGTCCTCGGCTGCTTTCTTCTTCGCGTCCTCGGCGGCCTTTTTCTTGGCTTCCTCGGCTGCTTGCTTCTTGGCTTCTTCCTCGGCCTGCTTCTTGGCCTCTTCTTCAGCCTTTTTCTTGGCGATGTCGGCCTGTTGCTTCTCGGCGGCTTTCTTCGCTTCCTCGGCCTTCTTGGCTTCAGCGGCCTTCTTGGCTTCGCTGGCCTTGGCAGCCTCTTCGGCTTTCTTGGCCTCGGCGGCTTCGCGGGCTTCCTCGGCCTTTTGAGCGGCGTCGGCTTTCTTTTGTTCCGCGGCCTTGATGGCCTCTTGCTCGACCTTCTTCTGCTCCAACTGCTCGACTTCAGTCTGGCGCGAGGCGGTTTTCTTCGCTTCCCCGGCAATCTTCTGATTGGTCTGGGTGGTCGCCTGGCTCTTGGACTTGAGCTGATACAGGGTAGCCTGAACGATCGGCTTGGAAGGCGGCAGCTCAGGCGTCATGGCAAAACTGACGAACAGCAGCGCGAACACCAGCACGTGCAGGCCGATGGCCCAGACGCTGGGCCAGAAGTAGCTTTCCGAGGCGGATGGCTCTCGCTGTTGCATCAGGGCGCCTCGGTAATCAGGCCAACGTTACCGACACCGGCCTTCTGCAACCCGCCCATGGCACCCATGACCGCGCCGTAGTCGACAGCCTTGTCGCCACGAATGAAGACCTGGGTCTGCTTGCCCTGGTCACGACCGGCGGCAATGATCTTGGTCACTGCGCTGGTCATATCGGGCAAGGTCATGGCCTTGTCCATCTGTTTGTCGGTATCGACTTCGCTGCCGAGGTTCCAGTAGTAGGTCTTGTCGGCCTTGATGGAGATGGTGAGGATCTGGACGTTGTTGTCCTGCGGCAAGGCTTCGCTGGAAACCTTGGGCAGGTCGACCTTCACGCCCTGGTTGAGCATGGGGGCCGTCACCATGAAGATGACCAGCAGCACCAGCATCACGTCGATGTAGGGCACCACGTTCATCTCGGCGACCGGCTTGCGTTTGTGGCGAACTCGGGCCATGGGCTTCTACCTGATTACTCTTCGCTGGTGTGCACTTTGCGGTGCAGGATCGCCTGGAACTCGTCGGCGAAGGTGTAGTAACGACCGATCAGCACTTCGCTGCGGGCAGCGAAACGGTTGTAGGCGATGACCGCAGGGATTGCCGCGAACAGACCGATGGCGGTGGCGATCAGTGCTTCGGCGATACCGGGAGCAACCGTGGCCAGGGTGGCCTGCTGGGCGCTGGCCAGGCCGCGGAAGGAGTTCATGATGCCCCAGACGGTACCGAACAGGCCGATGTACGGGCTGGTGGAACCGACGGTGGCGAGGAACGGCAGGCTCTGCTCGAGCTTTTCTTCCTCACGCGAAATGGCCACGCGCATGGCTCGGCCCACACCTTCCATGACCGCATCGGGATCGACGCCCGGCTGCTGGCGCAGGCGCGAGAATTCCTTGAAGCCGGCCCGGAAGACCTGCTCCACACCCGAATCCGGATCTGGGTTGCTGCCTGCCTGACGGTACAGCTTGGACAGGTCGATACCCGACCAGAAGCGTTCCTCGAAGGCATCCAGCGCACGACGACCGGCGCGCAGCATGGTGCTGCGCTGGAAGATCATGATCCATGAGGTGACCGAGGCGGCCACCAGGGTCAGCATTACCAGCTGTACCACCACGCTGGCATTGCTGACCAGACTCCACATGGAGGTATGGTCGACGACGTTAGCTTCCACGCTTATTCTCCTGCGTTCGATTGAGTACCCGAGCCGTCCGCCACAAAGGCGTCGCGCAGCTCCGGGGGTAAGGCTCGGGGTTTGAAAGTGTCGGCGCGCACGGCGGCCACCAGGAACTGCCCTTCACAGAGCAGCGTTTCATCCTTTTCCCGCCAGACCTGCTGTACGAAACGCAGACTGGCGCGATTGAGTTCAAGTACTTGCGCGGTCACCCGGAGCTCATCGTCCAGGCGCGCCGGCGCGTGATAGCGCGCTTCGCTGGAGTGGACCACGAACAACAGGTTTTCCCCGGCCAGTTGCTGCTGGGAAAAGCCCAGGTGCCGCAGCCGCTCGGTACGCGCGCGCTCCATGAATTTCAGGTAGTTGACGTAATACACCACGCCACCGGCATCGGTATCCTCGTAATAGACGCGACAACGGTGTGCGAAAGGTTCCAGGCCATTTTGCGCGCGCATACTCTAGTGCTTACTCCTCAGCTTGCCAATCCGCTGCGGCAACTGTTTTTTGCTCATTAATGTCGTATTGCCAGCGCCCCTAGGGCATGCCAGCGGTAGGACCACGAAAAGCCGGTTTCGATCTGTCATTCATCGCCTGCTTCGGAAAAATCTCCCCCATCGCCCAGGCGCCCGGGAACATTCAGGCCAAAGTGCAAATAGGCATGACGGGTCACCACACGCCCACGGGGCGTGCGCATGATATAGCCCTGCTGGATCAGGTACGGCTCGAGCACATCCTCGATGGTGTGACGCTCCTCGCTGATCGCTGCCGCCAGGTTGTCCACCCCTACCGGGCCACCGTCGAACTTCTCGATCATGGTCAGCAGCAGGCGTCGGTCGGAATGATCGAAACCGCGCTCGTCGACATCCAGCAGGTTCAGCGCCATGTCGGCCACCGCCTTGGTGATCTGCCCCTTGCCGCGCACCTCGGCATAGTCACGCACACGGCGCAGCAAGCGGTTGGCGATACGCGGCGTACCGCGGGCGCGGCGGGCAATCTCGTAGGCACCCTGGTCTTCGATGACCAGGCCGAGAATACCGGCGGAACGGCTGACGATGGTCGCCAGATCCTTGTCGCTGTAGAACTCAAGGCGCTGGACGATCCCGAAGCGGTCGCGCAGCGGGTTGGTCAGCATCCCGGCACGGGTAGTGGCGCCGACCAGGGTGAAGGGTGGCAGGTCGAGCTTGATCGACCGCGCCGCCGGCCCCTCACCGATCATGATGTCGAGCTGGAAGTCTTCCATGGCCGGGTACAGCACCTCTTCGACCACCGGCGAGAGCCGGTGGATCTCGTCGATGAACAGTACATCGTGGGGCTCGAGGTTGGTCAGCATGGCCGCCAGGTCGCCCGGGCGCTCCAGGATCGGCCCGGAAGTACTCTTGACCGAAACGCCCATTTCCTGGGCGATGATATTGGCCAGGGTGGTCTTGCCCAACCCGGGCGGGCCGAAGATCAGGGTGTGGTCGAGCGACTCGTTGCGACCGCGCGCGGCCTGGATGAACAGCGCCATCTGCTCGCGCACCACCGGCTGGCCGATGTACTCGTCCAGACGCAGCGGGCGGATCGCACGGTCCTGGACTTCTTCACGGTCGCGGCCACTGGCGGCGATCAGGCGGTCGGCTTCGATCACTTGGTAATCATCCCTTTAAGGCTGCGGCGGATCAGGTCTTCACTGCTCATGCCGGCCTTGTCCTTGATGGCGGACACTGCCTTGCTCGCCTCCTGAGGCTTGTAGCCCAGGGAAACCAGGGCGCTGACCGCGTCGGCCTCGGCCGTGGAGCCACTGCTGACTGGCACGGGGCCATCGGAAACCAGGGTGAACATGGCCGGGGAGGTTTCCCAGGCCTTGAAGCGGTCCTTCAGCTCGACCAGCAGTCGCTCGGCGGTCTTCTTGCCCACTCCTGGCACGCGCACCAGCGCGGAGGTGTCCTGGGCCTGCACGCAGCGCACCAGTTCGTCGGCCTCAAGGCCGGACATCAGTGCCAGCGCCAGCTTCGGGCCCACGCCATTGAGCCGAATGAGCTCACGGAAAAGCTCTCGCTCGCGCTTTTCATGAAAGCCGTACAGCAAGTGGGCATCTTCACGCACCACCAGATGGGTGTGCACGGTCACGGTTTCGCCAACTTTAGGCAGGCGATACAGGGTAGTCATGGGCACTTCGAGTTCATAGCCCACGCCGTTGACATCGATAACAAGGTGCGGTGGCTGTTTTTCCGCCAGGGTACCGCGCAAACGTCCAATCACGTTCCGATCCTTCCTCTCGGGGCCGGTCAAAGACCGGTCAACCCTATCAGCAAATGCAACGGGTGAACGTGTCACCCGGACAAAAAATGTATCAGCGCATGAAGCGCACTACAGACGCAAGCGCCCGCCACGCCGCCGCGCCGTGGCCAGGCCGTGGGGCACCAGGCTGGAGCGGGTATGAGCATGGCACAGGGCGATTGCCAGGGCGTCGGATGCGTCGATCTGCGGCTTCTGGGTGAGCTTGAGCAGGTGCATGACCATCAGCATCACCTGCTCCTTGTTGGCGCCACCGCTGCCGGCGACGGCCTGTTTGACCTGGCTTGCGCTGTATTCGGCGATCTCCAGGCCAGCCTCGGCGGCGGCAACGATGGCCGCCCCACGCGCCTGGCCGAGCTTGAGCGCCGAATCGGCGTTACGGGCCATGAACACGCGCTCGATGCCCATGGTCACCGGCTCGTGGGTACGAATGATTTCGCTGACGCCGCGAAAGACGATCTGCAGGCGCTCGTGCAACTCGCCGGCACCAGTGCGGATACAACCCGACGCCACGTACTCGCAACCGCGAGCGGTCTGGCGCACCACGCCATAACCGGTGATGCGCGAGCCGGGGTCGATACCAAGAATCAGAGTCATAGCGCCTGTCGTTTGAAGCTCATGTTTGAAGACCATTGGGGCCGCTGCACGGCCCATCGCCGGCAAGCCAGCTCCTACAGGTACAGTGCAGGCCTGAAGAATCCGCTGCACCCGTGGGAGCCGGCTTGCCGGCGATGGGCTGCACAGCAGCCCCAATTACGGTTTCGTTGGCGACACCTTAGCCGAGTTTTTCCATGATCTCGTCGGAAATCTGCGCATTGGAATAGACGTTCTGCACATCATCCAGGTCTTCGAGCATGTCGATCAGCTTCAGCACCTTCTCCGCGCCCTCCTGATCCAGCTCGGCGCTGGTGGTCGGCTGCATGACGATTTCCGCGTCAGCGGCCTTGAAGCCCGCCTCTTCCAGCGCGTTGCGCACGGCATAGAAGCTGTTGAACGAGGTAAACACCTCGAACGAACCGTCTTCATTGGCCACCACGTCGTCGGCATCGGCTTCCATGGCCGCTTCCATCAACGCATCTTCGTCGACACCCGGCGCAAAGCTGATCTGCCCCTTGCGCTCGAACAGGTAGGCTACCGAACCATCGGTACCGAGGTTGCCGCCACACTTGGTGAAGGCATGTCGCACGGCGGCAGCGGTACGGTTGCGGTTGTCGGTCATGGCTTCGACCATGATCGCCACGCCGCCCGGGCCGTAACCCTCGTAGCTGAGCTCTTCGACGTTGTCGCTTTCGTTGGTGCCAGCACCACGGGCCACGGCGCGATCGATGATATCGCGGCTCATGTTGGCGCCCAGGGCCTTGTCCAGTGCCAGACGCAGGCGCGGGTTGGAGGCTGGATCACCGCCGCCCTGCTTGGCAGCAACGGTCAGCTCACGGATCCACTTGGTGAAGATCTTGCCTCTCTTGGCATCCTGGCGCTCTTTGCGGTGCTTGATGTTCGCCCACTTGGAATGACCAGCCATAACAACTCCAAATCCTTGAAACACAAACAGTTACGCCCCTGACGGGGCGCAACGACAAATTCCTGCGCCGTAACGCAAAGGCGCATCCATGTGGATGCGCCCGGGGTCCGCTTACTCGACCTTGGTCTGTTCGCGCAGGCGGATGTGCAGCTCTCGCAGGGCCTTGGCGTCGACCATGCCTGGAGCCTGGGTCATGACGCACGCGGCGCTCTGGGTTTTCGGGAAGGCGATCACTTCACGGATCGACTGGGCGCCGGTCATCAGCATGACCAGGCGGTCCAGGCCGAAGGCCAGGCCACCGTGAGGTGGAGCACCGAATTTCAGGGCATCGAGCAGGAAGCCGAATTTCTCTTCCTGCTCCGCTGCCTCGATACCCAGCAGACGGAATACCGCCTGTTGCATCTCTTTACGGTGGATACGGATCGAACCGCCACCCAGCTCGGTACCGTTCAGGACCATGTCGTAGGCACGGGACAGGGCGGTAGCCGGGTTGGCCTCGAGCTCTTCAGGGGTGCACTTCGGTGCGGTGAACGGGTGGTGCAGCGCAGTGAAGCTACCGTCTTCGTTTTCTTCGAACATCGGGAAGTCGACGACCCACATCGGCGCCCACTCGCAGGTCAGCAGCTCGAAGTCGTGGCCCAGGCGGATACGCAGCGCACCCAGGGCTTCGCTGACCACTTTGAACTTGTCGGCACCGAAGAACACGATGTCGCCGTCTACGGCGCCAACGCGGTCGAGGATGTTGTTGAGGTTGGCCTCGGGGATGTTCTTGACGATCGGCGACTGCAAACCCTCGACACCCTTGGCGCGCTCGTTGACCTTGATGTAGGCCAGGCCCTTGGCACCGTAGATGCCGACGAACTTGGTGTACTCGTCGATCTTGCTGCGCGGCATGCTGGCACCGCCTGGCAGGCGCAGGGCAGTGACGCGGCATTTCGGATCGTTGGCAGGGCCTGCGAAGACCTTGAAGTCGACGTCCTTGAGCTGATCGGCAACGTCGACCAGTTCCAGCGGGATACGCAGGTCAGGCTTGTCGGAACCGTAGCGGCGCATGGCTTCTTCGAAGGTCATGTGCGGGAATTCGCCGAACTCCAGGTCCAGTACTTCCTTGAACAGCTTGCGGATCATGCTTTCGGTCAGGCCCATGATCTCGCTTTCATCGAGGAAGCTGGTCTCGATGTCGATCTGGGTGAATTCCGGCTGGCGGTCGGCCCGCAGGTCTTCGTCACGGAAGCACTTGGCGATCTGGTAGTAACGGTCGAAACCGGCCACCATCAGCAGCTGCTTGAACAGCTGAGGCGACTGCGGCAGTGCGAAGAAGCTGCCAGCGTGGGTACGGCTCGGCACCAGGTAGTCGCGCGCGCCTTCCGGAGTGGCACGGGTGAGGATCGGCGTCTCGACGTCGAGGAAGCCGTTTTCATCGAGGAAACGACGGATGCTGCTGGTGATGCGCGAGCGCAAGCGCAGTTTGTCGGCCATTTCCGGGCGACGCAGGTCGATGAAGCGGTAGCGCAGGCGAGTTTCCTCGCCGACGTCGGAGTATTCGTTCAACGGGAACGGCGGGGTTTCCGCTTCGTTGAGCACGTTCAGCTGATAGCCCAGAATCTCGATGGCACCGGAGGCCATGTTGGCGTTCACCGCACCATCGGGGCGCTTGCGCACCTTGCCGGTGATCTGCACGACGTACTCGCTGCGCACGCGGTCGGCGGCGGCGAAGGTTTCGGCGCGGTCCGGGTCGAACACGACCTGGGCCATGCCTTCGCGGTCACGGATGTCGAGGAAGATCACCCCGCCGTGGTCGCGGCGACGATGGACCCAGCCGCAAAGGGTGACTTCCTGGCCGTCCAGGCTCTCGTTCAGTTGGCCGCAATAATGGCTGCGCATCATGATGGTGGTTTCGCTTCTCGTGATTCGTGTATTCGGTGGAGGCCTTGCCCAGAGGGTTAATACTGCAAGACCCAGCTACTGCAATTCAACTCAGTCGGCCTTGTCGCCGCCTGCCAGATTCTTTTTTGCCCCGGTCTTGAAGTCTGTTTCGTACCAGCCGTTGCCGCTCAGGCGAAAGCCAGGGACCGACAACAGCTTCTTCAATGCAGGCGCTTCGCAAGCCGGGCAATCGGTCAGCGGTGCGGCGCTGATCTTCTGCAGCACCTCCATCTGGTGATTGCAGGATGCACATTGATAGTCATAAAGGGGCATGGACGTCTCTCGTCAACCACAACGCGGGCTGCCAGGGCAGCAAAAAGCGAGATTATATATGGTTAACAGGCACTGCGCAGCCCGCCCGGCGATCAGCGTACACTTGGCGGGTCCAGCAGCCAGGCGACACAGATCACCCGGATCAGCCCACTGAAGTTGCGTACCCCGCCCTGGCGCAGGTGCACTTCACGGTCCACGTACGACAACACGGCACTGACCGAACACTGATTGGCCTCGGCGATGCGTTCGAGAATTCCCCAGTAGACCGCTTCCAGGCGCAAGCAGGTGGAAAAACCGTTGAGCCGAACCGAGCGCGACACCGGTTGAACCTGCAACATGTCGAAATCGGTCTTGAACGGATCGATGCACTGCTTGCCTGGCCAGCACCCCTGCCCAACTCGCCGCTTAGTCGCTTGAATCATGCGCCCCACCCACTGATTACCACCAACTACCCCTGCACCTCAAATGCAGGTACCTGGGGTCAAATCAAGCGCGTACAGGCGAATTCAAAGCAGCGGCAAAGCTTTCCCGCACAAACGAAAAAGCCCGGCCGAATAAATTTCGGCCAGGCTTTCGGATGGAGCCTACAAGACTATTCAACTATTTACCGTCGAGCAGCACTCGCAGCATCCAGGCAGTTTTCTCATGCACCTGCATGCGCTGGGTTAGCAGGTCGGCGGTAGGCTCATCACTGACTTTGTCCACCACCGGAAAGATGCTGCGCGCAGTGCGGACCACGGCTTCCTGGCCCTGCACAAGCTGGCGGATCATCTCGTCGGCCGCCGGCACGCCTTCTTCTTCTTTGATGGAGGAGTGACGCGCATAAAAGGCATAGGACCCAGGCGCCGGGAAGCCCAGCGCGCGAATGCGTTCGGCGATCGAGTCGACCGCCAGCGCCAGTTCGTTGTACTGCTCCTCGAACATCAAGTGCAGGGTGCGGAAAGACGGACCTGTGACATTCCAGTGGAAGTTGTGGGTTTTCAGATACAGCACGTAGGTATCCGACAACAGGCGGGAAAGCCCTTCGACGATGGATTTGCGATCTTCTTCACTGATACCGATATCAATTGCCATGAAGTTCCCCTTTCCATTTGGCTTGATGATCAAGCAGGCCTGACACACTGTATCAACACTTTGCCCAACCCGCCCATGACACAGGGCAAGTCATCACCACCGGCCCCCTCGGTTTGAGAAGGGCCCGCCTTTGCTGTTAAATAGGCACCGTGCCACCCGTGCGGACTGTTATTGCCGGGTGCATAGGCTGGCGTACCGCGTTTTCGCGCTCTACACCTCATGCGCACCGTGCCGCCAGCTCTTCCTGTGATCGGCCTTATCAATTGCGAGCCAACCCATGTTCAAGATCGTCCACCTGGTGACGGGCGTTGCGGCTTTGCTGCTCTCGCTCATACCCAGCCTGAAAACCGATGCGACACCCTTCCTGCAGCAACCCGACGCGGTCTACCTGGCCCTGCTCGGCCTGCTCAACCTGCTGCTGGCGCCGGTCGTGCCCCTGTATTACCGCGGAGCACGCCAGCAACTGCAACACTTGGCCTGCGCCCTGCTGGTAGTGGCCGTGGTGCTGCAGACACTGACCCTGCTCGCCCGCCCGGAAATGGGCAACCTGGCCGCCCTGGTGTGTGCCGCCCTGGCAGTTGCTCTGCACCTGGCAGTCGGTTTTGCCCGCAGCGGCAGGAAGGCACGTGCAACCCCAGGCGCCCTGCAAGAAGCTGGCAAACGGGATACCGGCACCGTGAAATGGTTCAATACCTCCAAGGGCTTCGGCTTCATCTCGCGCGATTCGGGTGACGATATCTTCGTCCACTTCCGCGCCATTCGCGGCGAAGGCCATCGCATCCTGGTCGAGGGCCAGCGCGTGGAGTTTTCGGTAATGCACCGTGACAAAGGCCTTCAGGCCGAAGACGTGGTCGCGGTCAATCGCCGCTGACGCCTGCCAGCCCTGGGGCAACCCCAGGGCTGCGCTTCTCAGTAATGCGGCGGCGGCGCCTCCTCCCCCTCACTGCCGTACTGGCCGACCATCTCCTCGTATCGCTTGATCAACTCGGCCATCTGCAATTGCAGACGCTCGATCACCTGCCCCTGCTCGGCCACCACGTCATTCAGCGCCTGGAGGGTGTCATCCTGGAAGGCCTGGCGGGTTTCCAGCTCGATGATGCGCGATTCCAGCGACATGTCAGGCCTCCTGATAATCGTCATTGAGCAACGCGCGCAGTCGCACGCGAATCGACTCGACCTGCTGCGGTTCGTACGCAACGGCAGGCACCTTGCCCCACACCGGCGCCGGCCATGCGGCGTCATGCTGATGACGAACGATCACGTGCATGTGCATCTGGCTGACCACATTGCCCAAGGTGGCAACGTTCATCTTGTCGGCGGCGAACTCGCGCTTCAGTGCCTCGGCCAGGTAAGTGGTTTCTTTCCACAACTGCGCTTGATCTTCCTGACTCAAGTCGAACAGCTCACTCACGCCTGCACGCTTGGGCACCAGTATGAACCAGGGGTAGTTGGCATCCTTGCTCAGCAGCAGTCGGCACAGCGGAAAATCGCCCAGGACCAGGGAATCCTGCTGCAAACGTGAATCCATCATAAACACGGCAAACCTCCATCAAGCGAAACAGCCCGCGACTACGGGAACATGGCCGCAAGGATACCTTGCTGCACGCTTTCAGTTCAGCAAACCGTGACCCCCTGCACAAACCCGGTAACACAGCGCTACTTTTCGCACCAAAATGAGGCTTTGTCGGTACACACCACTACGCTTTTACCCAGCCCATCTACTCAACATCAACAGTAGCCGGTAACACATTGACTTTTATGGCAGGATTTTCTTTTTCCTGTCACATTTGTTTTGGCACACCATCAGACAACCCTGACCCCGTGTTTTCGGCACTTTGGTACCTGACGCCCGTGCGTTTGTGAAAATTTCATCAAGCGTTGTTAATTTTGAGCACGCTTGTTGCATTCCTTTCACGCCAAGTCGGCACGACACCTGCATGAAGCGGTGGACGCGACAAATAACAACAGCGGCATTGGACTGACCAGGGAGTTTCTTCAACCGCAACCGATACTTACGGTTTGCATACGGTGACAGGAGCAGCGCTGGGGTTGTACGCCCGGAAAACCCGGAGCGTGATTTGCGACACGGAAATACCTATGAGCGACATGGCCATAAAGTTCCCGAAAGGTTTTATATGCCCATATCGCCAACAACAGTCAGCGTGCTATACATTTCCGCCGACATAACAAGAAAGAGCTGCCCCATATAACTAAAAGACTTGGGCGCAGCGGTACTCTTCCTAAAAACCAAAGGAGCAAGTCACGATGCGCGTGATGAAGTGGAGCATGATCGCCCTGGCCGTTTCGGCAGGGACCTCGCAATTGGCCCTGGCCTCCGCCCAAGACGAGTCCAAGGGTTTCATCGAAGACAGCCAGCTGAACGTCAAGACTCGCATGCTGTACTTCAGCCGCGACTTCCGTAACAACGAGCGCGATCCGGTTACCGGTGCTCGTCAGAGCCGCGTAGAAGAAACCGGCCTCGGCTTCCTCGGCACCTTCGAATCGGGCTTCACCCAGGGCGCCATCGGCGTCGGCGTCGATGCCATCGGCATGCTCGGCCTGAAACTGGACAGCGGCAAAGGTCGCGCCGGTACCGGCCTGTTCCCAACGGGCGAAGACGACCGTTCGCAAGACGATTACTCCTCGGGCGGCGCTGCAGTAAAACTGCGCTTCTCCAACACCGTACTGAAATACGGTAGCCAGTTCACCGCCCTGCCCGTCTTCGCCACCGACGACAGCCGACTGCTGCCGGAAGTTGCCGAAGGCGGCCTGATCACCAGCAACGAGATCGAAGGCCTGACCCTGCACGCAGGTCACTTCACCGCCATGAAAGCCCAGGCTGAAACTGACCGTGACAGCCTGCACCTGACCCAAGCGGACGTTGTCGGCGGTACCTACGCCTTCACCGACAACCTCAGCACCAGCCTGTACTACTCCAAGGTCGAAGACTACTGGCGCAAGTACTACGGCAACATCAACTGGGCACTGCCGATCTCCGACAAGCAAGGCCTGGTGTTCGACTTCAACATCTATGACACCAAGAGCGAAGGCAGCGCCCTTTACAAAGCGTTCGATGGCGACAAGCTCGACAACACCGCCTTCAGCCTGTCGGCTGCCTGGAACATCGGCGCCCACACCTTCACCGTCGTGCACCAGCGCGTTCACGGTGACGGCGACTACGGCTACGGCGTAGACGGTGGCGGCACCATCTTCCTCGGCAACTCGGTCGCCCGTTCCGACTTCAACGCCGAAGACGAAAAATCCTGGCAGGCGCGCTACGACCTGAACTTCGCCGAGTTCGGCGTACCCGGCCTGACCTTCATGACTCGCTACGTGCGCGGTACCGATGCCAACGTCGCCGGCACCAGCAACGGCAAGGAATGGGAACGCGACATCGATATCAAGTACGTGCTGCAAGAAGGCCCGGCCAAGGACCTGAGCTTCCGCGTACGTCAGGCCACCTACCGTTCTTCCGATGGCGTCTACTACGGCTCCCCATCGCTGGACGAACTGCGCCTGATCGTGGAGTACCCGCTGAGCATTCTGTAAGCCTGGCTTATAGTGCCCCGCACCTGAAAAAGCCCGGCGAACCCGCCGGGCTTTTTCTTGGCTGACAACTGCCCCCACCTGGGGCATTCTGTACGCCTTCGTTTCGCCCCCGTACAATGCGGGGTCATTTCAATGTCTTAGGCAATCGACACGGCTAACCATGCGCACCAGTCAATATCTGCTCGCCACCCAGAAAGAAACCCCTGCCGACGCAGTGGTCATCAGCCATCAGCTCATGCTGCGTGCCGGCATGATCCGCAAACTGGCCTCCGGCCTGTACACCTGGCTGCCGATGGGCCTGCGAGTCATGCGCAAGGTCGAAGCCGTGGTGCGCGAAGAAATGAACGCCGCCGGCGCCCTAGAGGTGCTGATGCCGAGCATCCAGCCTGCCGAGCTGTGGCAGGAGTCCGGCCGCTGGGAGCAGTACGGCCCCGAGCTGCTGCGCCTGAAAGACCGCCACAACCGTGACTTCTGCGTGGGCCCCACCCACGAGGAAGTCATCACTGATCTGGCCCGCAACGAGCTGTCCAGCTATAAACAGCTGCCGCTCAACATGTACCAGATCCAGACCAAATTCCGTGACGAGATCCGCCCGCGCTTCGGCCTGATGCGCGGCCGCGAGTTCATCATGAAGGATGCCTACTCCTTCCATGCCGACCAGGCTTCCCTCCAGGAAACCTACGACCGCATGCACCAGGCATACTCCAACGTCTTCACCCGCCTGGGCCTGGACTTCCGCCCAGTGCAGGCCGACACCGGCTCCATCGGTGGCAGCTATTCCCATGAATTCCACGTACTGGCCGAGTCCGGCGAAGACGACGTGATTTTCAGCGACAGCTCCGACTACGCCGCCAACATCGAGAAGGCCGAAGCCATCCCGCGCGAAACCGTGCGCCCAGCCCCGACCGAGGAGCTGCGCCTGGTCGACACTCCGGATGCCAAGACCATCGCCCAGCTGGTCGAAAACTTCGGCCTGCCGATCGAAAAAACCGTCAAGACCCTGATCGTGCGCGGCGCCGAAGAAGGCAAGCTGGTGGCATTGGTGGTCCGTGGTGACCACGAGCTGAACGAAATCAAGGCCACCAAGCTGGAACAGGTTGCCGACCCGTTGGTCATGGCTACCGATGCCGAACTGCGCGATGCCATCGGTGCCGGCGCCGGTTCCCTCGGCCCGCTGAACCTGCCGCTTGAATGCGTGATCGATCGCTCCGTCGCCCTGATGAGCGACTTCGGCATCGGCGCCAACATCGACGACAAGCACTACTTCGGCGTCAACTGGGAGCGTGACCTGCCAGTACCTCAGGTCGCCGACCTGCGCAACGTAGTCGAAGGTGACCCGAGCCCGGACGGCCAAGGCACCCTGGTGATCAAGCGCGGCATCGAAGTGGGCCACATCTTCCAGCTCGGCACCAAGTACAGCGAGGCTCTCAAGTGCCAGGTACTGGGCGAGAACGGCAAGCCGGTGACCCTGGCCATGGGCTGCTACGGCATTGGCGTGTCCCGTGTGGTTGCCGCGGCCATCGAGCAGAGCTACGACGACAAGGGCATCATCTGGAACGACGCCCTGGCCCCGTTCCAGATCGCTCTGGTACCGCTGCGTTACGAAACCGAGGTGGTGCGCGAGGCGACCGACAAGCTGTATGCCGAACTGACCGCCGCCGGCTTCGAAGTGCTGCTGGACGACCGCGACAAGAAGACCAGCCCGGGCATCAAATTTGCCGACATGGAGCTGATCGGCATTCCACACCGTATCGTCGTCAGCGACCGTGGCCTGGCCGATGGCAACCTGGAATACAAGCACCGCACCGAGCAGGACGCCCAACCGCTGCCGCTCAATGAAGTGCTGAGCTTCCTGCAGGCCCGCGTTCGCCGCTGATAATCAATGCACGAGTGATCATGTCCAAGCGAAGTACCTTTACCCTGGGGGGTGCCGCACTGTGCGGCACCCTGCTCGTCAGCGGCTGCGCCAACCAGATGTCCCAGCGCAGCGAGCATGAGGAGCGCGTCGAGCGCAAACTGCTCGAGCACACCCTGCAGATCGATGTCGGCGAGCCCAAGGTGATGGAGCTTCCGCAACGGCGCGTGCGCATTCATGAACAGAAGCGCTTCGAAGTCACCGAGTTCGAAGTGACTCGGCGCTACGACCGCTATACGCCTTACCAACCCTGGCGGGAGATCTACGAGATTCCGCTGGGTGCGGTCGCCGTTGTGGCCGGGGTCGGCGCCAACGTGGTCAACGTCTTTGCGCTGGGCAACCTGCCCGACAGCATGACCCACGACTGGCTCAGCTATGGCGTGGCCGGGATCAACCCGTTCATGAACGTGCAGTCCAACGGACGCGCTCAGCAGAACCTGGCCGGGATCAGCGAAGTGCAGAAGGACAAGCGCGAAGAATCCACCAGCCTGCCCTGGAGCGAGCGCCTCGTCGAAGTGAAGGCTGGCAAGCTGACCCACGAGCTGACCACCGACAGGAACGGCGTACTGCGCCTGAACCTCCTGGACAGCCCGTTCTCCGAGCAGCACCTCAACCACGTCGGCACCCTGCACATGCAGGTGGTCGACGAGGACAACGCGGTGCGCGGCGACGCCAGCCTGCTGGTCAGCGCCACCTTGCGCAACAAGCTGCAAGAAGCCCACGAACTGATCTTCGACGACCTCGAAGATGACGATGTCGGTCAGTGGGTGCATCGGGTCAAGCGCCTGTCGGAACTGGGCTTGGAAGAGGAAGCCAGCGAGATGGAGCAGAGCCTGGTCGAGCTGACTCGCAACGATCCGGAGCTGCAGCAGGAGTTTCTGCAGGCTCTGACCAAAGCCACGGGGCGGCTGGTGGCCGATCCAGGCGTGCAATGATTGAACAAGGGCTGCTTTTAGCAGCCCTTTTCATTTATCCGTGAACAACTCCAGCTGCTCATGCGCACCGCGCAAATCCCGTAACCGCACACCGACGCCCAACAATCGCACCGGCTTGCCGCCGCGGGCGAAGGCTTGGCGCAGCAATTGCCGATAGCTTTCCAGATCTCGCCCTGCTCCCGCCTGCTCCAGGGTGGTTTGGCTGAAGTCGTGGAACTTCACTTTGACGAAGGGTTTTTCAGGCCGGTAGCTGTTGTCCATTCGCCCAATCCGCTCGTTCAGGCTTTCAAGCAGCTCCGGCAGACGCTCCAGGCAACTGGCCAGGTCTGGCAGATCAGTATCGTAGGTGTTCTCCACACTCACCGACTGCCGGCGGCTGTCGTTGTGCACCGCCCGCTCATCGATGCCTCGCGCCAGCCCCCATAGCCGCTCGCCAAAACTGCCGAACTCGCGCACCAGGGTCAGGCGGGACCATTCGCGCAGGTCCTGGCAGGTATCGATACCCAGGCGAGCGAGCTTGTCTGCCGTGACCTTGCCCACTCCATGCAGCCGGGCGACCGGCAGGGCAGCGACAAAGGCCTCCACCTGGTCGGGCGTTATAACGAACAGCCCATTGGGCTTGCGCCAGTCGCTGGCGACCTTGGCCAGGAACTTGTTGGGCGCCACCCCGGCCGACACGGTGATGTGCAAGGTACGGGCAACACGCCGGCGAATGTCTTCAGCTATGCGCGTGGCGCTTCCGGCGAACCACTGGCTGTCACTGACATCCAGATAGGCCTCGTCCAGGGACAAGGGCTCGATCAGATCGGTGTAGTCACGGAAAATCGTGTGAATCTCACGCGAGGCTTCGCGGTAGGCCTCAAAGCGCGGCTTGACGATCAGCAGATCGGGACAGAGCTTGAGAGCGTGGCGCGAAGACATGGCCGAACGCACACCGTAGGCGCGAGCCTCATAGTTGCAAGTGGCGATCACCCCTCGATGGTCAGGGGAGCCGCCCACCGCCATGGGCCGACCAGCCAGGCGCGGGTCATCACGCATCTCGATGGCGGCGTAGAAGCAATCGCAGTCGATATGGATGATCTTGCGCAAAGACATGGACGACCGTCAGTACTGTAAATTCATACAGATAGTAGCGCATGCACCCCCATGCCTTACAGCCCGCCTCGATAATCGGCCTGAAAGCCCCGCCGCGCCTGCGCTGCAGCCTCCTAGCAAACGCTAAGGGTTTGAACGAAAAAGGTTTTTCTGAAGTAAATACTTGACATAGGGAAGTAAATCCGTAGAATTCGATCTCACAGGCGCGGGATGGAGCAGCCTGGTAGCTCGTCGGGCTCATAACCCGAAGGTCGTCGGTTCAAATCCGGCTCCCGCAACCAGATTCGAGAAAAGGCCACTGTTCATACAGTGGCCTTTTTCTTTTGCCCGAAAATAATGGCAGCGACGTTAATTTCAAGTAAATCAACAAGTAACGCTTGACGGCTGGCTGTGAAACTGTAGAATTCGATCCCACAGGCGCGGGATGGAGCAGCCTGGTAGCTCGTCGGGCTCATAACCCGAAGGTCGTCGGTTCAAATCCGGCTCCCGCAACCATATTCGAGAAAAGGCCACTGTTTACGCAGTGGCCTTTTTCTTTGCGCCATAAAAAGTGGAAATGAATTAAAAGCGTGGGAATTAGCGATAATGCTTGACCCCAAGGTATGAAGCTGTAGAATGCGCCCCTCTGACGCGGGATGGAGCAGCCTGGTAGCTCGTCGGGCTCATAACCCGAAGGTCGTCGGTTCAAATCCGGCTCCCGCAACCATATTCGTCAGAACAAACCCCGCCTGTGTAACAGCAGCGCGGGGTTTGTTGCATTTCATCGACTAAAAACCTCACCCCTCCCCTTTGCCGCCCGGGAACCCGCAGGTTTGAGATATCTCCTTCAGGATGAACTATCTTTAACCGTGCCGGACGACTGAAAGTAACGTTGGCCGGAGTAATATCTGGATACGTTTTCCAAAGGGACTTCCACTTGGCCGCACCTTTCCCGCACCTCGCGCTGTATGCACGGGGTAATCCATGACCTCCCATAATCCCGAACCCCAGGTTCCACTTGCCGCCGCATTGCCCACAGCCGCGCAACGCCTGCCCTGGCTCGAACGCTTGAGCCGCTACCGTCAACCGATCGGCCTCGGCATTACCCTGTTGCTGTTCTCCTTGGCATTGATTGCCTGTCGCCACCTGCTGAGCGAGCTGGACATCTATGCACTGCACGATGCCATGCTCAGCGTGCCGACCCAATCGCTGCTCGGCGCACTGCTTGCAACAGTCATCGGCTTCGTGATTCTGCTGGGATACGAATGGTCGGCAAGCCGCTATGCTGCCGTGAAACTGCCTGCGCGTACCCTCCTGCTCGGCGGCTTCAGCGCATTCGCCATCGGCAATGCCATTGGCCTGTCAATGTTGTCGGGTGGCTCTGTGCGCTATCGCCTGTATGCCCGCCAAGGCCTGGGGGCCGCCGAAGTGGCGCGTATGACGGTGTTTGCCAGCCTTTCCCTGGGCTGTGCACTGCCCCCCTTGGCCGCGCTCGCCACCTTGAGCAACCTGCCGGCAGCCTCGGCCGCCCTGCGCCTGCCATCGAGCGTGCTGGCCGGGATTGCCATCGCGGTACTGGCGTTGACCGCCGTCCTGGCCATCGGGCTGTACCGACGCCGCCTGGCAGAGCAGCCCCTGGCAGACAGCCTGCTGGTTCAACTTGGCCGACGCACCCTGCGCCTGCCTGGGGCCCGCCTGGCGGCACTGCAACTGCTGATCACCGCCCTGGACGTCGCGGCCGCCGCTACCGTGCTCTACCTGCTGCTGCCGGAAGCGCCGCCATTCGGTGCTTTCGTACTGGTCTACCTGCTGGCCCTGGCAGCCGGCGTGCTCAGCCATGTCCCGGGCGGTGTCGGGGTGTTCGAAGCGATTCTGCTGGCGGCGTTCGCCGACCAGCTCGGCGCCGCGCCACTGGCAGCTGCCCTGCTGCTGTACCGCTTGATCTACGTGGTATTGCCATTACTGGTAGCGTGCGTGCTGCTGCTGGCCAACGAAGCGCGCCGCCTGCTGTTCGCCCAGCAGGCAATCAAGGCCGCGTCCGGTCTGGCGGCGCCAATCCTGGCCATTCTGGTGTTCTTGTCTGGCGTGGTCCTGTTGTTCTCCGGCGCCACCCCGGAAATCGATACCCGCCTGGAACATATGGGGTTCCTGGTACCGCACCGCCTGATCGATGCCTCGCACTTCGGCGCCAGCCTGATCGGCGTGCTTTGCCTGCTATTGGCCCAAGGCTTGCGCCGGCGCCTGTCTGCCGCCTGGCTGCTGACCACCGTGCTGTTGCTGATGGGCGCCGTGCTGTCCCTGCTCAAGGGCTTCGACTGGGAGGAGGCTACGCTGCTGACGTCCACCGCCGCGCTGCTGGCGCTGTTCCGCCGCTCGTTCTATCGCCCGAGCCGCCTGCTGGAACTGCCCTTCTCACCCATCTACCTCGTGGCCAGCGCCTGCGTGGTCGGCGCTTCGGTATGGCTGCTGCTATTTGCCTACCAGGATGTGCCCTACAGCCATCAGCTGTGGTGGCAGTTCACCCTGGATGCCGATGCCCCGCGCGGCCTGCGAGCGGCCATGGGCAGCGCCGTACTGCTGGTAATCGTCTCCCTGACCTGGCTGTTGCGTACAGCGCGTCCGACCATCCACCTGCCCGACGCGGATGAGTTGCAGCGCGCCAACCGGATTCTGCTGGCTTCCGACCAACCCGACGGCGGTCTGGCGCTGACCGGCGACAAGGCTCTGCTGTTCCACCCCAGTGACAACGCCTTCCTCATGTATGCCCGCCGTGGCCGCAGCCTGGTGGCGCTATACGACCCGATCGGCCCGGCCCAGGAACGCGCCGAGATGATCTGGCAGTTCCGCGACTTGTGCGATTTGCACCATGCCCGTCCGGTGTTCTATCAGGTACGGGCGGAGAATCTGCCGTTCTACATGGACATCGGCCTGACCGCACTCAAGCTGGGCGAGGAGGCCCGGGTCGACCTGCGCCGCTTCGACATCGAAGCCAAGGGCAAGGAGATGAAGGACCTTCGCTACACGTGGAACCGAGGCGGCCGCGACGGCCTGAGCCTGGAAATCCACGAACCGGGCCACGCACCGCTGGCCGAGCTCAAGGAAATCTCCGACGCCTGGCTCGGCGGCAAGAACGTGCGCGAGAAAGGCTTCTCGCTGGGGCGCTTCAGCCCCGAGTACCTGCAGCATTTTCGCATCGCCCTAATCCGCTTCCAGGGCCGCCCGGTGGCCTTTGCCAACCTGCTGGAAACCCATGGCAACGAACTGGCCAGCCTCGACCTGATGCGCGCGCATCCCGAGGCGCCGAAGCTGACCATGGAGTTCATGATGGTTGGCCTGATCCTGCATTACAAAAGCCATGACTATGGCCGCTTCAGCCTGGGCATGGTCCCGCTATCCGGGCTGCAACCGCGACGTGGCGCACCCTTGACCCAGCGCCTTGGCTCAATGGTGTTCCGCCGCGGCGAACAACTCTACAACTTCCAGGGCCTGCGGCGCTTCAAGGACAAGTTTCAGCCGGACTGGGAACCTCGTTACATGGCCGTGCCAGCTGGGCTCGACCCGCTGGTTGCACTGGCCGACACCGCCGCCCTGATTGCTGGCGGCTTGACTGGATTGGTGAAACGCTGATGATCCGACGCTATTGGCTGTATGTACTGATACCCCTGTTGCTGGCTGCCCTTGCCGGTGGTGCGGCGTTCTGGTTGTGGACCCGCCCGGCTCCGGAAGCACGCCTGGAGCAACTCACCCTGAATGACACCAGCATCACCCGCGTCACCCCCGGCGTGCATGCCAAGGCCCGGGTCGCCATCGGTGTTCCCCAGGACCAGGTGCTTACCGACAAGCAACTGCTGGACCTGAGCCAGGCCGGTGAAGCCCAGCTGGTGCAGGTGATCCTGCCGCCTGGCGATTGCAGCAAGCAGCAACAGGCCATGGATCAGGCCTTGACCCAGTTGTCCGACAAACCAACCCTGGTCGCCGGTATCGGCCCAGGCGCAGCCCAGGCCTGGCGCTGGCTGGCTGCGCAAACCGACGACAAGGCCAAGGCCATATCGGTGGACTTCAACGTCGAACAGCCCGGCTGCACTGTCGCGCTGCCGAAATCAGCTGCACACGGTCACTGGAACGTTGCCTGGAACGACAATCCGGATGACGCCAGCGCCGCCTTCGTGCGCGATCAGGCCAATGCCGAAACCAGCATCAGCGACTACGACATCCACCTGCCACAGGTGCTCAAGGCGCAGCTGACCCAAGCGCTGGTGGGCCATGACGGTAATGCCCTGGCCATCCCGGTGGTTGAAGTGCCGGCCGGACAGACCACAGACACCGTCACCCTGTTCCTGTCCGGCGACGGTGGATGGCGTGACCTGGACCGCGACGTGGCCGGCGAGATGGCCAAGCTCGGTTATCCGGTGGTGGGTATCGACACCCTGCGCTACTACTGGCAGCACAAGACGCCCGAACAGAGTGCCGCCGACCTCTCCGAACTGATGCAGCACTACCGTCAGAAGTGGGGTACAAAACGGTTCGTGCTGACCGGCTACTCGTTCGGTGCGGACGTGTTGCCGGCGATCTACAACCGCCTGCCCGCCGAAGACCAGCAGCGCATCGACGCGGTGATGCTGCTCGCCTTTGCCCGCAGCGGCAGCTTCGAAATCGAGGTGGAAGGTTGGCTGGGCAAGGAAGGCCAGGAAGCGCCGACCGGGCCGGAAATGGCCAAGCTGCCAGCGTCCAAAGTGGTGTGCGTGTACGGTGTGGAAGAGACCGACGAGAGCGGTTGCACCGACAAGACAGCCGTGGGCGAGCGCATGAAACTGCCGGGTGGGCATCACTTCGACGAGAACTACCCGCAGCTGGCCAAGCGCTTGATCGATGAAATCGAGACGCGCCAGGGAAAATCGAGCGTCGCTGACAAGAATTGAAGTGAATCAGGGGGCGCTGCGCGCCCCATCGCTGGCAAGCCAGCTCCACAGGTACAGTGTGGGAGCTGGCTTGCCAGCGATGGGGCTTCCAAGCAGCCCCAGGCCTCATTCAGATCTCGACCTGCGTCCCCAGCTCGATCACCCGGTTGAGCGGCAGGTTGAAGAAGCGCAAGTTACCGTTGGCATTCTTCAGCAAGAACGCAAACAGGTTCCCCCGCCAGCGCGACATCCCCTCCAACCGCGACGCAATCACCGTTTCCCGGCTCAGGAAATAAGTCGTGCGCATCGGGCTGAAATCCAGCTCGTCCAGATGGCACAGCTTCAGCGCAGCAGGCACATCCGGCTCGTCCATGAAGCCGAAGTGCAGCAGCACGCGGAAGAACCCGTCGCCGTATGACTCCACCTCGAAGCGCTCCTGCTCCGGCACCCGCGGTCGGTCTTCGCTGACCACCGTCAGCAACACCACCTGGCTGTGCAGAACCTGGTTGTGCAGCATGTTGTGCAACAGCGCATGGGGCACGGCATCAGGCCGTGCAGTCAGGAACACCGCCGTACCTTCGACCCGGTGTGGCGGCTGCACGCGAATGCTGCTGATGAACACCGGCAGTGGCAAACCGCCTTCATCGATGCGTTCGACCAGGATCTGCTTGCCGCGCTTCCACGTGCTCATCAGCAGGAACAGCACGCCACCCGCCAGCACCGGGAAAGCACCGCCCTGGAGAATCTTCGGCACGTTGGCGGCAAAGAACAGCCCATCGACGAACAGGAAGCCCAGCAACACGGGCACCGCCAGCACCGGTGGCCACTTCCACAACAGCAGCATCACCGCCGACACCAGAATGGTGGTCATCAGCATGGTGCCAGTCACCGCCACGCCGTAGGCCGCCGCCAGGGCACCAGACGACTCGAAGCCGATCACCAGCAGCACCACGCCAACCATCAGCGTCCAATTCACCGCACCAATGTAGATCTGCCCCTGCTCGTCACTTGAGGTGTGCTGGATCTGCATGCGCGGGATGTAACCGAGCTGGATGGCCTGCCGGGTCAGGGAGAAGGCGCCCGAAATCACCGCCTGCGAGGCAATCACCGTGGCCATGGTCGCCAGCCCCACCAACGGCAGCAGGGCCCAGCCAGGCGCCAGCAGGTAGAACGGGTTGCGTGCCGCGTCGGGGTTCTGCAGCAGGATCGCGCCCTGACCGAAATAGTTGAGCACCAACGCCGGCAACACCAAGGCAAACCAGGCGCGGGCGATCGGCTTGCGGCCGAAATGCCCCATGTCGGCATACAGCGCCTCGGCGCCGGTCAATGCCAGCACCACGGCGCCAAGGATGGCCACGCCCATGCCGGGGTGGACCACGAAGAAGTTCACCGCCCAGCCTGGGTTGAAGGCCTTTAGCACTTCCGGGGTCTGCGAAATGCCATGCACCCCCAACGCCCCCAGTACCAGAAACCAGGCGACCATGATCGGGCCGAACGCCTTGCCGATTATTTCCGTGCCGTGCTTTTGCACCAGAAACAGCGCCACCAGCACCACCAGCGAGATCGGCACCACCCAGTGGTCGATGCCATCGAACGCCAGGCCCATGCCCTCTACCGCCGACAGCACCGAAACCGCCGGGGTGATCATGCTGTCGCCGTAGAACAGCGAGGCACCGATCAGCCCGCAGATGACCATCAGCGTGCGCAGCCTCGGGTAGGCGGCCGTAGCCCGCCTCGCCAACGCGGTCAGCGCCATGGTACCGCCCTCACCCTGGTTGTCGGCTCGCAGGATGAACATCACGTACTTGAAAGATACCACCCACAACAGCGACCAGAGAATCAGCGACAGAATCCCCAGCACACCATCATGATTGACCGGAACGCCATAACCGCCAGTGAAGACTTCCTTGAGGGTATACAACGGGCTGGTGCCGATATCGCCATAGACCACCCCAACAGCTGCCACCAGTAGGCTGATCGAGCGTGTCGCCCCCTGCCCGCCCTCGGCGTGACTGCTTGCCTGAACCATCGACCACTCCCGCAAACGGCCGCAACGACCGGTAGATTTCACCCCCGCGCCAAGGCATCACCGACGCCTGGACGCAACGGTGCGAAGCATAGCGCAGCGTTCGTCGCTTTTGTGCTGGTCAAGCGACCTTGCGCTCGCTAGAATTGCGCACTTTTTGATCAGAGGCGCCCACAGCGCCCGCCAGGTTCGCCCTGCCACCGGTGGGGCGAGCTGCATTCAATACCGAGGTTAGTCATGTCCACCACTCCCGCCACCCCTAAGGTCGGATTCGTCAGCCTGGGCTGCCCGAAGGCTTTGGTCGATTCCGAGCGCATCCTCACCCAACTGCGCATGGAAGGCTATGAAGTCGTGCCCACCTACGAAGACGCCGATGTGGTGGTGGTCAACACCTGCGGCTTCATCGACAGCGCCAAAGCCGAATCGCTGGAAGTGATCGGCGAAGCGATCAAGGAAAACGGCAAGGTCATCGTCACCGGCTGCATGGGCGTCGAGGAAGGCAACATCCGTGACGTGCACCCGAGCGTGCTGTCGGTCAGCGGCCCGCAGCAGTACGAGCAGGTGGTCAACGCCGTGCACGAAGTGGTGCCGCCACGCCAGGACCACAACCCGCTTATCGACCTGGTACCACCGCAGGGCGTCAAGCTGACCCCGCGCCACTATGCCTACCTGAAGATTTCCGAGGGCTGCAACCACAGCTGCAGCTTCTGCATCATCCCGTCGATGCGCGGCAAGCTGGTCAGCCGCCCGGTCGGCGAAGTGCTTAGTGAGGCCGAGCGCCTGGTCAAGGCCGGCGTCAAGGAAATTCTGGTGATCTCCCAGGACACCAGCGCCTACGGCGTCGACGTCAAGTACAAGACCGACTTCTGGAACGGCCGCCCGGTCAAGACCCGCATGCTGGAGCTGTGCGAAGCACTGAGCAGCTTGGGTGCCTGGGTGCGCCTGCACTATGTATACCCATACCCGAACGTCGACGACGTGATTCCGCTGATGGCGGCCGGCAAGATCCTGCCGTACCTGGACATCCCGTTCCAGCACGCCAGCCCCAAGGTACTCAAGTCGATGAAGCGCCCCGCCTTCGAAGACCGCACCCTGGCGCGCATCAAGAACTGGCGCGAACAGTGCCCTGAACTGGTGATCCGTTCGACCTTCATCGTCGGCTTCCCGGGCGAGACCGAAGAAGACTTCCAGTACCTGCTGGACTGGCTGACCGAAGCGCAGCTCGACCGTGTCGGCTGCTTCCAGTATTCGCCGGTCGAGGGCGCACCCGCCAACGACCTGGGCCTGGACGAAGTGCCGGACGACGTCAAACAGGACCGTTGGGATCGCTTCATGGCCCACCAGCAGGCGATCAGCGCCGCACGCCTGCAACTGCGCATCGGCAAGGAAATCGAAGTGCTGATCGACGAAGTCGAGGAGCAGGGCTCGGTGGGCCGCAGCTTCTTCGATGCACCGGAGATCGATGGCAGCGTGTTCATCGATGGCAACCACGGCTTCAAGCCGGGTGACAAGGTACGTTGCCGAGTCGTCGATGCCGACGAGTATGACATGTGGGCCGAGCCTGTCTGAGGCTTGCACCCGCAACCAAGCCCCGCCTACTGGCGTAATGCTGTTCACTTAAGCATTTGAGTCCAAGCCGGGGTTTCTAGAGAATCCGATACCAGCCCCCTGGTATCGGATTTTTTGTGCCCAATCAGCAGCAGTTGCTCGATCTCGGCGATCTCTTCAATTTCTCCGACCTTAGCGCCTTCACCCAGAATATCCCTGTTGAGTGGGTTGCCAGTGCGCTTAACCTCTCGGCGCAAGCCACCATCCGGCGGCGGCGCCTGCCAAGCGATCAGGTGCTTTGGTTGGTGCTGGGCATGGCCCTGTTCCGCGATGAGCCTGTTCATGAAGTGGCCAGGCGGCTGAATATCTGCGCTCAAGGCTTGGCTTCTGACCAGTTGTTGGCGCGTAGCGGCGTGACCGAAGCACGTAAACGATTGGGTGCCGACCCAGTCGACTCCTTGTTCCGCCAGACCGGTAAACAGTGGGGCTGCGAGCGATACGAAGGTGATGACTGGAACGTCCTGCAAGTGTTCGCGGTGGACGGCGCATTACTGCGAACGCCCGACTCGCCTGAGTTGCGAGAGCATTTCGGCTCGGGCAACACCGGCACTGAACGCCAGACACCATTCCCGATGCTACGCCTCGTTGCACTGATGAATGTACGTTCCCACGTGATTCTCGACGCCCAACACAGCCCCTACCGTGGCAGCGAGATGCGCTTGGCTGAGACCTTTGCGGGGCAGATTCCGGACAATTCGACCACCTTGTTCGAAGGCTTTTGGGGGCAGACTTGTTGCTGAGCGTCGCCGAGGGTGGCGACAATCGCCACTGGTTAACGCCGGCCCGCAAGAACCTGGTCATGGAGGAAGTCGAGCGTTATGGCGAGCACGATCGCCGTGTGCGGATGAAGGTCTCGCCTCAGGCTCGAAAGCGAAACCCGAACTTGCCCACACACTGGGAGGTGCGGGAGGTCAGCTATGAAAGCCAAGGACAGATCCGATCGCTACTCACTTCACTGCCAACGGAAGGCTACAGCGCGAAGGCCGTGGCCGAGCTGTACCTGGAGCGCTGGGAGATTGAATTAGGCTTTCGAGCTATCAAAAGCTCGATGCAGCAGAATGCCGTGACGCTGCGCAGCAAGAAGGTCGAGCTGATTTATCAGGAAGTCTGGGGACTGTTGCTGGCTTACAACATCATCCACCGGGAGGCCAGCCAAGCCTGCCTTTGGTCGAACACCGTCGGACATACGCTTCAAACCGGCCTGTCATTTGTGCGGCGAGAAAAAGAGAGGGCGACTCCAGAGGGTGCTGACACACCCAAGGGAGACGCCAGATCGCAGAGATAGCCTGCAAGCCAGCCAAGGCCTCACTGCTCGCGCGAGCGTGGCGGAGCCTAGCAGAAAAACTTAAGGCTTTGCAGATGCTTAGAGACATCCGTTGCGGTAATTGCAAACGACTTCTCGCCCGAGTGGCGGGAGTCACCCAGCTCCAGATCAAGTGCTCCCGTTGTGGGACATTGAATCATGAGAGGGCCCTGAGCCCCGAGCCATCGCCTTTGAGCGACATACAAGCGAAATTATTCGCGAAAGTCATTTAACTCAAAAGGTGCTTTTTTATGAGTGACATTATCGAATTACCACCAACTTACATTTATGCCTATGGGTCGCCTGAGGCCTCTAGCGGACTAGGGTCGCCATCAATGCCCACATCCAGCCCCCCCCCGTCGACAGCGCTAGAAATTTTATCGCAAGTGGCCAGGTCACCCCCGACTAGTTCGAAACGCCTACTGGCGGGGTTTTTTTTTGCATCTATGGTTTCCTCAGGGCCCCAGAGGACATCGCCATGCATTCGGCACTGACGCTGCAAACCCCGCATCTGACAGACTACCCGGCGCTGGTCCAGGTCTGGGAAGACTCGGTACGCGCGACCCACGATTTCCTTCCCGATGCCTACATCCTGCTGTTGCGCGAACATGTCCTGCGCAGCTATCTCGACGCCGTGATGCTCATCTGCTGCAAAGACCACCAACGCATCTGCGGCTTCGCCGGTGTCGCCAACGGCCGTGTCGACATGCTGTTCGTCGCTCCAGCCTATCGCGGCCGGGGCGTCGGCAGACGCCTGCTGCGCTACGCCATCGCCGAGCTCAACGCCGAGACCCTGGATGTCAACGAGCAGAACCCGCAGGCCTTGGGCTTCTACCTGCACGAAGGCTTCGAAGTGATTGGCCGCTCGGAAACCGACGGTTTGGGGCAACCCTATCCCCTGCTCCATATGAAACTGATTCGTACAACGTCCTAGGACGCCTAAGTAGGAAGCCGTGCAATGTTTCTGAAATGGCGCATTTGACACAGATTCCCATCATCTAGCGGCCATGGGCAGGTACAATGGCGGTCTTTCCCTGCATTGCGAATCGACCTCCATGTCCGAACCCGTCCGCCTGTCCAAACGCCTCATCGAGCAGCTCGGTTGCTCCCGCCGCGAGGCCGAGCTGTATATCGAGGGGGGCTGGGTCACGGTCGATGGCATCGTGGTCGAGCAACCACAGTTCAAGGTGGACGCCCAGCGCATCGCGCTGTTGCCAGGCGCCAGGGCAGAAACCCTTGAACCGGTGACCTTGCTGCTCAACCAGCAAGCAGGCATCGACAGCGAGACGGCGCGCGCCAGCATCAATCTGGGCAACCTCAGCGAAGCCCATCGCGAAGGTGTACGGCCGCTGCACGGGCACTTCGCCCGGCTGTCCTGTGTCGCACCGCTGGAACGCGGCGCCAGCGGCCTGCAGGTATATACCCAGGACTGGCGGGTAACCCGCAAGATCGACGCCGACCTGCGCAAGCTGGAGCAGGAATACATCATCGAGGTGCGCGGCGAGACCACGCCGCAGGCTTTGGAAAGGCTGGCGCGCGGGGCAACCCGCAATGACCGGGAGTTGCCGAAGGCCAAGGCCAGCTGGCAGAACGAAACCCACTTGCGCCTGGCGCTGAAGAACCCGCAACCCGGACAGATTTCCGAACTGTGCGCCTACCTGCGCCTGGAAGTGCGCAGCATGCGCCGCATTCGCCTGGGTGGCGTGGCCATGGGCAAACTGCCCCTGGGGCAATGGCGCTACCTGGCCAGCACCGAACGTTTCTAAGTAATACGCCGCGCTCAGGCACGGCTTCTGAACAGGATTCTGTAGCAATGAACCACAACGATGTCCTTCGCAGCTTGCGCTACATGCTCAAGGTGAACGACGCCAAGATGGCCGAAATCATCGCGCTGTCCGGCCTCGAGGTAAACCCGGTGGTGCTCGCCACCTACCTGAAGAAAGAAGACGAGGCAGGTTTTGTACGCTGCCCAGAGCGGGTGATGGCGCACTTCCTCGACGGCCTGGTGATCCACCGCCGCGGCAAGGACGACAGCCGTGCACCGCAACCGGTCGAACTGCCAGTGACCAACAACACCATCCTCAAAAAGCTGCGGGTGGCCTTCGAGTTGAAGGAAGAGGACCTGCACGTGATCCTCAAATCGGTCAACTTCCCGGTGTCCAAACCCGAACTCAGCGCGCTGTTCCGCAAGGTCGGCCATGACAACTACCGCCCGTGCGGCGACCAATTGCTGCGCAACTTCCTCAAGGGCCTGACCCTTCGGGTGCGTGGCTAAGTGACCATGCAGCACACGGTCACACCAGTCGGCATCGTGCGCTCCTGCTTCAAGGAGAAGTTCGCCATTCCGCGCCAGCCGCAGTTGGCGCCCGCGGCACGTGGCGTGCTGGAACTGCTGCCGCCCTTCGACCAGGGCGATGCCGTAGAGGGCCTTGAGCAGGTCAGCCATGTCTGGCTGCTGTTTCTGTTCCATCAGGCCCTGGAAGACAAGCCACGCCTGAAAGTGCGCCCACCGCGCCTGGGCGGCAACAAGAGCATGGGGGTGTTCGCCACCCGTGCGACGCACCGCCCGAATGGCATCGGCCAATCGGTGGTGCGCCTGGAGGGCGTGGAGCCGGGGCGGCTGCTGCTGTCGGGGATCGACCTGCTCGACGGTACACCAGTGCTCGACATCAAGCCCTATGTGCCTTACGCCGACAGCATCGCCGGGGCGAGCAACCTCATGGCCAGCGCTGCGCCTCAGGCAATTGCCGTGCAATGGGGCGACGTTGCCCTGCCCCAGGCCAGGGCCCATGCACTGCGCCTGGGCGAGCCGCTGGTGGAGCTGATCGAGCAATGCCTGGCCCAGGACCCACGTCCGGCCTACCAGGTGCCTGCGCCGGAGCGCGTGTACGGGGTGAAGTTCTGGGATGTGCAGGTCCGTTGGCAATACCCCCAGGCCGATGTGATTCGGGTGCTGGAAGTGGTACGCGAAAGCTGAAGCCCATGAACCTTGAGCAATAAAAAACGCAGGCCAAGGCCTGCGTTTTTTATTGCTGCATTCGCATTACTTCTCGACGAAGGCACGCTCGATCAGGTAATCACCCGGCTCGCGCATACGCGGCGAAATCTTCAAACCGAAGCTGTCGAGCACTTCGCTGGTCTCGTCGAGCATGCTCGGGCTACCGCAGATCATCGCACGGTCATCCTGCGGGTTGATCGGTGGCAGGCCGATGTCGCTGAACAGCTTGCCGCTGCGCATCAGGTCGGTCAGGCGGCCCTGGTTCTCGAACGGCTCGCGAGTCACGGTCGGGTAGTAGATCAGCTTGTCACGCACGGCCTCACCGAAGAACTCGTTCTGCGGCAGGTGTTCAGTGATGAACTCGCGATAGGCCACTTCGTTCACGTAACGAACGCCGTGCACCAGGATCACCTTTTCGAAACGCTCGTAGGTTTCCGGATCCTGAATGACGCTCATGAACGGCGCCAGGCCGGTGCCGGTGCTCAGCAGGTAGAGGTGCTTGCCTGGGTTCAGGTCGTCAAGTACCAGTGTGCCGGTAGGCTTCTTGCTGATGATGATCTCGTCGCCTTCCTTCAGGTGCTGCAGCTGGGAAGTCAGCGGGCCGTCCGGCACCTTGATGCTGAAGAATTCCAGATGCTCTTCCCAGTTCGGCGACGCGATGGAATAGGCGCGCATGAGCGGACGGCCATTGTCCTGTTGCAGGCCGATCATCACGAACTGACCGTTCTCGAAGCGCAGGCCCGGGTCGCGGGTGCACTTGAAGCTGAACAGGGTGTCGTTCCAGTGATGCACACTGAGGACACGTTCGTGGTTCATGTTGCTCATCTATGGGGCTCCTGAAGAAAAACGCAGCGCGCAAGACGCGCAGTTGCGCGATAGTTTAGGGGCAGCGACAATATCTGTTAACTGAATTATCAAGATATGTGTTATCGGTTATATAGATATGCGATTTACACTTCGTCAGCTCCAGGTCTTCGTTGCCGTAGCCCAGCACCAAAGCGTCTCTCGAGCCGCCAGCGTGCTGGCTTTGTCGCAATCGGCCGCCAGTACATCGATCACCGAGCTTGAGCGGCAATCAAGCTGCCAACTGTTCGACCGCGCGGGCAAGCGTCTGGCCCTCAACGCCCTTGGCCATCAGCTATTGCCTCAGGCAGTTGCACTGCTCGACCAGGCCAAGGAAATTGAAGACTTGCTCAACGGCAAGTCCGGTTTCGGCTCGCTGGCGGTGGGCGCTACGCTGACCATCGGTAACTACCTGGCCACGCTGCTGATCGGCAGCTTCATGCAGGTACACCCGGAAAGCCAGGTGAAACTGCACGTGCAGAACACAGCTCACATAGTGCACCAGGTGGCACAGTACGAAATTGATCTGGGTCTGATTGAAGGCGACTGCAACCACCCGGACCTTGAGGTGCAACCTTGGGTCGAAGACGAGCTGGTGGTGTTCTGTGCCCCGCAACATCCACTCGCCAAGCTTGGCCGGGCCGATGTCGAGCGCTTGTCCCATGAGGACTGGATCGTGCGCGAACAGGGCTCCGGCACGCGCCTGACCTTCGACCAGGCCATGCGTCATCATCGCGCCAACCTGAACATCCGCTTGGAGCTGGAGCACACCGAGGCGATCAAGCGGGCCGTGGAGTCGGGGTTGGGCATCAGCTGCATTTCGCGCATGGCCCTGCGTGATGCATTCCGCCGTGGCAGCCTGGTACCGGTGGAGACACCGGAGCTGGACCTGATGAGACAGTTCTATTTCATCTGGCACAAACAAAAGTACCAGACTTCGGCCATGCGCGAGTTTCTCGAACTCTGTCGCAACTTCACTGCGGGCTTTACCCGCAGTGATGAAATCGTATTGCCGCCTATCGCTTAAAGCAGAATCACGCCCCAAACCAGCGCGACCATGGTCAGCGCCACCAGCTGCGCGGCGCTACCCATGTCCTTGGCGTTCTTCGACAACGGGTGGCGTTCGAGGGAGATTCGGTCGATGGCCGCCTCCACTGCAGAGTTGAACAGCTCGACGATCAATCCGAGCAGGCACACCGCGATCATGATCGCCCGTTCGGCACGGCTGACTGGCAGCCAGAAGGCGATCGGAATCAACAGGACATTGAGCAATACCAACTGGCGGAAGGCTGCTTCACCTTTGAAGGCGGCGCGCAAACCGTCCAGCGAATAGCCGGCGGCGTTGAAGATGCGTTTGAGGCCGGTCTGGCCTTTGAATGGCGACATGTGAGTCACTTCACAGATAAAAGGCCAGCAGACTAGACCGGCGCGGGTCAAAAAAGCGTGAAGACGCAGGATCTCAACTACTTGCAACCGATTCAAGTTGTTGCAGCAACAGCGCCGCCTGCGTCCGGGTGCGCACGCCGAGCTTGCGGAAGATAGCCGTCACGTGGGCTTTGATGGTCGCTTCCGACACATTCAGCTCGTAGGCGATCTGCTTATTCAGCAAGCCTTCGCAGACCATGGTCAGCACGCGGAACTGCTGCGGCGTGAGGCTGGCCAGGCCTTCGCTGGCGGCCTTGGCTTCGGCCGACACGTCGACCTTCTCGAAGGCCTGGGGTGGCCACCAGACGTCACCGTCGAGCACCTTGCGCACGGCGTCCTGAATGACTTCCAGGCCGCTGGACTTGGGAATGAAGCCACTGGCGCCAAATTCGCGCGACTTGACCACCACCGCAGCCTCTTCTTGGGCGGAAACCATCACAACCGGAATTTGCGGATATTGCCCTCGCAACAGGACCAGCCCAGAGAAGCCATACGCGCCCGGCATGTTCAGGTCGAGCAGGACCAGGTCCCAGTCGGATTTTTCGCTCAAGCGGGTTTCCAGCTCGGCGATGCTCGCCACTTCAACCAGACGCACATCCGTGCCCAGGCCGAGGGTAACGGCCTGGCGCAGAGCGCTACGAAACAGCGGGTGGTCATCGGCTATCAGGATTTCGTAAGTGGCCATCGATCTATGGATCCTGTTCTGTGCAGGCGCATGCGGGGTAGTGATAGCGCCTGGCGGGGAATCGGCGCCAAGGATGCCGAGCACGGTCAGGAGTGGTCAAGCCAATCGCCCCGCCGCCTCGCCCACCCTGGCTGCCAGCCCCGTCATTATGAACCAAAGTGGAGCTGCTGCCCCTTGGACTATAGGAAGGTATGCAAACGCTGGTGGACGTCATCCTGCTCATCCAGCGGCAGGCGGCGCTTGCCACTGAGATAGTGCAGGCTGAACACGTCCAGGTACGCATCCAGCGCTTGGGAGGCCTGGCTGTCGCCTGCCAGCTCCAAACACATGGCCGCGACTTCGGCCGTGCAAAAATGGTCGTCGCGCTTGGAACGGCGCAGGCGATAGCGCGACATCTGCTCGGCCTGCAGGCTCAGCACCGGAAACCGATCCAGGTACGGGCTCTTGCGAAACATCTTTCGCGCTTCCGTCCAAGTGGCATCGAGCAGGATGAACAGCGGCCGCTTGCCCGCTACGCGCTGCACTTCGCTCACCACACGCTCCTGGGCCACGAATTCACCGGGGAAGACAATGTAGGGCTGCCATTGGGGGTCGTCGAGCAGCGCCAGCAGACCTTCGTCCACCGTGGTGCGCAACCAGCCGAAGGCAGAAGTGTCCTCGATCAGGTCGGCGATCAGCCAGCCGGTATTGGTCGGTTTCAATGGCTCGGTATCATGCATCAGTAGGCACACCCCTGAGTCGGCTTGCACGCGCGGCTTCCAGGCGCACAGGCAATGGGTGGCAATGACCCGGCAGCCAGGGCAGCGCTCGGCACGTGAGCCGCGAGCGATGAACGGTTTGTTACTACGTGCCAGGCGTTCGGCGCGCAGGCGCGCTACCGCATGGCTCATGCTGGCAAGCCTTTGACAGGGTTGTGACTGGACACTGCGAAAACTCGGTTTGAACAAAGCGCCAGTCTACCAGAGCGTGCGTCATTTGCCGTGCAGCGGAACGCGCTGGTCCCCTATAATCGGCGCTTTGGCGGCTGGAAATTTGCCGGTGAAGCCGAAGTGTTCATGGAACGCCAGCCACCGGCGCATGTCAAAGCGCCAGTCATCGAACCAGGAGAGATTCATGCTGCGTCTTATCGCCCCGACCCTGAGCCTTTTGCTCGCACTGCCACTCGCCGCCCAGGCAGCGTCCAAGCAGGAGTTCGAGTTGAACAAGATGCTGCAGAAAGTTGCTCAGGAAAGCAGTGTCGGCACCCCACGCGCCATCAACGAGGACATTCTCGACCAGGGCTACACCGTCAAAGATAATGCGCTGATCAACCACCTCAGCGTACGCGCCGAGCATGCCGCGCGCATGCAGGAAAACCCGGCACAGGTGCGCAGCCAGCTCGGCGACAGCGTATGCCGCAACAGTGGTTATCGTAACCTGATGTCCAAAGGCGCAGTGATGGTCTACCACTTCACCGTCTACAAGACCAACCAGCCGTTCATGGACCAGGCTTTCGATGCTGCCAGCTGCTCCGCCGGCAACAAGAAGAAGTGATCAGGTAACCTGCACACCTTCGGCGCGCCGGGCCTCTTCGTCGGCGCGCATCTCCGCCAGCAGCGCCTGCAGGTAGCGTGACTGGCACTCCAGCGTCGCCAACCTTCGGCGACACTCCTCCTCCAGGCTCACATGGTGATCCTGCGCGGCATTTTCCAGTTGCTGATAGAGCTCCCGGTCCACCTTGATGACCAAGCGATGCATAGGCCACCTCCTGCATCGACACGTTTCGCTTCTCCAGTTAACCAAACCCTCGGCAACGATGGCCAGACCCCGACGAGTGGCCCCACGCTCCTTGCCTGCACGATCGTGCGCAAGGGTCTAGATTGATAGCGAAGAGTGACAAAACAACAAGATGGACTGACACCCTGCATCACGGCCTGAAGGCCAACTGCAATGCTCGGGATGCACACTCGAGCCAGAGCAGCCAGCGACACACGCAGTGTCGCGGCCGAGCCACGCCATCGGCTCGGTCAGAGGTTTTGCTGCAGAAGGAGACGTTGAATGCCTTACCAATCGAATGAACATCTGTTCAATCACTTCAGGGACAGCGGCATCGACCTGAGCAAGATCGACGAGCAGTTGCAACTGGTCGCGCCTGACAGCCCCAACCTGCCCCTGTACCGCGACATGATGCTGACCATCCTGCGCATGGCCCACGATGACAGTGACCGCTGGAGCGCCAAGATCACCCTGCAGGCGCTTCGCGAACTCGACCATTCTTTCCGCGCCCTGCAGCGCTACAAGGGGCGGCGCAAGGTGACCGTGTTCGGCTCGGCGCGCACCCCGATCGAGCATCCGATGTATGCACTGGCACGCGAACTGGGGGCTACCCTGGCCCGTTCCGATCTCATGGTCATTACCGGCGCCGGCGGCGGGATCATGGCGGCAGCCCACGAAGGCGCCGGGAGTGAGCACAGCCTTGGTTTCAACATCACCCTGCCCTTCGAACAACATGCCAACCCGACCGTGGACGGTACCGACAAGCTGTTGCCGTTCCACTTCTTTTTCATTCGCAAGTTGTTTTTCGTCAAGGAAGCCGATGCCCTGGTGCTTTGCCCAGGTGGCTTTGGCACCCTCGATGAAGCACTCGAAGTATTGACGTTGATTCAGACTGGCAAAAGCCCGCTGGTGCCGGTGGTCCTGCTGGACTCGCCGGGCGGCACGTTCTGGCGCGATTGCCTGGATTTCATCAGCCGCCAATTGCAGGAAAACCGCTACATCCTTCCCAGCGACCTGAAGCTGTTGCGCCTGGTGTACAGCGCTGACGACGCGGTGGAGGAGATCAACCAGTTCTACAGCAACTATCACTCCAGCCGCTGGCTGAAGAACCAGTTCGTGATACGCATGCACCACCGGCTCAGCGATGCCGCGCTGTTCGAGATTCAGGAAGGTTTCGCCGATTTGCGCCTGAGCGGCAAATACCATCAGCATGCAGACAGTGGCGCAGAGCATGAGGTTGGCAACTTCAGCCACCTGACCCGACTGACCTTTGCCTTCAATGGGCGCGATCAAGGCCGCCTGCGTGAGCTGGTGGACTTCATCAACCTGCCGGAGAACTGGGCAAAGCCGCAGCCCATGCATACCACGCAACGAGCACGGGAAGCGTTGAAGGTCAGTTAGGCGGCTTCAGTCGTACAAATCTCGGCCGCTGAGCAGGCGGCCGATCATGTCCATGGGAAACCCACGGTACGCGAGAAATCGGGTCTGCTGAGCACGGCTACGGGGGTCTTGCGGGCGCTGGCCGGCGAACTTGCGCTGCCAGGCCTCCTGCAACCGCTCCGCCCAGTCCACACCGCTTTCGCGTAGTGCCTGGTCGATGTCGCCGCGGTTCAGACCACGCTGGCCCAAGTCCTCACGAATACGTGCGGGACCATAACCTGCATTGGAGCGGTATCGGATAAAACTCTCAAGATAGCGAGCTTCACTAAGCAGCCCCTCTTCGGCGAGCCGATCGAGCTCAGGCTCGATCAGTTCATCCGAAGCGCCGCGCTGACGCAGTTTGCGCGTCAGCTCGACGCGACCGTGCTCGCGGCGCGCGAGCAGGTCCATGGCTGTCCGCCGGACGGCGACGGGGGTGTCGAGTACGACGGACATACAGTCGCTCTACCAACGCAGATTAATAACCGGCGTCGGCATCAGCCATATCGTCGGCATCGGCTTCAGTAGCCGCGGCCTTGCCGGCAGCAGCAACAGCACCCGAGTTGAGCAGCTTTTCGCGGATCTGCTTCTCGATCTCGGCACCGATGGCCGGGTTTTCTTGCAGGTACTTGGCGGCGTTGGCCTTGCCCTGACCGATCTTGTTGCCTTGGTAGCTGTACCAGGCACCGGACTTCTCCACCAGCCCTTGGGATACACCCAGGTCGATGATCTCACCGTTACGGTAGATGCCCTTGCCGTAGAGAATCTGGAACTCGGCCTGGCGGAACGGTGGTGAGACCTTGTTCTTGACGATCTTGACGCGGGTTTCGCTGCCCACCACTTCGTCGCCTTCCTTTACCGCGCCAGTGCGGCGGATGTCCAGGCGCACCGAGGCGTAGAACTTCAAGGCGTTACCACCAGTGGTGGTTTCCGGGCTACCGAACATCACGCCGATCTTCATACGGATCTGGTTGATGAAAATGACCAGGCAGTTGGCGTTCTTGATGTTGCCGGTGATCTTGCGCAGCGCCTGGGACATCAGACGGGCCTGCAGGCCGACGTGCATGTCACCCATCTCGCCTTCGATTTCGGCCTTGGGTACCAGGGCAGCCACAGAGTCGACGATGATCACGTCAACGGCGTTGGAGCGCACCAGCATGTCGGTGATTTCCAGGGCCTGCTCACCGGTGTCCGGCTGCGAGACCAGCAGGTCGTCGACGTTGACGCCCAGCTTGCCGGCGTATTCAGGGTCGAGGGCGTGTTCGGCGTCGACGAAGGCGCAGGTGGCGCCGTTTTTCTGGGCTTCGGCGATGACCGACAGGGTCAGCGTGGTCTTACCCGACGATTCCGGGCCATAGATCTCGACGATGCGGCCTTTTGGCAGGCCGCCGATGCCCAGAGCAATGTCCAGGCCCAGCGAACCGGTCGAGATGGCCGGGATACCCTGGCGCTCGTGATCGCCCATGCGCATGACAGCGCCTTTGCCGAATTGGCGTTCGATCTGACCCAGGGCCGCAGCCAAGGCGCGCTTCTTGTTGTCGTCCATTGAAATCCTCACGTGTTCGACGTGGCCCTGATGGCCGGAATACCTGTATAAGTAGCCAGTATTATTCCACAGCCAAGCGCTTGAGCAAACCCCTGTCGTCGAATTACTCGGCACCAAGCTGTAACAAGCCGTCTAACGCGGCGATCACCGTCTGTCGGCGCACGCTTTCGCGGTCACCGTCGAAGTGGCGGCGCTCACTGTACACATGATCGCCATCGGCCCAGGCCAGCCATACGGTGCCCACCGGCTTTGCCGGCGAGCCGCCGTCGGGCCCGGCAATACCACTGACGGCCACCGCAAAGCGCGCCCCGCTGGCGAGCCGGGCGCCACGGGCCATGGCCTCGACCACCTCCTGGCTGACTGCACCTACCTGGGTGAACAACCCAGCGGGCACGTTCAGCTGGCGGGTTTTCTGGCTATTGGAATAGGTGACATAGCCGGCCTCAAACCAGGCTGAACTGCCGGGCACGCGGGTGATGGCCTCGGCGATGCCGCCGCCGGTGCAGGATTCGGCGGTGGTCACCTGGGCGTTGAACCGGCGCAGGTGCTCGCCCAGGCGGGTGGAAAGCGCGGTGATCGGGTCCATGGTGGGCTCCTTGGGGGATGCGGGACACCGTAGCATTTGGGGGTGGGGCATGTCTTGGAGGGAGTGAGCCGGGGGCACGGATCGAATGCTATGGCGCGGTTGAAACCGAGCGTCGCGCGGGCGGCGCTCGGTCTCATGAACACAAAAAAGCTGAAGGCAAGCACTTACTCCCCACAACAATCACCGCCGCAACCCCCGCACATAATCCTGACAAGCCCGCAACGCAATCAACCCCCGGTCCCCCTCGTCGGTAATGGCGATAATTCGTCCAGCATGCGCCGGCTCAAGTCCGGCGCGTACGGTTGCATGATCCACGCCGCCGGCGCTGGCGGCGGCAGGCACTGCACCGCAGACGGCGCCGCGCTCGACCAGGACCGACAGGCGCAGATCGGCAGTAGCAAGGCGATCACGCAGGCGAACCTGAGACTGTTGCACATGGGTAAGCTCCTCGAAGTGACGGGTTTCACTTTCCTCCAGGCGCTGCTCGAGGGCCTGGCGCTGCTCACGCTCGGCAAGCTGCCGCGCAGCTTCGGCTTCGGCCTGCGCTTGCGCCTGCTGGGCCAACTGCCGCCCGTAGCGCCAGCCTTGAACCTGCCAGGTCAGCGCAACGCAAAGTACAAGCAAAAGTGCGCCAAGCCCTCGTTGCAACCGACTCAACACAGCACCTCACGCGCCCTTGCCCAGAGCGTGAGGCGCTCCTCCAGCCCATTGAGCCCGCCATTGATATGGCGCGTGATACGGTTGAAGTCGCCCCGGTCGGCCAAGGCATTGAGCCCACGCGAATGCCAGAACCACGCCGCCGACTCGCAGGCCCAGCGCGGTTGCTCGAGCAGCTGCGGTTGCGCCAGCAGACGCTCGTCGCCGAACAGCGCACGGCTGCAGGCCTGGTAATTGTTGCGCCCGGTGACCTGGATCAGGCCGCGCCCGCAGTACAACTGGCCATCGCCATCTGCCTGCGGTGTGTTGCCCAGGCGCCGTGCCAGGCTACCAGTGTCGTAACGGGCCAGATAACGATCACTACCGAGTTCCTTCACGTAGCGAAACTGGCCGGACTCATGGCCGACCTGGGCGATGAATGCCGCCACGCGCCTGGGACTGTCGATTTCCCAGCGTGGCAACGTAACATTCAGCGCAGAAAGAAAAACGCCCGCGACGGGGCGGGCGTTAGGCAAGATCTGTAACAATTGCGTTTCTGTGAGCATGTCTGACCTCCTTGAGTGAATTGCCCTTCAGGCCTTGGTCGTGGCCCCACGGCGCGGCGCCGTGCCCTTGGCCTTCAACTTGCCTGCCTTGCCGCCATTGCCTTGCACCGTGGTACGCCACCCCGACTCAGTAAACACCTGCTCCACCGAGTCGATCTGGTACTGCCCGTCCAGCCCATGGACAAAACCCTGCAGATCGATGCTGCGCTCGGCAAACAGGTCGGTGCGCCCTGGCAGCTCCAGGCGCACACTGGCAGTGTCGCGATTGAAGCTGGCAAGCCGCGCCCGGGCCGCTTGCTCGGCCGCAGCACGGTTGGGGTACAGATGGCGATCGGTATGCACCGGTCGCTGGCCATCGGTTGCCTCATCGTTGACCCGCTCCACGGTCTTCGTCTCACCGCTGGCCGCGTCCAGGTGGCGGGTGCGCACAGCCTTGCGTGCAGCCTTGTCGTCCAGGCGGAAATGCCACTGACTGACCTCGTTTCGGGCAATGCCGACTACATCCAGGGGCTTGCCGCTGGCGCTCTGCCCGCCCTGGCGCGGCAGCACCAGCAACTGGCCGTTGGCGAGCTTGGCGGTGCAGTCGTACTGGCGGGCCAAGCGGGTGATGAAGTTGAAGTCCGACTCGTTGTATTGATCGACGCGTGGTACCAGGGTGAGCACCGGGGAGATCGTCTGCCAGCCATTGCGTGCACCGATCTCGGTGACGATACGCTGCAGTGGCACGGACTCCCAGCTACCGCTGCGCACGGTCCTGCCGCTGCCACGCAGGTCGCTGGCCTTGCCGCGAATCACCAGGGTGTCGGGTGGGCCGGACAGCTCGACCTCATCGACGGTGTAACGCCCCAGCCGGGTCAGCGGCTGGCCGGCGTAGCCCAGATGCACCTCGATCAGCGCGCCGCGGGCGGGCAACGCCACAGTGCCGTCGCGGGCGTCGATGCGCAGCTCGAAGTCGTCCGACTCCATCCCTGGCTTGTCGGTGGTGCGCAGCAGCAACAGGCGATCATTGATCAACCCAGTAATATCCCGGCCATCGGCCTGAATGCGAAAAAGCGGTTTCATGGCATCAGTCCCAGAGCTGCACGGTATTGGCCGGCACCGTCGCCAAGGTTGGCAAGCGGATGCTCACGCCGCTGCGAAAAGGCTGGGCCTCCTCGGCCAGCCCCTGGTTGGCTTGCAGCACGGCCTCGACACTGCCATCGAGGTGCCCGTAATAGTGATGACAGAGGGTATCGAGCACGTCGCCCTCAGACGTTTTGCAGGTCTTGACCATAGCTGACGAACTCCAGTGAAAAACCCTGTTTGCGGGGAATGCCGCCGGCCAGCAAGGCGCCCTGCTCTTCCTCGATGCTGGTCAGGCACCAGGTACCGAGCACTTCGCCGTAGCCGGTGGTCAACGACAGCGGCAAGAGCTGGCGGCCGATGCCACGCAGCGCCTGCAACTGCCCCAGTCCACCCTTGAAACCAGGGAAGATCGCACCACGGATGCTGATGGTTTCTTCGCCAAGGCTTACTGCCTGCTGAGCGTTCTCGCGGCTCAGGCGTTCTTGCCCGGCCCAGCGAAAACGCGTTTGCCGGCGTAGCTGGTCGAAGGCAGCAGTGTCGAGATTGAAGTAGTAAGGTGCGGCATTGGCCTTCAATGGCTGCAGCACCAGCAAGTGCGCGAACGGTTTGATCGCCTCTGCTGCAGGGGTTGCGTCGGGCGCGAAGCCAAAGGTCGTGAGCACGCCCTTGGCGACCGCGCGCGCATCCCCGATCACCCGGCGAATGGCCGCACCGGCCTTGCCCAGGTGTTCGGCGAAGGCGTCGACACGGTCCTGCACCTTGCGCACCACGTCGACGGCGTGGTCGTACTTGGCCATCACTTTGTCGACGCGCTGCTTGGCCGAATCGATGGCGCGCATCGTGCGTTGCAGGCGCTTGCCGATAGCCGGGCCGATCCATGGCAGGCCCTCGAGTTCGGCGGCCGCCTCCTTGACATGGCCGACCGCCTGGTTCATCGGGTCGAGCATGGCGTCGGCACGCCGACGCCCCGCCTCTGCCGCCTTGACCAGTGCATGCAAGCCGCCTTGCAACTGTTCCAGGTAGGTCATGGGTACTCCTCATGGTTGGGGTTGATCGGCCATTTGCACCGATCGCGCCTGACGCATCAGGTCGTCGAGCACGCGACGGGTGATGGCTTCCAGTTGCTGCCGGGTGGTCGGGTCGTTGAGGCTGTTGTTGAAGGTCACCGGCATGTTCGCGGTGAACGTGAACTGCTGGTTGATGACGGGGGGCGCTTCAGCCTGCGACGCGGACCGCGAGCATTGCACTGAAGCCGCAGGCCGCGGTGGGGAGACATCCTCGAGGCCTTGCGCCGGGGATGCCTGGCCGGGTGACTTTGCCGCGGACTTGCCGGCGGCTGGCTCCGCATCCTGGGTGACCGAAGCCACCGCCCTGCCCAGCCACCCACCAACACCCTCGCCCCCCATGCCGCCCACCGCGCCACCGATAAGAGCGCCGATCAGGGTGCCGAAACCGGGGACCACCGAGCCGATCGCAGCCCCTGCTGCTGCACCCGCAAGGCTGCCACCCAGACCACCGACGGCCGTGCCGTAGCCTTCCAGCTTCTGCGCAGGCGTACCGTCGCTGTTGTAGGTGTGCACGATCTGCGATGTGGCATCCAGCAGCGCTGCGCCTGGGACCCGCTTGAGCAGCTTTGCGGCAGCCGGCATGCGCAGGCCTGCCCCTGCCATTGCAACCAGAGGAGCTGCTGGAATTTCGGGCTTTTGCGCAGTGGGGGCCTGTTCGCCGGGCGGCGGCGCTGCCGCCTCGTCAACTGCTGAAAGCGCCTCACCCTGCGTGTTGCTAGCCTGGACAGCCCAGTTGAACAGGCCACTACCGGCCAGCGCTCCTAGCGCCTCACCCAGGTAACCTCCTACCTTGGCACCGTGTGTGCGGCCCCATCGGTTCCGAGTCAAATGGGGCAAGGCAGCGCCAAGCAGCCTGCCGCCCATTTCACCGACAGCAGCTCCCACGCCACTGGCCCGTTCCTCACCGTCCTCACTGGTAATGAGGGCTTGGCCGATCTTGCCAGCGGTGTCCATACGGTTATCCCGCCATTCCTTGCGGGTCACGCGCGCAATCCGTTGTCGGGTGTCGGCTGGCAAACGCCGGCGCCTGTTGTAAGCGGCATAACCTGCGACTGCCAACAGTCCGCTGGCCATGGCGACAGCCCTGCCTGCGGGTGCCTCTGGCCGTTTACCTGCTTGTTCGCCCGTCACTGCACTCGCCACTGCATCGGGAGCACCGATCTCGGCGTCCGTCTCCTGGGTGGCCCAGGCATACAGTTTGCCGCCAGCCAGTTCACCCACTGCCTCCCCCAGATAGCCGCCCAGTTTGGCTCCATGCTTTCTGGCCGACTTGCTCTTGCTGAGCAAAGGCAGCACCGCCCCCAGCACACGACCACCGATTTCGCCAACAGCAGCACCGACTCCTTGTGCTTTCTCCTTTCCGTCCTCGCCGGAGATCAGCGCCTTGCCGACCTTGCCGATGGCATCGACACGGTTCTCCTGCCATTCCTTACGGGCGCCCCTGGCGATCCTTCGCTGAGTGTCACGGGGTTGGCGCCGGATGATTTCACGCGCTCCATACCTGCCGGCCAGCGCCGCCAAGCCCATCCCTGCTGCAGCCGCCACACCTCTGGCCAGGGGCACGTTGGCGTTGACGTTAGTTACCGAGGTCGGCTGCTCGGCGGCTTGCGGCTTGGGTGTTGCAGCATCAGTTGCCGCATACGGCGGCGGCTGCAAAACATTGATCGCCCATTGACCGGGCAGCGGCTGTAACCGCGTCATCCCAGCGATCACCTGGTCCAGCAGCAGATAATGCCTACGCAAACGCTCGACAGCATCAATCTCATCACCCAACCGGGCGACCTGCTCTTCGTGTTGCTGCTCTTGGTCGAGCGCTAGCTGGCGCTCGACCTGACGTACCTTACCGAGCTCCAGCCCCAGTCGGATCACCTCGCCGACGAGCCTGCCGAGCCGAGTGTCGTCGACCTGCCTGCGCAGGCGTTCGACATCCCGGCGCAGCAAGTCGATGGCCTGCCCCAGGGGATTGATGACGGTGACGCCGAGCCCGAGGGTCAACACCTGTGTGTTAGCCATAGGTTCCTCCTTGTCACGGCGCGAGCCACCAGACCATGTCGCTAAACGACATGGCCATGATTTCGCTCGCGGAAAAGTTCAGCTCCTTGGCCAGCCGCCTGGCGGCGGCCTTCTGCCGGGCCGGGTCAAAGTTCGTCGTCCTGCACCAGGCGAAAATAGCCGCTTTGCAGGCGGCCATAGTCTTTCAGGGCAAGGCCTTCGAGGTCCTTGATGCCGACTTCGGCCAGCGACGCGAACAGGTTCAGCTCACGCTGCTCGTCATCGCCAGAGCCACCGGCTTGGGCGTTGCGGATATCACGCACGGTCGGTGCCCGCAGCGACAGGCTGTCGACCAGCACGCCATTAGCCTCGCTGGGGCGCGACAGGCGCACGGTGACGCGGTCGGCATTCAGGGTCAGCCACTGCGGCTGCTTTTTCGCTTGAGCCATGTTCGCCTCCTTACAAACCGAGCGCGGCGCGCTGGGTGGCCAGTTGGTCGACACCGTCGATGACCCGCTTCATGCCCAGTGCATCGATCTCGTAGACCAGGCGGCCATCGACTTCGAGCTTGTAGTAGGTCAGGCCGACGCTGTGCTTGATCTCGGCCTTGTCGCCGGATTTCCAATCACCCATGTCGATTTCTTTCAGCGTGCCACGCAGGGTCACAATCACCGGGTTGATCTTGCCCTTGAGACCCTTGAACGCACCGCGGAAGGTGCCGTTGAATCCACTGCCATCAGCCAGGCCGAAGAACTTCAGCGCTTCGCGGCGCACGCCGCTGGTGGTGAAGGCCGCTTCCTGCTTCTCCATGCCCAGGTCCATCTCGACCGGCATGTCCATGCCGCCGGGGCGGTGCTCCTCCATTTTCAGGGTGAGCTTGGGCAGCGTCAGGCTGGGTACATCGCCCTGGAAGCTGACGCCATCGACGAACAGGTTCAGGTTGGCCAGGGTTTCGGGAATCATTGCCATGTAGATGCGCTCCTTAAGCGGCGGAATCGAGGACTTCGGTCAGCCACTGGTTGGTGACTTCAACGCGGAAATTGGGGTTTTCGGCAGGCGGCACGTCGGTGAAGCGAATGTTCCAGTACACCTTGCCCTGCTCGAGCTGGCTGGCAGTGTTCAGCTCCGGGTCGGCGAAGACCTCGAAGTTGATGATCGCGCCCTGGTTCTTCAGGTCGCGCATGAAGGCTTGCAGGCCTTCGGTCACGTCCTTGACGTAGGTGGCGGTGATGGACCGGTCGACGGCCCATTTGTGCCCGTAGAGGATCGCGTCCATGACGATGTCCATTGTCCGCACGCGGGTGACGAAGGCCCATTTAGGGTCGCTGGACAAGGTGCGGTTGCCCCACAGGCGGAAGCCGTCGTCACGGATGATGGTGGCGATGTTGGCGTTGTTCAGCAGGTTGGCGCGGCAGGTGTCGTCGCCATCGAGGAACTCCACCGGGCGGGTGGTACCGGTGATGCCGACGAACTCTTTGTTCGATGGCGAGGCCCAGAAGCCGTATTCGCGGTCGGTCCAGGCGAACAGGCCGGCCACCCAGGCCGAGCCGGGCGCATCGACGGTGGCTTCCTCGCCGTTGTCCCAGTACTGCACGCCGGGGTCGACCAGGAAGGCACGCTTGGCACCGAAGTTTTTGGCATAGTCGATGGCCGCTTCGTCGGTGGTGTTGGGGCCGTCGATGATGGCAATGCCGCGCAGCTTGTCGGCCAGGGCGACCAAGGCAGTGCCGACGGCCTGGGTGGCGGTGTGGCGTGGTGCAGCCAGCAAGCGGGGCTGGGCGTTGAAACGGCTCTTGCCGTCGAGCAGCGCCTGCAGGCCAGTGCGCTTGCCGTCGGCCTGCACCGTGCCGATGATGGCTGCGGTCTGCTCGGCGGCGTCTTCGAACTTGGCCACGCCGCAGGCGACGATGACAGCCTTGGCGCGGGTGTAGATGGCACGGCAGGCTTTGGTGATGGCCGCGTTTTCGCCGAACGCGGCGACGGCTTCACGTTCGCTGGTGATCAGCACCAGGTCGTTGGCCTTGGCGGTGGTGCCAGCGCCTTCGGTGAAGGTGTCGACCAGGCCGATGATCGAGGAAGAAGGCAGCGCGATGCTGCGGGCGCCGGTGTCGACGTTTGTCACGGTGACGCCGTGGAAGAATCCGCTCATAAAGTCTCCAGATGTGAAAAGGCCCTGCGGTGCAGGGCCTGGATGGTGTTACAAAAAACGCGCCGGTGGCGGAGCGTTATGGTTTGATCAACTCAAGCCAGATCGGTGAGATTGGCCGCATTGCAACAGTGGGAAATGATTGAGAATTGGGCCATTCTCGAAGTGCTTGCATATACTCCAGAAGCTCCACGAACTGCTCGTTGCTGATTGATGTGGGAATGTTCAGGTCCTGCTCATCTCGATGCCTATCGCGCAACCATTGGCGAGCAACTAATTCGCCGTCACGCCATTCGCGCTCCGCGGACATCCGCTCGTCCAACTGTTCTACCTTCTTTGCAAATTCGCCATTTGCGTACAGCCATCCTGGCTGAACATTTACACTGCTAAACTTCCAATCCATGTCAGGGTGAAACCGGCCCTCGGGACTGGATGCCGTTATGTCTGTTACAACACCATCTATTACTAGTGCCCACATAATGTGACCTCAATAAGTGATAATCACGCAACCATCAACTCCAGGTTGTGACCTGGTAATAGATCGTCCGCCGCCGCCCATGCCAGGCTGTGTCAGAAGTGCTGAGTCCGCAGCCGCGAAGATGCTCTCACCACCCCCTCCTTGCCCTCCCCAAGACCCCGTATTGTTGAGATTTCGAACCGGCGGAAAGCCCATTCCTAGCGAGGCGTTGAAGTCCCCCCCAATACCAACCCCACCTGCAGCGCCGCCGTTCACGTTACCGCCTCGGCCGCCCGTTGAAGAGCAAAACGTACCAAATGAGGATGTGCCTCCGGTAATGCCCGCTTCACCATCAGTCGTTACGGCAGTGCCGCCCGCACCGACGGTGACAGTAATGACACTACCGGGCGTAACTGCACAGAATCGTTCGCATACACCGCCAGCACCGCCACCACCGGCACCACGTGACACAGAGTCGATAACGAATGAGCCACTGCCCCCCCCTCCGCGAACATGTACCGAAACCCGGGTGACATTTGTCGGTACCGTCCATTGATAGATACCGGCAACTTTGTAAAAAATTTTCGATCTATAAGGAAAGTTGTTGCTTGATATAGAGAAGGCACTTGCACACAGCACTTGGTATACGCCATCCGCAAGACACACTAGCTGTAGAGGTGGATCTTGATGGGTGAGAGTGATGGTCTTGAGAGCATTTGTACCAACGGCGATATATCCAGGTACTGCGGGGGCATTTACTACTAGTGTTCCCATACCTGAGCTAACACTCATAGTGAAAATCGAGCCTATGCCGATACCTGTCGGCGGCAGATTTAGTTCACCTGTCCACGTACCTGAATACCCCATGGACACATGAGCACCCGCATGAGCCTGCTTCAGCGTATCGCCACTTTCCAGCCACACTCTTTGCGTCGGGAAATTTAAACCTGCCTCTCTAACGAATTGAGTTGTTGCAACCTTCGAGCTTGCATCACCTCGCGCAGGTGTAATCGTCCCGGCTGTGGTCACTATTGCTTGCCAGGACGTCCAAACTCCGGCTGAGTTCCTGGTTCGCAAGCAGGTTATCGGCGAGGTCGTATTGATCAGTGAATCCCACATTTGAGTAGCCATGTTGCTGCTACCGCGCTCCAAATGAAGAACTGTACCCTGTGGAATTTGCCCTCCCCCTACTTGCGCAGTACTCTCCGGTTTTGTTCCGGAAGTGGCGCTGGTGACCAGGTAGATGCCCGTCTCGTTTAGCGAATCGATGCTGCCGACGTAGTTGACCGCTCCCGATGCCATACCATATTGAGCCATGATCGCTCGCACGGTCGCTGCGCTCGCTAACCTCGTGCTCTTATCTGTCCCCAATAGTGTCGGAGCAGTTGGTGCCCCACTGAAGGCGGGGCTAGCTAAGGGGGCCTTCAATGCAAGTGCATTAGTCATGGTGGCCGCGAAATTTGGGTCATTGCCCAGGGCCGCGGCCAGTTCGTTTAAGGTATCCAGGGCTGCAGGCGAAGACGCAACCAATGCGGCGATGGCAGCCTGCACAAATGCAGTACTGGCAAGTTGAGTTGAATTGGTACCCGCTGCCGCTGTAGGGCCACTCGGTACACCGGTAAACGCTGGGCTGACCAGTGCAGCTTTGAGACCAAGGGCCTGATCAATTTGGGTCTTCGTGTAAACGTCGGTCAACCCATAACCCGCCACCGTGGTCGGGTTAGTCGCAGCGGTTACCCGGCCATTGGCATCCACCGTCACGCTGCGATAAGTGCCTGCAGCCACACCAGTGCGGCCAAAGGCCATTTCATAGGCCAAGGCAGTTACACCCAAAGTAATCGGCGCATCAGTCACCAGTTGCCATGCGCTGTCAGCGTTGACCGTCCCGCGCTCTACCAGCACCAACATTCCCGGAGTTACCTTGGGATCGGTATCCGCATCGCTACTGCGGGCCCATGCACCGGCGGCCACTTGATAAATTCCATTATCCTTCGCCACCGCCTGGTTCTTCACCAGCACCCGCACCCCAACAGCAAGCGCAACACCATCAACCGATTGCAGTCCACTCAAGGTGATATTCGCAGTAGTTGCAACCAACACCGAATGCTTGAAATCCTGCCTGGCCAACTCTTCGGTAACCCACTCCCGAGTCGCCAGCACCACCGCCGGATCGATCTTCAACTGCACGTTGCTGGCGCTGCTGACCACCAGGTTCATCCGCACCACCTGGGTACGTCCGGAACCCTGACTCAACAGTGGCTTGTAGGTCGGCGCACAGTTGGCCACGGCGACCATGTCGCCATCAGTGTCGTACAGCGCGATTTCGCGAATCCACTTGCCACCGACATCGGCCGGAATCACCTGCTCGGCAATGATGATCGCGCTGTTCTTGTCATCCACCTTCAACTGATTCAAGGGCGCGCGGCGCCATTCGTTGATCAGGCTGGTCTGGGTGGCATTGGGGGTGGGGTCGGTACCGTTGGCATCGCCGACGCCCATCTGGGTGATTTTCCATGCGATGCCCAAGGCATCCGCGTTGGCTTGTTTCGCCGCGCCCACGTTGGTGAGGATGGCGTAGAACTGAGAAGTCTGGTCAACCATGTGCTATGTCCAAGGTATCGATTGTATGTTCGCGGCCGCCGCGGCCTATGGCACCGGCGACCTCGATGTCACGCGGCGCCAACGGGTAGATGTCCAATTCGTCGCCGTCCTGGATCGCGCAGCCGACATGAAGGGCGCCACGGCTTTCAAGGCTGATCACCAGGCCCGTCAGGTGGCGGCTGACCGGGCGGGCGTCATCGATCAGCGATGACAGTTCCTGGTAGGTGCTTTCGCTGATGCCCGCATCGGAAACGCCGACCTTCAAGGTGAAGGTGCCCGCCTGCGCGGGCGGCGTGGCTTGCCACCACTCCTGTACTTCGATCAGGTAACCGAAGGGCTCCACCACCCGCCTTAGGGCACCGAGGGTGCCTTTGTGAGCGTGAACGAAGAACGCCGAGCGGATCACCGAACGCTTGATCTCATCGCTCCAGCTGTCTTCCCAGCGGTCCACCGACCATGCCCAGGCCAAGTGGTAAAGCAGGTGGGCGGGGCAGCTGTCCGGGCTGTAGAGCAGCCGCAGGCTGACCTTGAGGTCTTCGTCGGCCGCACGTTCGATGGCGCACTCCAACGCTGTACGGTTGAGCGGCAATAGACTCTGCATGTCGTCAGCCTCCCCGCGTCAAGGTGAAACCGCTGCACCAGGCTGCCTGCGCCTTGCTCGGCCGAATGTCGGCCCAGTTGTTCAGCTCCACCCGGCTGACGCCATCGATGTGCAGCTGGGCGTCGATACCCGAGCGGGCCACCTCAACCCCCAGGCGCCGTCGCGGGTTGACCCAGGCTTCCAGGCGACGCTGGCACTCGGCGAGAATCGCCTCGTACTCGGGCCCGCTGTCGGCGAAATAGAGCACGGCATCGATGCGATACGGCAGTACCTCGGCGCTGCGCACATTGACCCGGTCGGCGACCGGGCGAATGTCGTCGTCATTGAGGTAGGCAGCCACCTGCACCAGCAGCTCGGCGCTGGCCTTGCCATCACCCTCAAGGCCCAGCACGGTCACATCCACCACCGCCGGCGACGGGCTTTCGGCGGTGGCGTCAGCCACCTGCCCCGAGGCGTTGCGGGCATGCAGGATGTAACTGTTGCGCGGGCCGGCAGTGGTCAGGCCTTCGTAAACCAGCTGCACTCGCTCGCGCAGGGCGTCGTCCGATTCCAGTAGCGCTTCGATGGGGGGCACGCTGCTCAGGTCTTCGACCTGGATCACCAGGCGCTGCAGGCTGACGTTCGCCGCCAACTGGTCCAGGTCACTGCCCTGGGCATAAGCCAGCAACAGCGCCTTGGCGGCATCATTGATGCGGGCGCGGTTTAGAAGCTTGCGGTAGGCACCTACCTCGAGCAGCTTGGTGACCGGGTCGCTTTCCAGGTTGGCGGTCCAGGCATCGCCCAGGTATTCGCGGAAAGTCTCCAGGTCAGCTTGGTAGAGCGCTTCGAAATCGAGATCTTCCAGTAGCTGTGGCGCTGGCAGTTTCGACAGGTCGACCTGGCTCATAGGCTCACCTCCAGCAGGGCGTCGTCGCCCAGGTAGCGGCCTTTCAGCGCCAGGCTGACCTGGCCATCGAGCACCGCGACCACCGTCACCCGCTCAAGCTGCAGGCGTGGTTCCCACCGGCCTAGCGCGCGGGCCACCTCGGCCTGCACGGCGCTCTTCCAGCCCTCGTTGACGGGCAGGTCGACAAAGCGCCGCAGCTGGCTGCCGTACTCGGGCCGCATGCGGCGGCTGCCCAACGGTGTGCCAAGGATGTCTTCGATGGACTGGCGCAGGTGGCCGATGCCGGCCAGTGGCTGGCCGGTGCGGCGGTCCAGGCCGATCATGGCGCACCTCCCGTGGCAGCGCCCTGTTCATGGGTTTGCATGGCATTCTCCAGGCATGAAAAAGCCCGCAGTGGCGGGCTTGATTCAATGTTTGTGGTTAGCGGTGTTGCCGGCGGTGTCGATGATCCGCCCACCGCCGTTGATATCGCCGCTGACCTGCAGCGGACCGTCGACGGTGACATTGCCCGTGAGTTTGATCGCGGCGGCCTGCAGGCTGATTGCGCCGTCACTGACCTGCACGGTGCTGTCGCCGACCCGGACGGTGGCGTTACCGCCCGGCAGCTGGATGTCGTAATGACTGGCCTGCCAGTCGTAGCTGAGCGAGCCGCCATCGGCAAAACGCCACACCTCGACGTGCCCGCGGTTGTCTGCAGCGCTACCGGCGTTGCCATAGAGGCCGGCGATGAAAGTACCCTGGGCCGGCTCGCCACTGGGGCTGAGCAACACGCCCTGCTCACCCACGCTGGGCGCCCGCCAGTGGCGGGCCTGCCCGGCGGCCTGGGCATGCCAGCGCAACCAGGCGCTGGTCCAGCCGCTGCCATCGGATACCCGCACCCGGGCGGCGTCAAGGTCCAGCGCAACCACCCGGCAGGGTATGAGCAGGCACGCCAGCATGCGGTCATGCATGGCGCTGACGTAGCTCATGTCAGCGTCTCCGGGGCAATGTAATGCGCTTCATTGTCCAGGCCTATGTCGGGCGCAAAGCCCAGCATCAGGCTGCCGGGAGGCTGGTCCGGCCAGTTCCAGTTCGGATCGCCGAGCAGCACCGGCTGATCCCAGCGCACAGTCCAGGCGCTGCCTTCGAACTGCGCCTGGACATTGCGGCTGGCCTCGACGAAGTCCAGCGCCCAATGCTGCTGGCGCAGCAAGTCCATCAATTGCGCGGCCAGCAGGCTGCCCTGCAGGCGTGCTTCGGGGTTGGCGCTGTCGGCCGTGATGTCCGCCTCGAAGGTGGCGACCAGTACCGAGCGACCATCCCGTGGTGCTGCGTCGGCCGTCATACGCACGATGCCATGACGTAGCGCCGGCCGTTCCGGTGCATTTCCTACAGCCGTATAAGCATCGACTGAAGCCAGCTCCGGCATCGCCCTACGAATGGTTGCCGTCACTGCCGAATGCAAAGTAGACAATTCGCTCATGCATATTCCTCCTATCGCTCATCGGTCTGCGTACTGTCGCGCAAGCCCAAACGCCGAATTGCCCAGCGTTCATACAGCCGCATCGCCACATCGGCGCCGCCTACTGCAGTCATGCAGCCGAATGCGCTGGCTGCCCAGATCGACAGGCCGCCGGCATACAGCAGCATCACCGTCGATACCCCGCAGACCATGCAGGCCCCGGAGCGCAGCGCCAGCCGCCTCAGCAGTGACCAGCCGGTAGCGCCGGCCTTGTCGGCCCGCCACATCTCGCCGCTCAGGCCGCCCAGCAATGCCAGGACGATCACCAGCCAGAGCGGCATCTCCAGTAACGCTTGTTGCTCGTTCGTCACTGTCCTGTCTCCTGTGTAATGCCTGTTGGCGGGAGCCAACAGGCGGGTTGTGGGTACTCTGAGTTCAAAGACCCGGCATTCCAAAAAGCCCGGCGAGGCAGGCTTTTCAGTAATGCGTTGTCCAACCGCCGGCCACGACTGGTGACACCGAGCGGTTACGCTTCAAGTTATTGACTCCGACCGCGGCAACCTGCCCGCCGGAAAACTGATCGTGGTGCTTTACGCTGCACACCCGGGCCAGTTGCCAACCCTCTGGACAGTTGAGGCCTGTCCATCGCTGCCTGTGTAACAACCGGTTTCCGTCCGGCTTGAGACACAGGCTATGCATTCATGCATATGCAGTCAATGCATTTCTTGAAATTTCTATGCACTGGATTTTGCTGATATGCATGGAGGCCTTGCACCATCTGCCTTGTAGGCCTTTTCTTCAGGCGAAAAAAAACCCGCCGAGGCGGGTTTTCTTGAAGCTGGGGGTATTTAGCGGGCGTACATGCCCCACCAGAACACATGCCCGAGCAGGCTGATCTGCTCGTCCTGCATCTGCTGGAAGCTGTAGTCTTCATCGGGGTGTTCGTCACGGTTGAAGCTACGCAGGCGAATGCCGGTGGGCAGTCGATAGACCTGTTTCACCCGCAGCTGGCCGTTGTGGTTGATGGCGTAAAGGTCGCCATCGATGATGTCGCCAATCGAGCACTTGCCGGTATTGACCCCGACCGTGGCGCCATCGCGCAACACCGGCAGCATGCTGTTGCCGCGGACCGTCACGCACTTGGCCTGATCGAACTGAACGCCATTGTGGCGCAGGCTGCGCTTGCCGAAGCGCAAGCGCGCGCGCTCGCTCTCTTCGATGACGAATCTTCCTGATCCTGCTGCCAATTCGACCTCGCGAAGAAAGGGTACCGACACCTCGTCGTCCTCGACGGGGGTTTCATCGTCCCACAGGCTGATGTCGCCGAGGTCCGCATGGCCATGGGCCGGCAGCGCGGCCTCGTGTGACTGGCCAAGTGCGGCACGGCCACGCAACTGCTCGGTGCTGACTCCGAAATAGTCGGCGATCTTCGACACGTGCTTGTCTGACGGGTCGACGATCTTGCCGCCGAGAATACGCGACAGGGTGGATTGCGGTACGCCCGTGCGCCGGTGCAGCTCCGTCGGGGACAGGCCGTGGCGGTCGAGCAGTTCTCTAAGTACGGTGGCTACGTTGCGTTTTTGCATAGCGTGCATAATGCAGGCGCGCGGCATGAAATGCAACGCACCTTGCTGCGCGCTCATGCCCCATGGGCTCTTTCTGCATCTCGTTGAAAAAGCCTGTACCATTGCCGGTTTCACAATCGCCAACCAGATCACCCGCTGTAAGGCCCTGAATGTCTGATCTTTCCGCACACACACCGATTGTGCTTGAGTAGTAACGTGAAAAGGCGCCAAAGCCCCGCAGAACTGGGACTTGAGCGCCTTTGAGGCTTGCAGCATAAGCGTATGCATTGGCATAGATTGGCATGAAATGGCGCATGGTTTGCCCCATTTTTGCCCCAAGGTCAGACCCGCTCTCGCCCATGGAGGCCGAGCCAGGGCCTGCATTGATCCCTGCCTTAACTAAGGATAGGGATTTGAACCCGCCCGACATGCTCGGTGGGCCACTATAGGCCAGTAAAAACGGTTATTCTCACCTGAGCAAATGGCCCATTCTGGCCTCAGGCGTCCCAGAATCTGCCCTAAATTTGCCCTAAAAATATCTACGGTATTGGGAGCCTATCATGGACGAGAAAGCCGAAATCACAGCAGACACCCTGGAGCTGCTGCTACTCAACCAAACTGCCATCAGAGCAGCACTAGAAGAGCTGTCCCTCTGGGTTAGTCAACGTGGCTCGATCCATATCCATGACAACGTCATGGTAGCCCTGATGACGCTGGACACCCACTCGGAAGCAATCTCGGTCGGGATCGAGCGCCTCCGAGCTTGAATCAGCAAAGGTGCCCACTACCTCCGATGCTCCATCGGGCGGCCGAGCCGGCCCCTGCAGCGTGACTGCCACCGATGATGGATTGGGGCAGTATTTCTGAAAGTGCGCCGCCGGTCATTCATCTAGCCCCTTTGTGCACGACGTTGATGCGCTGGACAAGCATCTATCTTTTGCCTTAGGGCTCCGCAAAGAATTTACTCCACTTATCTCGACTATAATTATTTAAATTCCGTATACTTTGATAATGCATTGCTAACGCATTGCTCTCTGGCGTTGCCTTTGGAGGAAACACTTGAAAGCTAGCAATTAAGCAAAGCATATCGATCGCCCCTAAAGTTTTATAGAAATTTAAAGGACTTCCAAAATCGCCATCATCATAGGCACCATGTGTTACGCCATTACGATTTGTTTTATCGCTTATCGGGTACACTTCAGAGTCCGAGTAAAAAAAACCACCCAAAAACACCCTAAACGAATTCAACATTGAATGCACCTCTGCATAATCTCCAAGCTTCCGCTCATTTACCTCCGCGATGGCAAAATCCGTGAGCGCATTAAATCTATTTACAATCCCATTCCCCCGACGCGGCCCTAGCTTTTTATGCTCATATAATCTACGACCAACCCCTTCAACCACCGGCATAAGTCCAGCGACTGCTACATGACCTAGACCTAAAAAATGTGCTTCTACCGACTCAGCTATCGACACTTTAAAATCCGAAACAAACGGCACGGTAGGATACCGGGAGAGAACCATAGCAGCTAAATGCCCCGGGGTATAAACCATTGACAGAACACTTTGAATCTCTTCATCAGATGGATTTTCTACTCCAGCCAGTTCTGCGCAAAGATCCTGCAAAATCCCAAAATTAGAAAATACTGGGATCATCAAGCCATGCTTACCAAAAACCTCTTCGAAATAACCTAAGCTACCCATCTTCACTCCAAAGCCGTACTTATACCAGAGATCTTCCCTCTTCACACTAAAGCACAAGACGCATCGAACACTATAGCGAACCCCCAGGCAAAGAAGGGATGGGAATTTTAAACCGTGCGACTCGACCGACAGACCATCCAATCCTTACGACTGCAGTTCGCAAAACAACTTATCGAAAACCTTAGGCACAAATCTCCAACCAAAATCATCAATCATTACACGTGTCAACTCCAGCAGTAGGTCCCCCTCCCTCTTATCACAGGACTTAAGCACCTGAAACTTTTCAACAATCATGCCCTTCAACTTATGTCCTTGATGCCTTAAAAAGTCCGACCGAACCTTAATAGACCCACCGGAAAGAAACTCAATCTCTCCGCAATCATCCTCCCCACTACCCAACACCTCCTCAATGAATGAATCAACAGTTCTTTGTAACAGATTATAATCCTCCTTCCATTCCTCCACAGACAAACTCTCACCACAGAACCTCTCAAAATCATAAAGACGAGGCTGCAACCTATACAATAAGCGCACCACATAAATTGGATTTAGGAGGATATTTTCAAGAGTATAAAACAGTTCATACCCCAGGACAGACACACCGTTTGACGGTGTATTTTTTAGGTCCCAATCGATTACTCCTTTTACACTTCTATTCCCCAAACTAGAGAGTGAGTGAACCATCTCCTCTACTTGACCGCTATTTCCCACACCGTTAAGACTCTCCGAGAAGCTCTCTATCAACTCTTCAGAAACCTTACCGAAATGCTGCCTAAACTTGTCGGCCACTTGGCCCGCTTTCATTTTCGGCCCAGCGACCAAGAATGAAAGCGAAATTTTAGGATCAACACTTTCAAACCGAGACCTCATCCGATCAAAAATATACCTATACACATTAACATCAGCCAAGCTTTCAACGAAAACCTCTCTCCTATTATTCGGATTAAGCGAAATCTGACTTACACCTTCAAGAAGATCCGAGATTGCCGAATCTCTATCAACCCCAACTATTTTGTTTTTCTCCACTCTAAAAACCTCACCTTCCGATGCCAGTGCAACAGTTGTCGGTGAGTGGGTGGAAAAAATGACAACGCAACCAAAATGATCAGCCAGCATCCTAATGACAGAGTACAGCTTTAGTACCATTTTTGGGTGAAGCAGCGCATCTGGCTCATCCATTAAAATTAGTTTAGGAATACCGATTAGCGGCCCGCGCTGGTACTGAAGCTTAAATATGCTCACTGCCATCCAAAGCAAATTTTTTTCACCAGATGACAGCGACTCCAACTCCACCTTCGCTTTTGTTTCAACCTCAAAAAACTCAGGCTGATAGTCCGAATAGACGTCATCAAGCAGCGGCTCTGACATAAAAAATTTACCATCAAACAGCTCTTTAACAATATCATTAAAAAGACTCCAGGGAGGAGTGCCGAATCGCTTCAAAAACTCGCCCGGCTCAATCCAGAGTACATTTTTGCCAAACTCCTTACTGAGCCACATGTGATAGAGATTCTGCCGCTCCCTAACTATATATTCGTTGCAGATCGAAGCTATAGAGAGATGACCGGCAAAATTATTGGGCTCTACAAAGTTGAGACGTATTTCCTCTGAGGATAAGTCAAGCACATCTTTGTTAAGCCTGGACGCCACGTAGCTTAGTGACTTGTGCAATTGCTCGAGGCCATATGGCAAATCCATAGGATAGCCTCTATCCCCTATTGGATTGAATGGCTCAGCCAGAAACCCTTTATTAAAACCATACCATCGAATAAGACTCTGTATTCTTTGTTCGTGCTCCACACCAGAAAACCCGCCCCCAAACTTACCCTGCATTTCACCTTGAGGGAGATATAAGATATTATTTGGATCTAGAATCTCACCCTCAATGGTCACCTCGAAACTTCCTCGCACAGCCTCAAGAAACCTAGTCTTTCCGCAGCCGTTTTTACCAGTGAGCACGGCAACACTCCCTGTGACTTCAAGACCATCATCGAGCCACAGCCCTTTATATACCTGCTTGCTAGTGAACCTCATAGCCACTCCATGCATGTCACATTTTCAGTGCTTTTTATAACTCTAATTTTTTAAAGTCTCCAGTCCCCAAAAAAACGTCCCCAGCCTCGTTTGGCTGGGAACGCTCTAAGTATCATTTGATAATTTCCGAGACGTAAGCCTGGCACGCCTTTAGCGCGATCAACCCCCGGTCGCCCTCTTGGGTGATGGCGAGAATTCGTTGAGCAAACGCGTGGTCAACGTCGGCTCGAATGATTCCATGAACCACGCCTCCGGGGCTGGTGGTTTCTCGCACCTCACCGTCACAACTCTGGGAGGCAAAGGCTCCGGCGTCGACAAGGACTGACAGCCGCACGTCAGCAGTAGCAAGCTGATCGCGCAGGCGATCCCGAGTTTTTTTGGCATCCGCCATCTCCTTCCAATGGGTCTGATTCTGTTCCTGCAGGCGCCCCTCCAGGGCGCGGCGCGCACCCTGCTGTTCCGCCATCTGATCGAGTGCCGCCGCAGCAGCCTGCTCACGCTCCCGGCCATGATCGCGATCCTTTGCCGCCAACTGACGGCCGTAGTCCGCAGCCTGTTCGGCAAGCTGCTTACCGTAGGTGCAGGCCTGCCACAACCAGGCGCCACGCCCACCCAGGGCCAAGCCCAGCAGCAGCGCGAGGCAAGCCAGACGCCAATCCAGGGCCTTCACTGCAGCACCTCAAGCGCTCGCTTGTAGAGCGCTTCGCGATCCTCCAAGCCGTTGGTACCGCCGTTGATCCGCTTTGTGATCGACAGGAAGTCGCCCTTGTCGGCCAGGCTGTTGAGGCCATTCTTGTGCCAGAACCAACCTGCCGACATTGAGGCGTAGACCGGATGCTCGAGCAGCTCCGGGGTGGCCAGCAGGCGAGCGTCACCGAACAGGGCCTCGCTGCAGGCTTCGTAGTTGGCCCGCCCGGTGACTTGGATCAGGCCACGACCGCGATACTTCTGGCCATCACCATCGGCCTCAGGCGTATTGCCGAGGCGCTGGGCCAGGCGGCCGGTGTCGTACTTGGCCAGGTAGGCATCATTTCCAAGTTCACGCACATAGCGCAGCTGGCCAGACTCATGGCCGATCTCGGCGAGGAATGCCGCCATGCGCAAACGGGTGACGATGCCGTACTTGCCCATTGCCGCGTTGAGGCCAGGAACAAAAACGCCGGCTTGGCGGCCGGCGTTAGGAAGAATCTGCTGCAGCTGTTTTTCGGTGATAGCCATTACGAGATGTCCTTAAACAGGTTGATTTCGAAAGTCATGCCAGCCCATTGGCGGGAAAGATCGCCGGTGTAGTCCTCTGCCCAGTCCTTTGGCTCACCCTTGAAGCCGATCTGTATGACTACGGCGCGAGTAGTCGACCATTCCCACACGCCGTAGAAGCCGTAGTAGCGGCGCCCTGTTTTTTTGTGAGTGGCAAGTAAAAGGCGGCGACCACCCTCCCCTGGCCGATCCTCGACGTTCTCGTCGCCCCAGTATCGGTAATCACACTCGGTGACCGGGCAGCCCAGCCAGCGCGTGAAACGCATGTTGTTGGCCGGGTTGCGCAGGGCCAACCACACGAACATCGACAGCGGGTGATAGGCGCCCAGCCCGAACGGCGCGTTGAGGTGCCACCAGCCGCGCTTATCGCCGGCGGCGCCGTCGCGATCGTTCGACCACAACCAAGCCCATGCAGGCAGTCGCTTGAACTGCCAGTTGCCGGGGGCCTGGGTGAAGGGCACCGGCGGGCCTTCCGTTACGAGTAACGGCATGGCCAGCGGCACGACCACCAGGCCGATCAGGATCAGCGCAACGCGCACAGGAAACAGCAGCAGCCACTGGGGGGCCGCCAGGAATACGTGTTTAAGCATGAAAACCTCGAATAGCAGGAAAGAAAAAGCCCCGGCAGTGCGGGGCTTTAGGAGGCGGCGCCGGTGTCTTCATCCGGCCAGGGGTACTCGGCCTGGATCTCGGCGAACCGTTCCAAGCCAAGGCGCTTGGCCGTCTCGGCGTTCTCAGCATTGCCCAGTAGGCTTTCGCGCTGCGCCTCGGCAAAGTAGCGATCGCTGCCGATCAACGGGTCAGCGTAAGCACGCAGGCGCTCGGCCTCGATCATGGTGCGGGTGGGCGCTGCCGCTGCAGGGTTCAGGTGCAGAGCCACTTCGGCGTCATCCATCGGCACCAGGTGGGCGGGAATGTACTCATCGTCGGAGCCATCCGCCGCAAAGGCAAACACCTGGCCGCCCTCGGGATTCTTGAAATATTTCATCAGCGCAGCTCCGTCCAAAGCACAAGGGTGTTCCCGCCGGCGGAACCGCCGTTACCCGTAACCATGTAAGTGGCGCCGGCTGGGACAATGAAAGTTTGCGTGTAGGTGATGCTGGTGGACTGGTCCCACGTACCGACCTGCACACCGGCCACATACATCTCCGACATGTAGCTGCCCTGATCGCGCAGTGCGACAGTGATCATGATTGGGCGGCCGGTACTGTTGGTGTACGTGGTGTTCAGCGCACGCGAAGCCAGCACGTTCTGCCAGGTCTGCCCGACCCCGATGCTGCTGTGCTTTTTCAGCTTCAACGGGGTGACTGCAGCGACGTCCAGCGCGCCCGCGTCCGTCTCATCCTGTGTGGCCAAGCGAATGACGCCCCAGGCCGCTTCGGTGCAGCGATACACCGCCGAGCGAACCGCTTGATAGACGCGCAAGGGCGTCATCCAGCCGGATGTTGCAACGCCGGCCTGCGCTTCATCTGCCGTCGACTGGACATGATTGCCCGAGGTCAGCAGCTCTTCCCAGTCCATCCAATCAGCCGCAGCTGTAGTGGGATTCGCCGTTTTTGCCGCCCGGATGAATACCCGGTTCTGATAGATACGCCGCAGCTCCTGGTGCGGGTACACCTCAGAGCCGCGCACGATCACATAACTGGCCCCGGTGATCGGCGCGTTGACCAGCGCCGTGCCCGAGCCAAACAGGTAGATGCCTGGCTGTACCAGCGCATTCAGGTTGGAGCCGCCCTCCAGGGTAATGGGCTTGCCCAGGCCATAGTCGCCAAACTTCACCCCGTCAGTGATGCCGTAACCCGCCAGCGTCGTGGCCTTGTTGGCCTTGCCGGCCAGGGCATTGACCATGGTGGTCGCAAAGTTCGGGTCGTTGCCGATCGCGTCGGCTAGCTCCTTGAGCGTGTCCAGCGCTGCCGGCGACGAGCCGACCAGGGCGGCGATCGCGGCCTGCACAAACGCCGTGCTAGCCGCCTGCAGGTTGTTGGTGCCTGCAGCCGCCGTGGGCACCGTGGGGATGCCAGTGAAGGCCGGGCTGGCCAATGGCGCCTTGGCAGCCAACAACGTGTTGACCTGGCTTTGCGTGTACGCATCCGTGATGCCATAGCCGGCCAGAGTGGTGGCGTTACCCGCCTTGCCCGCCAACAGGTTGTCGACCTGCGCCTGGGTGTAGACGTCGGTAATGCCGTACCCGGCCAGCGTGGTCGGGTTGCTGCCAGCTGTGACCCGGCCCTGTACGTCAATGGTCACCGAACGATAGGTGCCGGCGGCCACGCCAGTTTTGCCAAACACACGGGCATACACCAGGGCGGTGGTACCAAGGGTCGGCAACGTGGTGTTCGCCAGCTGCCAGATCGCCCCGCCGTGGGCGGTACCACTCTCGACAATCACCAGGTGCCCGGGCACACATTCGGCGCTTTCGTTGGTGTCCAGGGCGCGCACCCAGGCGCCGGCAGCGACGGTGTAGATACCGTTCTGCGAGCCGGCCGCCTGATCCTTCACCAGCACCCGGTTACCGGCGACCAGGGCCACGCCGTCAATAGTCTGCACTCCGGACAGCGCAATGGCGCCGGTAGTGGCGACGCGCACGGTACGTTTCACGTCGCTGGCTGCCAGTGTCTGGATAGCCTTCTGCAACTGGGTCAGGTCGCCTTCGCTGGGCGTCAGGCCGGCCGCGACGATCACGGCCAGCAGTTCGTCCGTAACCGAGTTGCCCCAGGTCGCCGGGATCAGCGACCCGGCTTGCCCGGTGCTGGTGTTTTCGTCGACGAACTTGCCGCCGACCAAGCCCACGTTGGGCGTGCTTTTCGGGTAATCCATGGTGCTTATCCGTAGTTGATGGTTTCAAGTGTGTGCGCCGGCGCCGAACGGCTGACCAGGCATTCAAGGGCGCCATTCGAGGCGACGCCGAAGGATTGCCCCCAGTGGCTGAAGCCGAAGCGGCTGCCGGCGGCCTGGCGAGGGCCGGTTTCCAGGGTCCACATGAACTGCGCGCCCCAGGTGCCGAAGCGGGCCGAGCCAAAGCGCGAACGGCCAAAGCGCGGCGCCCGGTGCTCGACCACCCGCGCCTGGCGGTAACCGAGGGTGAAAGCCAAGTCAACGAAGTACGCCGGCGTCTGCCCACCCACCTCCAGCAACCGCCGGCGCACAGCCAGTTGCCGGTCCTGGAACGACGGCGAGTCGCCCATGCACGGGTCGGGCAGGCTCATGACCCGTTCCCAGTCGGGCACCAGCTCGCGCACGGTGGCCGGCTCGCTTTCGGCGAGCAGGGCCACGGCGCGCAGATCCTCACGGGCCAGTTCCTCGGCGGCCGCCTGCAGCAACTGGTCAACGCCGGGGTTGAACTCGCGATCCCAGGCCGGCCCCGGGGGCAACAGGGCGCGCAGCTGGGCCAGGTAGTCGTCCACCGTTCTCACGACCACAGCACACCCCCATAGGTCAGCAGCTGATTAGTGGCCGCTGTTACGTCGCCGATCGGAGCCAGCACCTTGTGGTCGCGCTCGCCCACGGCGCCGCTGATGGCCTCGGCGATGTGCGTGGCCAGCAGACCGCCACCCAGCTCCGATTCGCGGTTGTGCAGGTCGACCAGGGCGGCTTCCACGGCGCGGCGAACGGCGCTGCTGTCCGGGGTGACCGTCAGCTGGTACTGCACCGGCTTTTCCACCGGGGGCAGCACGTATACTTCGGCCGTCACCGGGCGCTCCTGCTCGATGTAGGCCGCCACGGTGGCCAGCGCCTCGGCGTTGGGGATGATGTCGATATCGCCATCCCGCACGAAGAACACCGCCACCGTGCCCGGGCCAACCCAGCGACGCACCACCCAGGCCCGGGTCACGCCGGCCACCTCCAGCGCCCAGGTTTCGTAATCGCTCTTGCTGCCGCCGTGGGCAATGACCCGGTAAGAACGGATCACCCGCCCGCGCAGCGTCTCGATGCTCTCCTGCTCGGTGCCACCGGCCAGGCCGTCCGCCCCGACAGTGAACACCTCATTGACGCCCAGCACCGGCGACACCAGGCGCAGCTGGGTACCGGCCGGGGTGTTGCCCAGCTCACCGGCGTCCAGCGCCTCGATCTCGGCCACCCCCGAGGTGGCGGTCAGCTTGACCGTGGCGCGCACCCGGAACAGCACCTGGTCATCGCGCTGCAGCAGCGTGCCGGCGTCCAACAGTGCCGACACGGCGCCGGTGAAGGCCGCCGGGCCAGTGGCTGCCACGGCTTCCAGACGGTCGCGCTTGAGCCGCGCGCGGGCCATGCGCAGCAGGGTTTCTTCGTCGGCCGTGTCGGGCAGGATCTGGTCGGCGATGTACTGCTGATGGCCGTAGCGCCCGTAACTGGCCGCGCCCAGGACACGGGCCAGCACCTCGGCGTCGGAACGTAGCAGCGCACTGCCGCCGGACAGGTCGGACTGTGCCCGGGCGATCAGCGCGGGCAACGTAGGGGTTTCAAACGGCATTGATCACCTGCCACAGCTTGTCTAGTTGAACATCGATCACTGAGCCGTCGCGCATCGACAGCACCACCTGCAGGTTCAGCCGGGTGACCTCCCGCGACGCCGTTACGGTAACGGTCGCCACCCGGTCGTCATCGTCCAGCCAGGCCAGCGACTCGCGGGCGAACGCTACGGCATCGCGCACCGTGTCATCGGTCAGCGTGCGCCGGCGCAGCTGCCAGAGGCGTGAGCCGATGCGGTCGCGCTCGACCGTGGGGAAGGTGTCGCCCCACCAGCCATAGCGCTGGTCGTCGTCCAGTTGGTCGCCATCCTCGGCGCGCCGCCAGGTCAGCAGGCTGATCACCACGGCGCGCTGCCAGGCCTGTTCCGAGCCGTCATCGCTGAATAGCGCCATGTCAGCCTCCCTTAACCGGCTTCTTGTCCGAGCCTTCGTGAACGTGCAGCGAGGTGCTGACGCCAGCGGCGATCTGGTCACCGTCCGACACGATGCGCCCGGTGGTGCTGATCAGCGGCGTATCAAACTCGACCGCCGTGTCGGCCTTGACCCGAAATGTCGCGGTCTGCACCTCGATCACCCGGCCGCGCTTGAAATGCAGCACGTCGCCTTCGTCGGTGTGCAGGGCCACTTCACCGCTCTGCATGCCCTGCAGGCGAAAGCGGCGGTCTGACACGCAGATCACCACCCCATGGGAGCGATCGCCGCCCAGGAACGCCGCCAGGCCCTCAGCGCCCGGATGCGGGTTGGACGTGAAGCCGTAAGGCTCGAAGTGCTCCATACCGTCTTTCACTTCGTCGGCGGTCAGGCGCATTTGCAGGCTCTGCAGCTTGCGGCCAGCATCGACCAGGGCGACGACGCCCCGGGCAAAGAAATTTCTCATGGGTTTCATGGGCCAGGCTTCCAGTCAGCAGGAATCAGGTATTCGAAGTTGTCGGCCTTGCCGCCCTTCTTGAGCTTGCGCGACTTGTGCGGGTCTTTCGGTTCTGGGTCGAAGCCATCCGGCGGGCCTACCACGATGTTGGCCACCGTGCCGGCGTCATCCAGCACGTATTCGATTTCACTGATCAGCATGTCGCGATCAATGCCGATCAGCGGGTCGACCACCCGCACCACCATGTTCGGCAGCCATAGCGCGCCGTTGGACTGCCGCCACCCCTGCACCTGATAGTTCAGGGTCAGCGCCTTACCCATGCGGCTGCCGCGCTCCCAGTTGGCCCGGGCCTGGGCCAGCTCCGGGGTCATCTGACCGCTCTCATGAATCAGCAGCACGCGGTGACGGGTACCGCGTGGGTCGTCCAGTTCGGCCTTGACCTCGCTGGCCTGCTCACCGTAGGTGCCGTCTGACCCCGAGCGCTGCCCGGTCACACGGTATTCGGAGAACACTCCGGAGAAATCCAGCTCGGCACGGCCGGTCAGGATGTTCTGCCCCAGTTCCAGGCGATCGACCGCACGGCCGGCGCTGCCGGGCTTGATGATCACCACCCGGCCCCGGGCGTCGTCGGTCGACAGCAGACGGGAAAGCGTCAGCAGCCGGTCGACCGACTCGAACACCGTTTCGCCCGGCTCGATCTGGTGATCGGCCAGCTTGGTGGTTTCGGCCACCTCGCTCAGCACCTTGACCCCGTAAGGCTCGGCCAGCGCCTGGACGATCTTCTGCACGCTCTGCCCGCGCCACTGCCCGGGCTTGTTGACCGCCGAGCTGTCCACCAGGTCGGCGGTCAGCGAGCGGCCGGACACCGACCGTTCCACGCTGCGGCTGTCGTAGCTGATCGGCGTGGCGAACACCCACCCGGTCAGCACCAGGTCGTCGCCGATGCGTACTTCGCAGTAGTCACCCTGCCGCACCGGGATTTCCACCGCCTGGCCGGGCCAGCGCCACGTCACCCCCAGGCGGAAATCACGGCTCTGCCGCTCGATCCCCGCGCTGATGCTGACTTTCTTCCAGCCGCGATAGTCCAGGCCGTTCACGCTCAGCGTGACAGCATTCATGTCATCCATAGGCTTACTCTTGAGCGACGGACAGCACCCCGGCAGGCAAGAAGCCCGGGTGTGCGACCTTGTTACGTGTAACGATTTCAGCGGCGCGGGTTGCGTCGCCGTAGCGCTGATAGGCCAGCACCACCGCCGGCAGGCTCTCCAGCGTGGTCATCTCAGCCATACGCACGCCGGCGCGGGCCACCTCTGTCAGGTGGGCGCGTACTTGCTTGCGCACCACCTCCAGCACCTCGAAATGCTCATGCGGGGCGGTCTGCTCGGCGGCCACTAGCGCGGCCTCGATCGCGTCGCGAACGGCCACCACGTCAGCAGTCACCGGCACGTCAGGGCGTGCGATCGGCGAAGCCACTTGCTGCTGCAGGGACGGATACCCCGACAGCGGCGCCGGCGCTTGCACCACTGGCATGGCGGCGGCCGTGCGCACGGCCAGGACAATCAGCGCATCGCGCACCAGCTCGCGGGCGGCCTCGATCACCGCCGCCGTGGCAGCACCACCGGCGGCACTGCTACCGGCCTCGATCGCTGCAGCCGCGGCTACCACCTGCGCCGCCAGTTCGCGGGACTGCTCGACCTGCGAGGTAATGGCCCGGCTCGATGCGGCAAAGCTGGAAAACTCCGGTTCAGCCTCGGGCAGGCCGGCCACGGTGCTGGCAAACTCCGGGTCGGCTTCGATGCTGGAAACACTGGACGATGCCGACGCGGTACTGCTCGCGCTGCTCGACAACGTGCTGCTCGATGGCCCCCAGCGGTAACCGGTCGAACGGCTGCCGCCGACGCTCGAGAACTGCCCCCGGATCATCGCTGCGAAGTTGCCCGGGGCGTTGATCAGCATGTCGGCCAGCGCCTCCACCGAACTGACCAGGCCCGTCAACTGGCGCAGTTCCTGGGCAATGGCCATCTGCACGCCGGCGATGCCGTTCTGCAGCATCACCACCGCCAGGCGCGCCCGGTTCACCACCGCCATGGCTTCCTTGTAACGCCGGATCGCCGACTGCAGCAGGGTTTCCGACGACTCTTCCAGCTGCCGCGCCGTGTTCGGCACGCCGGCGGGAAACCCCTTCTCGCCGTCTTCCACAAACACCAGGTCGAAGCGCGCCATGCCGCCTTCGCGGCGCTCATGCCCCACCGAACAACCGGTCGCCGTGACCATCAGGCGGCCATACCAGGGGTGGATCAGTTCCCCGGCGCCGGGTTTGTCCAACGCATTCAGCAGGTCATCACGCTTGATCAGGAAGTCTTCGCCGATCACGAAGGCTGCCATCTTGATTTCGCGGGTTACGCGGCCCAGGTCCTCCACCAGCGGCTTGTCCCGCTGGGGGTACTCATGCACCTGGGTGCGCCGACCGACTGGCATGCTGTCGCTGTCGACGTGAAACGGCACCCCCCGAAAGGAGGCCGGGTGTAGCTCGTCCCGCCACGTGGTCATCCTGCCCCCCTACCCAATGAGCGATAGCCGACCTGCGGGGTTACCTGCAGGCCGGGCTGGTTGGATTCGCCCTGTTCGACGCGCATGCCCTGCGGGGCATTGTCGAAGCGGACCACCATCGACCCTTCCAGCTGGGTCTTGTTGGCCGCTGCCGACTGCTGGACCAGCGAACCCCGCGACGCCGGCAAACCACCAAGCGCCGGGGCGGCCACGGACGTCAGGCCAGGGCGCTGCACAACGGTCGTTTCAGCCTGTTTCAGCGCCTCGGCCTGGGTCAGCCCCTTGGCATAGCTTTCCTTGGCTTGTTCGCCCAGCTGCGAGGCCGTAAGCGCCGGTGCCGACGACACCAGGCGCAGCGGCGGCCGCTCCGGCGCTTGCCCAGGCACCCGCAACAGGCTGGCCGCGCTGGTGGCCTCGGGCAGCAGCTGCACCGGCTCAGCCATTGGCCGCACCAGGGCGCCCGGCACCGGTTGGGCCGCTGCGTTGCGCGCCTGCTGCTGCTCCGTCCAGGCGTTGACCTTGTTGGTCGCGGCCCCGATCACCCCGCCTTCGGAGCTGAACCCCAAGAATTTCATCATGGGTTCAACGATCGGCCGCAGCTTCTCCCACAGCCCTTTGAAATAGGCCGTGATCGGCTCCCAGTGCTTGACCAGCAAGCCCAGCGGCGACCAGTCAAACAGGGTTTTCAGGAAGTCGAGGAACGGCACCGACAGCGCCTTGATCGCCTCCCAAACGCCTTGGAAAAACCCGCTGATCGGCCCCCAATGGTTGACGATCAACCCCAGCGGGGAGTAGTCGAACAGGGTCCGCATAAAGCCCATGAAGGGCACCGACAGCGCCTTGACCAAGCCCCACAGGCTGGCAAAGAACCGGCTCAGCGGCTGCCAGTTGGCGACGATCTGGCCGAGCGGCGTCCAGGCAAAGGCGGTTTTCATCCACCCCCACACGGCCATCGCCGGGCCTTTGATCTCATCCCACAGGGCCACAAAGTACCGGCTCAGCGGCTCCCAGTTGGCCACGATCAAACCAATCGGCGACCAGGCGAAGGCCGTTTTCATCCAGCCCCACAGGGCCATCGCTGGCCCCTTGATCTTGTCCCACACCGCCTGGAAATACGGTGCCACGGTCGACCAGTTGGCGATCAGTACGCCGGCGGCGATGGCGATGCCGCGCACGATCATCCCGATCGGGCTCATGCTCGCCACCCCGTTCATCATCGCCAGGGCTGCCGTAGCGCCGGCCGTGGCCAGGCGCAGCACTGTGAAGCCCACCGCCGCGCCCAGCACGCCCTTGATCAACCAGGGGTGAGCTGCAGCCAGGGCGCCGACACTGCTGATAATCGGCCCCACGGTGGCCATGAAGTCGTTCAGCGGCGGCAACAGCATGCTGCCGACCGTGATACCCAGACGGGTCACGCGGTTCTGCAGCAGCTGCATGGCGTTCTGTGTGGTGGCTGCCCGGGCGGCATACTCGCTGTTCATCGAACCGGCGTACTGCGTTTCATCGCCGATCGACCTAAAGTTTTTCTGCAGGGTGGCCAGGCTCGTCAGCAGCGGCGCAATGGCCCCCACCGACTCTTTGCCGAACAAGTTGGTCAGCACGGCCGCCTGCTTGCTCTTCTCGACCTGAGCCAGCGTCTGCAGCACGCGGTTAATCGTGCCCTCGCTGTCGCTCTGCATGCCCTTGGCCAGCTCGTTGGCGTCCAGGCGCAGCGCCTTGTACGCCTCCTTCTGCGACTTGGTGGCCGCCGTACCGGCGGTCAGGGTCAGCATGAAGTTCTTGATGCCAGTGGCCGCCACGTCCTGGGCGATACCCACGCCGGCCAGGGTTGAACCCATGGCGGCCAGCTGGGCCGCGCTGACACCGGCCACCTCACCCAGCGGGCCGATGGCCGTTAGGATGTTGGAAATCTGCCCGGTGCTCGCGGCGCCGGTGTTGCCCAGGTAGTTGATCTGGTCAGCGAGGGTCACCACCTCGGCCTGATTCATTTTGAAGGCCGTGCGCCACTTGGCCATCATCGAACCGGACTCTTCGGCCGTCTGGTCGAAGGCCACGCCCATTTTTACTGCGTCTTCGGCAAAGCGGTTCAGCTCTTCCCGGGCAATGCCCGACTGACCACCCGCCGCAACGATCTGCGCGATGCCCTCGGCCGCCATCGGCAGCCGCTCGGACAGGCCCAGCACGTCGTCGCTCATCGCCTTGAACTGCGCCGGCGTGTCGAAGTTGACCACCTTTTTCACGTCGGCCATGGCGCTCTCAAAGCCCATAGCGGCCTTCACGCCCATGACAAACGGCGCCGCAATGGCGCCGCCCTGCAGGGCCTCGCCAAAGGTGATCTTGCCCAGGCCCGAGCTGTTCAACTGCTTGCGCAGCATCGCCGCGTTCTTGCGCACGCCACTGAGCACCGGCGACAGCTTGTCGACGCCGGTGATCAGGGCCTTTAGCTGGAATTTATCCGCCATTGCCACCCCCAGTCAGCGCGTTGATGCGCCACGCGTTTTCCTCGCTCTCGAACAGCGTGTCGAGGGTCCAGCCCAGCACCTCGCCCGGGGTGGCTTTCCACCACCAAGCGAGGTCATAGGCCAGCTCGGTTAGGCTGCCGACTGTTCCGAATCGCGGGGCATGAAAAAACCCACGATGAGCCAGGCCACGTTGTTCAAGTCGGGCAGCGCCAACTGGTTTACCGAACTGGCGGGGATGGTCGCGCACACGGCGATGTACTTGGCCGCCACCTCCACGTCGAGGATCGGGTAACCGCTCTCGCCGATGTTGTAGGGCAGCGCCTTGATGGCCCGGCATTCCTGCACGGTGGGACGGCGCAGGGTCAGTTCGTTGACTTCATCGCCATGGGCCTGGATCGGTTCGGCGAGGGTGTGGGTTACGGTGCTCATTACTGCCAGTCTCCTTGGATGCCTTCGAATTTGAGCGAGACCTTGGCGTCGTCGCCGGTCACTTTGGCCTCATCGACCAGGTACGCACCGCTCAGCACGTACACGGAGCCATCGGCGAGTTCAGCCGTTACGGTCATGGCAATACCGGCGGCCAGCTTGGCCCGGGGAAAGTTGGCGGTTTTCACCGCGTCAACGACGACGTAAGGGATCAGGTCTTCTTCTTTGAAGTAGCCCCGCGTGACGGTCTCCCGCTTCACGTCCGACAGCGGGCACTCCACGCCGCCGGTGATGACCAACTGATCGCCGTCGACCTTGATGTAACAGGTGCCTGCGACTTTCTGACCCATAAAGGGATCTCCCAGAAAAAAGCCCGCACAAGGCGGGCCGGGGTTGAACGATGCGGATTAAGTCGCTTCGGGGTACTGCAGGCGGAACTGGTACAGCAGCGCGAACACGCGCAGTTGATTCACCAGATCCGGCGGGAACAGCACGCTGAGCCGGTTCGGGTTGTTGGCGTCGCGCTCCACGATCAGGTACTGATTGAACATCTCGGCATTCTCGACAATGCCGTCACGCTCGAGCGCGCCGTAGGCCGCGATCAGCTCACCGCGAATCACCTTCGGCGTGACGATCGCCTGGCCGGGGCCAAAGCGGGTGCCGTCGTTGGCCAGCTTATGGCGGCCGTACTTGCTGGTGATGATGCTGCGCAGGTAGCGGATCACATACGCCGACTGGTGCAGCGTCTCGCTGTCCAGGTACGAATCATCGGCTTGCCCGTAGGCGTTGCGCTGATACGTGGTAATGGCGCGCTCGATCCGGTAGCTGCCACCGTTGTAGCCAGCGGTGGCCACCCCGCTGGTCAGCAGCGACTGCCGTTCGGTCAGGGTGAAACGATCGCTCGCGTCGGCCGGGTCGATGCCAGCCAGCGAGCCGGTTTGCGTCGGCCGCGCCGGGTCGGCACTGATGAACACGGCGGTGCGCGCTGCCCAGGCCGCCGCCACTTCCCACGCTGGCTGCGGCACGCCCCGTTCGAAGCCATGCACCGTGACATGCGGGTCATTGCGCAGGCGGCCGGCCGCCACCAGCTCACCGAGGGTGCCGCGCTTGGCGGTGTAGACGTGGCCGTACAGCTGCTTTGCCCAGGACCAGCGGCCGGCGCTGTCGTCCATGGTTTCTTTCCAGGCGTCCAGGATGTCGGCATCACTCCAAGGCTGGGCGATGAATTCGAACTCTTCGTCGCCCAGCGCCGCCAGCGCGGCAGCGGCGTCAGGACTGCCGACACCGCTGGTCATGCCGGTGGTGACGATGGTCAACCCCGCCGGGGTAACCTCGCTGTTCACACGGCCCAGGCGATTGAGCTGCAGCTGAATGTCGTTGCCCAGCTCGCCCTTGAACTTGGCCTGCAGGGTGACCACGCCGGCGGCTACCGTGGCGGTAACCGGCAGGTCGATCGCCTCATTGATGGCCGCCGCCAGGGCGGTGGCCACCGCATCGGCCGAAGCGCCCGCCACCGCCAGGGCGCGCACGCGCTGCCCGGCGATGTACAGATTGACCAGGCCAGCCGACTCAACCGACCCCGTTACGGTAACGGTGCCCGTGGCAGCCACGCCGGTGGCGACCTTGAGCGGCAGGCACCACACCTCGCCGGCGACGTCGATGGCGCGCCAACGGGCGTGCATGCTGGCCAGCATCGAGCCGGCGCCGCCAATGTCCTTGGCTTCGCTGGTCCGCGACACCAGCGTCAGGCGGCCAATTTCGGCGCCGTCGGCATCGTCGTTGACCTGGCCAATGAGCAGCCGGCGCAAGCTCGATGCGCCACTGTTGGCCATGGAGTTGTCGACTTCGGCATAGAACAGCGGCACGCGAATGTCGCTGGGGATGTTGCTGAAACTTACGCTCATTCCGCCGTGCTCCCCTTGGGTTTGCTGCTGGCTTTCTGCTCGACGGCATCACCGTCGCTGATACGGCGCTCCCAGTACGCATTACGCGGCACCGGGGCGCCGCCGGCGGGCAGCAGCTCGCGGGGGTTGTGCGGCATCGGGCACTCGCGCCCGGGTGCCGGCTTGAGGTTGATGGTCTTCATGGGGTCAGGTTCTCCCGGGTGGTGAACTCGACTCGCCCGTCAGGGCCTGGGGCCGTGACGTTGGAGTCTTTCAGGGGGTTGATGAAGTCGAAGCGGGTGTCGATCCCTTCCAGCTCGGGCAGGCCGGCCAGCTGCCATTCCTGCCAGGTCTGCGGCTTGCCCTGGCCGTTCTGCTCCCAGCGACCCAGCTGCAGGTCGGCATAGAAGCGGTAGCGGTAAACCACCCGCTCGCGGTCTATCAGCAGCAGCTGGCCGCCGTCGTAGAGCAGCGGCCCCGACTCCGGGTCAGGCTCGAAGCCCACCAGGGCGCGCCACAGCTGGGCGCGCAGGTCGTGCAGCGGGTCAGCCACCGATTGCCCGCGCTCGTCGTCGGTGGGCAGCACCACGCACACGTCGATCGCGTCGCGGACGGCCTGCGTGTACACGTTCTGCGCGGTCGGCTCGTCGGCCGAGTCGCCCACCGCGATCACGTACGCCGCCGGGATTTCCAGCTTTCCGCTGTCGGCAGTCGGGTCCCAATCCAGGCCACCGGCCACGCGCCCTTCTAAGCCAGGCGCATAGGCGCGCAGCTGCTCGATCACAGGCGTGATTTTCATGTCGGCTCTCAGTTGAGCAGCGCGGCGGCGAAAGCCTGCTGCAGGATGCGTTGTACGTCGGCGCGGCTGTCGGTCAGCGCGTCGGTCATGTAGTTGTCGCGGGGCTTGATGCGCCACCCGCCGCCCTGCTTGCGGCGAACGCCGTAATGCAGATACGCCGGATAGAACGCCCGCATGCTCGCGGTCTTGTTCGGTGCGACCCGCACCAGGAACCCCGAGCGCGACAGCTTGAAACCGATCGAGTCGGTGGTCGCACCGGTGCGGTTGATCGGGTAGCCCTCTTGGCCACCGCCAAGCGCCAGGTTCATCTGCGCCCGGCCGGTGATCAGTTGGCCAACCTTGCGCATGCCGGCGCGGATCTTTCGCTTGTTGAAGGCCTCCTGCTCGAACTTGTCGAAGCCATCAACGTGCAGGTAGCCGTCAATCGAAACGGAGTTGGCCACGGCCACCTCCCGCCTGAGCAGGCTGCGCTCCCAGCTCTTCCACCTCCACCACCGACCAGATCTGCTCGCCCGCAAGCTCAGTGGGACGCTTCACCCGATAAATCCGCCCCCGACCAACGAATTCGCAATCTGAAGCCAAGTCGGGAATGAAGCGGCAGTACAAACGGTGCGTGACCCCGGTGTTTGTTTGCTGAGCCGCGGCATAGGTCGCGGTGCCCAACGGCTCAACCTTCACCCAACGCCAGCAAACATGCGTGAGTTCAGACTCAAGCCCCGGCCCTGACGGCTTGTCAGCTCTTTTCCGCACCTGCATGCGATGCTTCAACTCACCCGAGGCAGGTGCCCGCGTACTCACTCGCAATGCCATGATTAGAACCTCGGAGGAACAGTGACATCCGCCAGCAGATGGTCAACGAAGCTCGACGGCACTTCGGCAAGGGATTGCCTCACAACCAACAGTCCGCGGTGGGTGAACGCCGTTTCCGCCGCCATCAGCAACCAGCTCAACACACCGGGGTGAGCCTCTAAGTCCACCCCGGCGCGGTACCGGATGCGAAGCCGGCCAGCAGGACGGCCACCAGGGAAAAGCAGATAACTCTCCTTACCACCCTGGCTAAGCTCCAGCTGGCCGGTGAAGGGAGTCACCTGGCCAGTTTCTCCCAGCACCACCACGGACTCGACGGCAACCACCTGGCCAATGTCCAACGAATGGCCCGACGGATACGTCGCCGGCCAGTCCTCCTCGTAGATTGCTTCACGGATCGCCGCCCCTGTTTTCGATTCACCCTGTGCAGTAACCCCAGGGATGATGATCAGGTCGATCAGCTCGGGCTGCAGGTCTTCTGGCTCAGCCCGGCACTGAAATGCCACCTGTTCCAACGTCAGCACGGGCGCCCCCGTGTAGGCGATGCGACGCGCCATGATCAGGGTTTCTCTTCGTCGTCATCCGGATCAGCGGTGGTCGAATCCGGATTCGGTGGTGGCTCCGTCGACGGGCCGGGCTGGGGTGGCTCTTTCGCCGCCGGAGCGGGCTTGCCCTTACCACCACTGGACTTGCCAGTTTTCTTGCCGTCGTGCAGCTCAGCACGGCCGCCTTCGATCAGCGACTGCGCAACATTTTCCTCGAAGCCCGCCACTTCGCCCTTGCTGTAACCGCGCCAGGAACCGGTGAACACAACAATTACCTTTGCCATAACTTCCATCCAGTCGAGCGGCCCCGGCCAATCCGGGGCCAGGGATTACATGCCTGCGCCCCACTTCACGGCGACCGCCACCACGATGCTCTCGACGTGACGCGGGCCGAAGTCGTGTTTCGCGATGACACGCAGCAAGGTCTGGTCACGCTGGAAGGCGCTGACCATGTTGCCCTCGGCGTCCTTGTAGGAGGCCTCGTTGCTGAAGCTCAGGGTCAGGTCCATGTCCTCGCCGATCATGCAGTCGGCGAAGTTGACGAAGTAGATCTCGGTTTCATTGCCGTCGGCGCCGAGGTTGACCGGAATCTGGTTGCTCAAACCGACTGGGTAGCCTTTCAGCATGCCCTGATCGATCTCCGGATAGGCCTTGTTGCCGTTGCCGTCACGCAGCGCCTGCAGCCAACGCAACACACGCGGCGCCATCAGCCAGCCGCACGACTTCATCATCACGTTCGCGGTTTCCAGGCGCAGCATCATGCCGCCCAGGAACAGGTCGATCTTTTCCAGCGTCAGGCCATCGACCGCAGGCGCTGGCAAGACGTTGAACGGCAGCGCCCAGTAGCGCATCCCCTTGGGCAGCGAGCCAGAGCCATCAGCGCGGATAAAGTGCAGATCCTCCGACAGGCCCATGCTCACGGTCAGGTCACTGAGCACAAGGCCATCGACCCGAGGGTTAACCCCGCTCATGGCTAACAGGTCATTGGAAATCGGCACGATAGCGGCGGCCTTTTTCGCCGAAAGCTTGGTGTCGGCGAACGCCATGCCGGTGATCGGGATATCGGTATCGCTGCCGATGTATGTCACCACGGTGTTGCCGGTGATACGCGGCTGGGTCAGGTTGCCGTTGTTCAGCGGCAAGCTGGTGACGCCCATCTTGCGGACAATGGACACCGGCCGAAGCGACTCGATGACCTCGGTAGCGAAATTCTGCGGCACCAGCACACCGCCGGCACCCGGAGTTACGACGCTCAACGCCATGTGGACATCAGCGGGGAAACCGCCGTCCTTCGCCATTTGGGCGGCTGTCTGCTGGTTGCCGTGGGCAGAGGCCAACAAACGAGCCATCTGCGCCATGCCGGTACCAGGCTTGGCCTTTTCGCTGAATGGGCCGGAAATATTGCTGCCCGGCGGGCCAGTGACGCCTTGAGCCGACTCGGTGATAGGTACCGCGCTGGCTGCAGCCAGCTGCTCGGCCGACTCGGCACGCTTGATCTTGGCCGTCAGATCATTGATCTGCGTTTCGAGGCTGGTGAATTGCTGCAACTGCTCGGCGGTCAAGCTACCGCCGCCTGCCTCGATTTGGGCAAGGGCCTGCACCTGGGCGACCAGGCCGGCGCGCTCGTTACGCATTTGAAGTACAAGGGACATGCTGCCTCCTGGGCATAAAAAAACCCGCACTAGGCGGGTCGAGATACAGTTGATACGGTGGAATCAGGCGAGCGACTGCATCGCTAACGCTGCTGCTCGCACGCTGATACGGCCCGTCTGGCGTGTTGCACGGTTCTGCGCAACGGCTCGAGACAGCTCGTCAACGGTGTGTTGAGGGTTCTGCAGGCGGTCAGCCAGGCCTGCATTGATTGCATTCTGACCGCGATAGAGCGCAGCCTCGGTGCCAATCACTTTGGCAAGCGGAAGGCCGCGATACTCGGCAACAGCACTGACAAACATCTGGTAACTCTCCTGCACCAGCTCGTTGAGGAACTTCATCGACTGCTCAGTAATGGGCTCATGCGGCGAGAGGTCGTTCTTGTGTGCCCCGGCATACACCGTGGTCACCTTGACCCCCATCCCCTCTTCCATCTTCGAACGGTCCATGTGACTGGCAATCACCCCGATGGAGCCGACACCGCTAGTGCGACTAACCACGATCTCGCTGCACGCCGAGCCGATCAGGTAGCCGCCGCTGTACGCCATGAAGTTCACCAAGCCGGTGATAGGCTTCTGCGCGGTCATCGCCCGGATATCCTCGGCCAGCTCGAAGGCGCCCACGGCAGAGCCACCAGGACTGTCGATATCCAGCACGATGTGTTCGACCAATGGATCAGCTACTGCGCGCTGCAGCTGGGAGCGCAGCCCTTCGTAACTGGTCATGGTTTCGCACGCGTTAAGGTGACTGCCGCGACTGACCAGCACACCGCTGACCGGGATGACCTCAATCCCGGTCTGGGCAATGGCATTGCGCCGCTGCTCGTCTGCGTAGGCCACCCGGTCGATCGGATCATCATCCTTCCAGAGCTGGGCCGAGCTGCCTCCGAGGTTGATGATGTTGAGGCTCATGGTTTGATTGGCCCAACGCACGCCCAGGTCGAGCATGTCTGGCGTGACCAGCAGGGGTTGATTGAACAGCAGGCTGGAGGCCCGCAGATAGCGCTTACTCATTGGGCGAGGATCCTCCCGATCTCGGCGTGCTGCAGCTCCAGCTGGGCGCGCACGGTGGGGTTGTTCAGGTCGGGCTGCTTGCCAGCGTCAACCATGTTGAGGGGCTGCAGGTAGATATCACCGCCCTGCACGGGCGGCATGTTCTCCAACCGCCGGATGTCGTTCACGCTCAGCCAACCCCACTGGCGACCGATAGCGTAAGCCTCATAGCGGCTTTTCTGGTCGCCGCGCAGCAGCCCGGACAGGTTGAACTCAATGAAGTATTCCCGGCGATCCTTCGGCAGCAGGAAGTCGCGCATCATCGCTTGTTCATGGCGCTTCACCCAGGGCAGTAAGGCGAACACCACGAACTGGATCATCAACTGCTCCAGGGTGTTGTAGTTCGACTTCTCCAGGTCGTTCACCATGGGCAGGGGTATCTTGTAGATCCGCGCAATGTCCAGGCCGGTCAGCTTCATGATGCCGACGATTTCAGCGTCAACGTTGGTCATCGACACCGGCTTGAAGGTCATGCCTTCCTGCAGCAGGGCGACTTTCTTGGCGTTGTCCATACCGCCGAACTTCTGCCCCCACTGATCGACGATCTTGTCGATGGTGCCCTGATCTTTAATCGCGGGTGCCTCGCGGGGTCGCTCGATCACGCCGGACACGGCCACGCCGTTGGCAAAGCTTTTGCCGGTGTACTGGCGTACCGCCTGAGTCAGCCCAATCGCGTCAGCATGCAACTCTATGGGTGACAGCCCGACATAAGGGTTCGTACCGAACCAGCGAACGTGATGCACCATCCGCATGGGCACCGACTCGCTGGTACCAATCCGGTAGTAAGGCAACAGATCGGCGCCCTTAAGCACCTGGACCTGCTCGTTCTTTAGTGACCACAGCGCCGTGACGTTGCCGTCTTCGCGCCGGTCGATGAAGCTGAAGGCGTTACCCCGCAGGCCGGCCGCCCCCTGGTGCCGCTCCATGTATTCACAGGGTGTTTGGAACGGGTTGGGCTGATAGCGCAGCACGTCGTACAACGGGTGATTGATCGCCGCATCCCGTTGCCCCTTATCCTTGCGCTGGAACAGGTCAAGAGGCAGCTGCGCCACCGTTTCGGCCAGCAAGGTGACGCAGTTTTGCAGGATGGGCAGGGCAAGCGCAGACTCTGGCGTTACCGCTACACCAGCCGAGCTTCGACCGCCACCGAGCAGACCGCGCCAAAAGCCGCTGTCCGGATTGGTCAACGTGCCCGCGCCCGAAGCGAGCAAGCTGGAAAAGAACATGGTCAGCCTCCTTCCCTTGCCACTTGGTGCGCCGCTGCCTGATCGGCCAACTTGGCCCAGACCAACAGCCCTACCCCCGCGACGATGAATGCGGCAGGTCGATGCACCATCCAGACACCCGCGACCAGCAGCGCGAAGCCCAGAAGGCCCGCCACCCAGGATGCAATTACCAACTTCATATACCTACCCCTTCGTCGTAAACCGACGTGCCTGATGCTTCGGAAATGTCGCTGCTGATGCCAACCGCCATCACAGCAGCGACAATGCCGTCGATACGGCCCGTGGCTTTGGATTTGTCGACCTTCCGATTGTTGGCTGGGTCGAAGACGATCACCGCGTTGCCTGCGTTCCAGGTCATCACGGGGTTGTCGTCGTGCAGCAGGGTCTCGACCACCTCTGAGACCGTGGTGACCTCCGACACAACCTCGAAATCCTCGGGGTCCAGCTCGATCACCTCAGATGGCTCGGCCTTGCGGCCCAACAAGCGCCGCTCGAACTCATCCACCGCCGGCCCCATGTCCTTAAAACCTTGGCCAAAAGGCTTGAGCTCCGGCAGCGTGATGCCGTTGTCGGTCATCAGCTGCAGTAGGTCCTCGATCCGCCATCGATCGTAGGCAATACGCCGCACGTCGAAGAAATCGCAGATCGTCTGTAGCCGCCTGAGCACGTGCAGCTTGCTGATGGCCCGACCCGGCGTCGTTTCAAGGTGGCGCTCTTTGATCCACTGCAGGTACGGAACACGGTCGCGTTTCTCCCGCCCCACCAGGTCCTCGTCGGGGATCCAGAAATACGACAGAGAGCGCCAATGAGGGTCGTAAGGCGTTGGGCTGAACATCAGCACGAACGCCGTCAGGTCCGTGGTGCTGGATAAGTCGAGCCCGCCGACGCATGGCCTGTTGCGTAGAACTCGCATCGGCACCCGCTCGGCCGCACCGCTCCAGATTTCCCACGACAGCCACGGCGATGTCGCCTGTGTCCACTCGCAGAAATTCAGGCGCCTGACCACAGCCTCCTTGGCTGGCAACCCCTTAGCCTCGGCCACCTGCTCACGCAGATACTTACGACCAGGAATGCCATCGGTCTGCCCCTCAAGGATGTAGTCCAGCGACGGGTTCACCTTCGGCCAGCACGCTTCGTCCTTGAAAGGGTCGTCCCCCTTATCGAGCGAGCAGATGAAGGCAAAGAACGCGTCGTTATGCTCTTTTCCTTCACAGATTCGCACACCAAGGTCGTGATACTGGCCACACACCGAGCCCTTATCGGAACCACTGTTGGTGATCATCACGATCAATGCCCGGCGCCGGAACTTGGTACCGGCTCGCATCATGTTCACGGCACTGGCGGTCTTGTGCTCATGCAGCTCATCGATCAACGCCACATGGGGCCGGGGGCCGGACTGGCCGTCGTCGGAGCTGATCGGGCGGAAAAAACTGTTGGTCGCGGGATAGAAAAGGTTCCAGACCTTCTCATCACGTCCGGACTGGACAAGACGCCCGGCAAGATGCGGCGCCATGTTGACCATCGCTACCGCATCGCGGAACAGGATCTGCGCCTGGTCCTTTTTCGTGGCCGCTGCATACACCTCCGCTCGTTGCTCGCCGTCAGCAACCAAGCCATAAAGGCCGATCCCGCCAACAAGCGGCGACTTGCCCGAGCCCTTGCCGGTTTCGATGTACGCCTGGCGAAACCGGCGGTAGCCATCATCGGTGTACCAGCCAAACAGGCTACCGACGATGAACGCTTGCCACGGTGCGAGGCGAAAGGGCAGCCCCTCAAAGTCGCCACCGTTCAATCGAAGCACGTCTTCGAAAAAACCTATGGCGCGTAAGGCAGCTTCGGCATTCCAGATCAACCCGCGCTCATGCCCGCTGTCCAGGTCCAACAGATGGCGCCGCGCAGCGTTGCGAACATCCGGCCCGGCGACGATTGAACCGGCCAGCACCTGGTCCGCAAACGCCTTTACCCGGCAGTCAGCTGAAATACTTTGAGGCAGCGTCTCGTTCTGCATTCGGGAACAAATCTCCTTGTGCCGCCGGTGCGGCTCTCATGTTCCGGCGCGCCAGGGGAGATAACCCGAACTGAGCACCGGCCGCGTTGGCTCGCTTCTCAGCGTCGTTGGCCAACTGGCGCAGCACATGGGTCTGCTGCGCGCCGGTCTTGAAGGTCTGCACCTCACCGCCCAGGCCGTCCAGTGACTGAGCATTGCGCTCAGCGATCAAACGCTGGAAGCGCAGCCAGTCGCCGTAGGCCTGGCAGTACGTCGCAAGCGCCAACTGGTCGAGCCGTGACACCCAACCCAGTGCAAGTAGCGCCTCAGTGATGCGTGTCCACTCAGCGGCCGCGTCGCCCGTGAGGAAGTCCGGCATAGGCGGCACGCCGACCGGCACCGCAGGGTCTTTGATTTCGTTCATCAGCTGCGCAGGTGAAAGCTTGCTGCGGTTGCCGTTGAGCAGATGCACCGATGCGGGCAGCCCAGGCCGCCCGGAGTTACCGTTTCCGGCCATGGAAACCTCCAAAATCTGATACCCCCCCTCCTCCATTTTTCCCGGTTTTGCACACGGAGGTGGGCATGCGGTCAACGAGAGGGCGAGCAAAAAGTTTTTTACCCCCCCTACCCCGGCAGACCAGGGCGGGCGGGGGTCGGCTCAACGCCGGTTCCAGTGGTGGTTGGGGTCAAGCGGCATGCCGGACGGGCTGCAGCCAGCCACCCGCCCGCTGCGCTCCAGCCTCTGCTTCACCGAGTCATGGCACAGTTTGCACAGTGGCTGCCAGTTGCCCTGATCCCAGAACAGCTTCCACGCGGCCTTGATCTTGTCAGGGTCACCGAATTCCTTTGCCTCCTGCAGACGGGGCGCGACCTTGTGGTCTACCACCGTGGCAGCCACCGGCCGGAAGGCCGTCGAACACATTGAGCAGAACGGGTTGGCCCCGAGAAACACCTCCCGAGCCAACCGCCAGCGGTGACCGTAGCCACGCGATGCGCTACTGCCCCGCCGTTCGTTACCCTTCACGGCTCACCGGCGGCACTTCGCAAACGCCCAGCCGCTTCGCTGCCCAACGTTCGTAAAGGCTGATAGCGACATCAGCACCTGCCATCGCGGTCAGGCACCCGAACGCTGCAGCCGCCCAGAGCGATGCCCCCATCGAATACAGCAGCATGATGGTGGACAGGCCGCAAACAATGCAGGCACCCGAGCGCAAGATGATGCGCCGAACCAGCGCCCAACCACGGACCCCAGCTTTGTCAGCCCTCCACATCTCACCCGACACACCGCCGACTAAGGAAAGAATGATCACCATCCAGATCGGCATCTCGACTAATGCTTGTTGCTCGCTGTTCATGCAGGCCTCATTGGCAAAAGCACGGCGCCGGAAAAAGAAAACCCCGCCAGGTGGCAGGGTTCTCGATGCACCGACAGAGCGGGGCGGGTTGCACAGCACAGTGCTTGTGGGGTAAGCGCCTAAGCGCACTTTTGATATCGTGGGGACTTTTTACATGGCACCGGAAAAACCGAAAAGAGCCTGTTTTCGGTTCGTCGCCATGTGGTGGCTATGTCGCATCAATGTTGCACACAAGTCGCATGCCGACCCGACGAACGGTATAGCGTCGCGCTCGGCCAGCGCGGGCAGCCAGCAGGGCGAACACTCGCAGGTGCAGCGACTTGACCCAATTCCGGTAGGTCCGCTCCGCACCTTCAGCAAGCCCGACCTCGCGCATCTGCTCCCTGATCGTAACCTGATGGACGTAACGCAGCTCGGCCAACTTGGCCAGCGTTGCCGCCCGTTTGTCCCCGCGTGCCAACTCAGCAACGGCTGCGTCGACTTCCGCGGCAGCGTGATCCAGGCCGGCGCCCGCCATCAGGATCCGCGCACCTGACGACCCTGTGCGTGGTGCCGCTCCCTTCCACTCCATGATCGTGCCCATCTGGCTGCCAAGGCTGGCTTCCAGCCCCAATTGCCTACGCTGCTCGCCCCAGTGCTGCATTAGCCCGCCCACCAGCCGCAGGCGCTCCGCCTGGTCAATCAATTCCGCCATGTCTTTCAGGTGCTGGGCCACTTGCACCTGGCGTTGAAGGCATCTTTCCTGGTCCATCGTCATCGCCATTCCTCCGAAATCAGCACCCAACACACATTTAGCCAACCCGACACAAACCCAACACACACGAAGCCCAATGAATTCAATGGATTTGGAACAGCAGTGTTTAGTGTGTTGGGTGTGTTGGGATTTTCAGGGTTCGCATAGAGATTTATTCCCCGTTCAATTCCTGCTGTTGAAGTAGGTCGCATGCGCGCGCGCGTGCGCGAACCCAACACACTCAACACACAACGCTGCCAAGCCACAGATTCCGGGGCGTAAACCTGTGTTGACTTGCAGAAACCAACCCAACACCAACCCAACACACCCAACACGCTTACCGGCTGAGTCATGCTGCAACCCTCTTGATGTGGTCCCAGGCTTCCACCGTCCAGCCCGCGAGCTTCGCTCGCTCGCGCCACTCGCGAACGTTCTTGCCCAGCACGGCCGCATTCATGGATGGGGGCAGGGAAGGATCACCATCGTTGGGCATGAAGAACGCTGCGAAACGACGCATCCCGTGCTCCGTGGAACAGTCCGTCCAGGGGATGGCCCTCGTCTTCTCTACCTTCGCACTGAGCATCAGTGAGAACTTGGTCTGGCTCATCGCATGCTCCTTGTTGTGGGCGCACCACTCAATGAACATGGCGTACACATCCGAGGTCAGGCAGCAGCCCCATAGGCCGTACCCAAGCTCACCATTTCGCCAGAGGTGGAAGAAGGTCTGCCAGGCCGTACGGCTCAGCTCAACCAGGCGCTGCCGGGCCTCGGTCTTCGGTGGACGCGTGCGCTGATTGAAGTCCTCGAGGTCGACGCTCAGCAGCCATCCGTACAATGCAGCCACCCCACCGTTCGCCAGCTCCCTGGCGATTGCCTTCTGCCTCTCAGCGGGAAGCGTCTCCAAGGGCCACATGACCAGCATTCGGCGGTCGTCTTCGCTGATCGGCCACGGCATGATCTCGTTGCTCAAGAAAGCCGCGTTCATGTGGTTGGTCTCTTCCCAGCCGTTGATAAACTTCGACTCCATGCGCACCGTTTTGCCGGTGATCATGTGCTTGATCTTGCCGACCTGGTTGTAGCGCTGGTCACGGCTCACGACTTCTTCGAACACAGCCCAGAGCTTGCCGCTTCGCCAAGCGTTGAAGCTGCCCTCCAGCTGGTCTTGCCCAACGGTGGCACCGTACTCACCGTACAACTCGCCCATGATGTCTGCGAACAGCAGGCTCTTGCCCGAGCCTTCCATGGTCGAGTGGAACAGGATCGCCGTGTCCAGCTTCGCGCCCATATGCTGCAGCGGGTACGCCAGCCACTTCACCAGCCAGTCCAACGCCTCTGCGTCATGGTTGCAAAGGAACGAGATCAGCCAACGCAGATTCTCGCAAGCCGCGTCGTCGCGGGCAGGCTCAAGCGGCAAGCCCTCGAACGTGTTGATGTAGATCGCCGGATCCTTGGTCATCGTCGGGTCGAACACGATGTGGTCGACGTCCACCACCCGCCGTTCCGGGCTGTTCAACCAGAGCTGATAGGCGTCACCCAAGGCCATTTTCACGCTGCCCTCAGGTAGACGGCGTTTCTTCTCGCGATCCCAGGCCTCTTTCGTACCATCGATGTAGATGTACCGATCGAGCGGCTCCAGCTTTAGCGCCCCACCCTTCTTACTGGACATTTTTCGGGCCTGCTCAAGCTCAGCCACCTTCTCGGAGGCGATGAGCTTCTTGTCTGTCCGCTCCATCCACTCCTTCGCGAGCGGCTTGCCGACCAGGGCCTCGAAGCCTGTCCGTTTCATCGACTTCCCTTTGTCCAAGTCCCACACACTGGTGGTGCCTTCGACCAGGGCGAAACGCCGCATCGCAACTTCCATATCGAAGGTGCCACCCCCTGCCCCCCCGTTGGCCGAGAAGCCGGCCGGGCTCGGCGCCTCGACGTCCGATGGGGTGCGGGGAAGGTGATCGACATTACTGTCGACGACTGGCCCTTGGTCGGCCTGCTCAACCACCGATGGGGTACGGGGAAGCTCGCCCAATGGCGGCGGTGCTGGCGGACGAGATTTCGCGTCAATGCCGAGGAGCTGAGCAGCCGCCCTGGTCGCAGCCCTCTGGTCCCCGTCGTGCATTAGTATGCAGAAAACATCGAACGCGTCGTTCTTGTGCCCGTTCGCCAGCGGATCCGATGTGTGATGCGAGTACAGCTTGCCATCCGTGATAGTCACGCCAGGCGCACCAGAGCTGCTGTGCGGGCTCAACCACTTCCCGTCGATGCGCTTGTAGCCGTGCGCCTCGATCATCGTGGCGATGTCATGGATGCGGTTGAATTCAGGAATTACCTCAGGTAGCCGATCACCAGATCGTGCAGCAGCTGGTAATGGCCTGGACGAGGGGCGGGCAGCAGGCACAAGCGTTGCCGTCTTCGGCTTCCACGGGCAAACAGCCTCCCCCTTCGGCTTGAACTCGTCCCAATCCTGCCAGATGGCCAGCAAGTCAGCCGGCAACTCTGGTAGCCCTTCGGCACTCGGCGGGGTACGCCATGTGTAGGGCTTACGGGTGCCTGGATGGATGGACGGCGGCAAGACGTCTTGTACCAGGCCGCCCCGAAGCTCGAAAACCGTCACTTTCTTGAAGGGCTCAGCCGCCATGCGGAAAGCTGCCTCGCGGGCAGCATCGCCTTCCTCCTGCGCGGCCTTCACTTGCGCCATGAGCCCCTTGTAAATAGTGCCATCGGGATCGTTCTTGTTCGGCCAGACCAGGGCGTGGCGACTCAGCTCCACACCTTCGGGCACGCGGAACATAACGCGGAACCGCTCCGGGTTGCCCACGGAGGTCGGATACGCATCTGCCAGAGCATCGACGTCGAGGCCAAGGGTCTGTTGCAGAACTTGGCGGGTCAGCTCAATGTCATCAACGTCGAGCGAGCAGACACGACTCGGCCCGAGCACAACGCCGAGGTTGTGATTCGGGCTCGCAGTCCAGAAGGCTTCAGCATTCGAGGCATCCGTGAAATAGCCACCTGGCTTGTTCCAGCCGGCCCCCTTCGGCCCCTTCTCACCTGGCTCGATGGGAACCAGGGCGAGACCGAAGATTTCAATGTAACGCCGCGCCCAATCAGCTGTGGCAGGAGTTGGGCGCTCGTTCATCTCCGGAGCTCCCGTAGCTCCTGGCAATCGACACAGGTCTCGCAACCTGCGACAGACTGCTGACGTGCCAGCGGTATCGCCCCGTCGCAGTCCTCGCAGAACTGGGCGCTGGGCTTTTCGGGGAGTCGAGCAAGACGCTGTAGCGACAGCTGCAGGAAGTACTCGGCGTGATCGTTGGCGAAATCTACGGCGTCAGCCATGGGCTTCGTCCTCCATGGCTTGGCGCGCACCTGCAGTGATTGCAAGTACCTGGCGAATGACGTCCATCCCACAGGCTTCAAGCTTCTGGACTTCATGCCTTTCCCAGACGTTGTCAGCTGCGCCTTCATGCATGCTGCTGACAAACTGCGCCGCTTCCTCAAGCAGCTGGGCGACCGCCTTCAGTTGCTCATTGGTTGCAGGAATCGGCTGCGGGCGATACCAGACCACCCCTGCTGCCCTACCCAGGGCATCAAGGACGCGCTTATCAGAGGTCCACTGCAGTACCTCTTCAAGCTCGTCAGGGTTGAGCCAACGGCGCTCTTCGTCATGCTTCAGCTTCTTCTGCAGGGCGTCAAAGTCCATGCCCATATCGAAAGCCAGCGTGGTGAGACCGCCTTTATATTCGCGACCTGCGCGATACAGTGCATGACGTAGGGAAAGAGCCGGACCTGTGTCCGGCAGGGTGTCGATGCGACTCATAACCGTTAAACCTCAGTTAACGGTGTAGCCACAGGGATGCGTACGCCCTATCCTGTGACCACGACCGGTATGTTGCGCTTTGCGTGCTGTGGAGCACGACATGCGGTTGCAGTCATCCGGCCATTCTTGTGGTGAGAGGCCGCCGGATGACGGGAGTGATGGTGCTCTGCTCTGTCATAGCTGGGTTGGGAGGTGAGAGTCCTGGCCCAGCGTTCTTAATGCTTTCCCTGTCTCAAGTAGCCCCAGTCGATATCCGGCCGTAGCGACTCACAGAGAATTTGCCCTCCTGTTTCCCGATCCAAATTGACCGCCAATCCCGCGCTTGCGCGCCGGTTCCCATATGCCACCTGTTTCAACTGGCCAACCGATGTCCCGCAACGCCGTGCGAGGCCATCGAGCCCTTCCTTGTCCATCGTCTTCAAGTAATCGCTAAGCGTCATAGACACCTCCATTGGCGAAGAGATTAGCAATTGCTAATTATCAAGGCAATAGCAAAACGTAATTTACTGTTTGCTAACGGAAAGCAATCATCGACAAATGGACATCAATGAAAGGCGTATCGCCTCCCTCCGTACGATCATGGGTACCCTGAGCCAAAAGGAATTCGCCGAGGCTCATGACCTGGACGCGTCGTACCTGTCGCAGCTTCTCAACGGCCATCGCAAGCTGGGGGAGAAGGCTGCGCTAAATCTCGAACTCAAGATTGGACTTGCAGCAGGGACGCTGACGTCTCCTCCGCTGGAGGAGCCCTCCACTGCAGCCCCAGCAAACGTGCTTCGCCTGCCAACCCGGCCGGCAAAGGACAAGAACTTCGTGCTGATCCCGCATCTGGATATCGCGGCATCCATGGGGAATGGCAAGGCAGCCCCAATGCACATTGAAGTTATCCGCGACATGACGGTTCACCTCGACTGGCTCAGGATGCAAGGCCTCAGCTTTTCGAACGTCGACAACCTGGCCATCATCACCGGTGACGGCGACAGTATGTCTGGGACGTTCGCAGATGGAGACGCCCTTCTTGTAGATCGCGGCATTACCGAGGTAAAAACCGACGCAATCTATGTCTTCACCCTCGACGGCGACCTCTACATCAAGCGCCTACAGCGCCTGACCGGAGGCCTCTTGCGGATGATTTCTGATAATCCCATCTACCCACCGATCATGATTGATGAGTCGATGATCGAGCGAATGCACATACAGGCCCGCGTCTTGCTGGCATGGAACGCTAAGAAGCTCTAACAACCCAGGTTGCGCAATACCGGTCATCTGCCGGAGCGCAACCACGCCCTTATAATTTAGCATTTGCTATTGAACAATTATTTAGCCTTTGCTAATTTCAGCCCCGTGCCCCTCTCTCACATCAAGGACACGGAAGAATGAAATCAGCACAGCACAACGGATCGGTCGCGGTCCTGATACATCCCACCGCCTGCAGCAGCCTTGCAAAGATCCAGGCATTCCAGCGCAGCACCGGTTTGCAGTTAGTCGTCTCACCGAGTGGCAAAGCCCACGCTATAGCTGGTACTGGAGGTGCGGTATGAGCGAGTTCCAGATACCTCTCCGCCAGATCATGCTGCTGCAGAGCACTCTGGATAAGGGCGGCTCAGCGATCTGCAAGTTGCTACGGCCGGAAGTGTCCGTCGACGCGCAGCTCGAGATCGAGAACGACGCAACCCATCACCGAATCAAGGTGACGATTGGACCGCTGCTTAGCAGCTTGAGCCTTCCACGTGGACTCTCCACCAAGTGCCAGTCCCTGCGGGACTTCCTGCAAAACCTTGCTAATGGCCGCTCTGACTCCGGCGCACAGTCGGAAGAGGCGCTCGCACTCATGGAGGCGCAGGTAAGCGTGGAAGAGGTGCTCCAAACCGGTCAGACCGCATACGTCATCGCAACCGTCAACCGTGAGCTACCCCTGGGTGCAGTCGTGACCAACGACCAGGGCGATGTTTGCGTCGCGGTCACCGGGACCTGCAAAGAGCACCTCGCCGCCGCAGTACGCGCAAAGCTCCAGCCCGGCCCCGAAGGCCTCGGGAAGTGCGCGTGAGCACGCTGGAACACCTACGTAGCGAGTTCGCCACACCCTGCCCGACATTGTCCGCAGTGAGGGAGCGCTACTTCCCTCACATCGGCTCTGACCGTCGGCTCAGGGAGCTCATCAATAAGGGCCAGATCGACTTGAAGCTGAGCAAGCTGCACAACTCGGCGAAGGCTCAGCACGTGGTTTACCTGACCAACCTGGCCGCATACATCGATCGCCAAGCTGAGTCAGCCAACCAATTCGCTTGAACCAGGCGACCCCGGCCATCAGGGGCATCAAGCCCGTCACCGGCTCTCAAACCCACGGCGGCGGGCTCATTTGGAGCACAGCACATGCAACCGCATCAACAAGTTCTCGCCATGGGCATCCTGTGGCTGATCTCACTGATCGCCCTAACTTTCATTATTCCCAAAGCGCGCCACCGCGCCTTCAACCGCGGCATTGAAGTGGGCAAGCAGCTGCATAAAGCTGACCTCAAACTGCAGATCAAAGGACTCAGAGACGATCTGGACGAAGCTCGGATCAATACCGATGCCGACCAACGCAAGCATCACATGGCCGTGGCAGCACTCAGACGCACGATCAAAGAGCTTGAAGAACGGATCATGTCCTATACCGGACTTGCCGTGACCAAGTCCGACTACGACTTGCTGATCAATGCCAGCGAGACACTGGCCCTGGCTAAGAAAACGTGGAAGGCCGCCCAAGGCACAGAGCCGTGGTGCACCCGGGCCATGCAACAACACCAAGACATCCAAGCGCTCGCCATGCGCATCCACTCGCAACTGCGCACCACTCCGGCCAGCACTGCGACAGCGGGGAATGCAGTATGAGCTTGCACGATCATCCAGCACCTGACGCAAAACTCGACGCAGCGGCTTGGCTCGGCCGGGCCGGGCTGTACCGCACTCGGTTTGACGCCGTCAGCAACTTCGAGCAGTCCGTCACGCCGGTTTCCGCCGACGAGCTGTTCAACCTTGCCAGCAAGCAGGTAATCAGACAGATCAGTGAGGGACGCCGACATGGGTAATTCAACACGTACCTGGCAGCTGATCAGCTTGATGCTAGCTGTGGCACTGATTCTCGCCCTGATCAAGCTCGACCGCACCACCCCCACCAACCGCCCTGTGACAGGCACCTCATCGACTATTGATAGCGGCACGCCCCCTGAGCAACTGGCACTGAGCCCGAACTCCCGCCGAGCCCATGAGAGGTACTCGCTGTGATCAATACATCCACTTATATACCGAACGCCAGGGACGCCAAGGGCGTGCAGACCTTCAGCCGTCCCGCCATGTCGGTCATGTGCGACGTCTGCAACACCACTCGCACGCGCGGAAACCACGAACGCTGCTCACAGATCCGCAAAGTGTCGGGCCTCACAACCAATGAGAAGCGCCGCGCAGATGCATCGCCTTACCGAAGCCTCAACAATGCGGAGGGCGGTACGCCCGACAACAACATCCATCCTGACAAGCCAACCTCGCCAGTTGAAGCGCTGGAAAATGGCAGCGAAGCAGTGAGCAGCAACGAGGTGAGTAAATGAGCACACCTCGCTGGGTACTTATCAATCGCGCAGCCGAGCTAACTGGCTATTCCGAAGACGCCATTCGCCACAAGGTGAAAAACGGAACCTGGGCACAAGGCCGAATTTGGCGGAAGGCCCCTGACGGCCGCATAACCATCAACATCGCAGAGTATGACAAGTGGGCCGAGAGCGCATCACAAGTGGCCTAGAGGCCGAGCTGGCGAAGCACACTGGTATCGAGATACACGGCGGCAACTTGCGGATCGTCTTCATGTGGCGCCGCATCCGCTGCCGTGAGTCCCTTGGCCTGCCGGTGACCAAAGCCAACATCAAACATGCCGCCCTACTCAGGGCGGCGATTCTTCATGAGATCAAGACCAATACCTTCGAGTACGGGCGACACTTCCCGAACTCGAAGCATGCCGGGAACTACAGCAGCGCAAAGGACGAGCGCCTGGAGGCACTGGCAGAACGCTACAAACCGCTGAAGGCCATCGACATCACCCCCATGACCGAGGAGAAATACGCGTACGCCATCGACATATGCGTCGAGCTGGTGGGAAAGGATCGATTGGCAGGCATCCTGCTGCCCGAGGATATCCACCTACTCCGGGCGCGACTGATCGAGACTCGCGCCCCATCGACCGCCAACCATTACTTGGCCACCTTCGCCGGCTTCCTCAGCTGGTGCGAGAACAACAAGTACTGCGTGGCCGGGCTCGCTGCTGCGTGCACCCGCTTTGCCATGAGCGAGAA